>NZ_JBIDBS010000010.1:0-241226 GCF_043204165.1 Streptomyces sp. NPDC047982 | reverse complement strand
ACTGCAGGGGGGACCCTGTGGGAGAGTAGGTCGCCGCCGAACAGTTTTTGTGGGGAAGCCCCGCACCCTTGTGGTGCGGGGCTTTCTCGCGTTCAGAGCGTCTAGTCTCGGACCATGCGCTACGAACTGGTCATCTTCGACAACGACGGGGTGCTCGTGGACAGCGAGCCGATCTCCAACACGGTCCTGGCCGAGTACCTCACCGAACTCGGCCACCCCACCTCGTACCAGGAAAGCCTTCGGGACTACATGGGGGCCGCCGTGCACCGCGTGCACGATCTCGTCGAGGAAAGAACGGGGGAGAAGCTGCCCGACGACTTCGACGAGGCGTTTCACTCGCGCGTTTTCGCGGCGTTCCGCCAGGAGCTGGAGCCGGTGCCGGGCGTCGAGGACGTGCTGGCGGGGCTCGTCGCCGACGGGGTGGCCTACTGCGTGGCGTCGTCCAGCAGCCACGAGCGGATCCGGGTCGGGCACCGCAAGACCGGGCTGGATCAGTGGTTCGAAGAGGACTGGATCTTCAGCGTGGACGATGTCGGCCGCGGCAAGCCGGCGCCCGACCTGTTCCTGCACGCCGCCGAACGGATGGGCTTCGCCCCCGAGCGGTGCGTCGTCATCGAGGACAGCCCGCTCGGCGTTCAGGCGGCGCGGGCCGCGGGGATGGACGTGTACGGGTTCACGTCGATGATGCCGGCGGACCGGCTCGCCGGGGTGACGGGCTTCTTCTCCGACATGAGTCAACTGCGGGACATGCTCACGTGATCTCTCTACCCACGGGTAGAGACCGGCCCTACGCTCGCGACCATGACTGTGGCCATGACAGAAGTGCGCCTGCGGCACGGCAGGGCCTCCCTCACGCTGAGCTTCTTCGCGCAGGGAGTGACGTTCGCTCTGCTCGTGACACGGATACCCGCGATCCAGGACCGGTATGGAATATCCGACGGGCTGCTGCCGGTGTTTCTGGCCGCGGTGCCGATCCTCGCCGGTGTGGGCAGCGTGGTCACCGAGAAGGTGGTCGCACGGGTGCGGCCGGGCATCGTACTGAGGTGGGCGCAGCCCCTGGTGATGCTCGCGCTGCTCGCCGCCGCAGCAGGTGACACGCTGTGGGAAGCGGCGCTGGCGCTCGGGATGTTCGGGCTCGCCGTCGGGGCGCTCGACGCCTCCATGAACATGATCGGGGTCGGTCTCCAACGGGCTTACGGGCGTTCCATCATGCTCGGGTTCCATGCGGCGTACAGCCTGGGCGGGATCGCCGGGGCGTCGATGGCGTGGGCCGGGGCTCACTGGAACCTCTCGCTGCTGATGTCGTACTTCTCGGCCGTCGTCGTGCTGCTGCCCGCCGCGTTCATCGGGAGCCGCTGGTACGTCGAGGGCGGGACGGCCGCCTCGGGGCGGGAGGAGGAGCAGGGCAAGGGCGGTGCCTCGGTCTCCTTCAAGCTGTTGATGCCGCTCTGTCTGGTGATGAGCTTCGCGTACATCGGAGACTCGACGGTCTCCAACTGGAGCGCCAAGTACCTGCACGACGTGCTGGGGAGTTCGGAGCAGCTGTCGACCGTTCCGTACAACGTCTACATGGTGACGACGCTGCTGGGACGGGCCGTCGGTGACTTCGGGGTGCGGCGGTTCGGCACCGTGGCCGTGGTGCGGTTCGGGAGCGTGCTGGCGGCCGCCGGGTTCGCCGTGGTCGCGGGGGCGGGCGGGGCATGGGTGGGGATGCTCGGGTTCATGATGTTGGGGTTCGGGCTGTGCGTGGTCATGCCGCAGACGTTCGTCGCCGCCGGGCGGATGTTCCCGGGCGCGAGCGAGAAGGCCATCGCGCGGCTCAACGTCTTCAACTACGTGGGATTCCTGATCGGTTCGCCGCTCGTGGGCGTGCTGGGGGACGCGTGGAGCTACCGCGGGGCGATGCTCGTGCCGATGGTGCTGGTGCTGGCGACGCTCGCGTACGCCAAGTCGTTCGACACGCCACCCGCCCGATACGGTGGCGGGCATGAGCGGCCGCACACAGCTGATGTGGGATGACGCAGTCACGGGATACGACTTCGGGGAAGGCCACCCGATGGACCCCGTGCGACTCGCGCTGACGATGGGGCTGGTGCGGGCACTGGGTCTCGACCGCGCGGTGGACGTGGTGGCGGCCAGGCCCGCCGGGGACTCGACGCTGCGCCTGGTGCACCGCGAGGACTACGTGGCGGCCGTGCGCGCGGCCTCCGCCGATCCGGAGCGGGCCGATCAGCGCTACGGGCTCGGGACGGTCGACGACCCCGCGTTCAGGGGGATGCACGAGGTCTCGGCTCTGATTGCCGGGCAGTCGGTGGCCGCGGCCGAGGCGGTGTGGCGCGGCGACACCACGCACGCCGTGAACTTCGCCGGCGGGCTGCACCACGCCATGCCGGGCGGCGCGGCCGGGTTCTGCGTCTACAACGACGCGGCGCTCGCCATCGCGCGGATGCTGGAACTGGGCGCCGAACGGGTCGCGTACGTCGATGTGGACGTGCACCACGGCGACGGGGTGCAGGCGGCGTTCGGCGAGGACCCGCGGGTCCTGACCGTGTCGCTGCACGAGCACCCGCGCACCCTCTTTCCGCAGACCGGCTGGCCGCAGGAGACCGGCACCGGGGCGGGCGAGGGCAGCGCGGTGAACGTGGCGCTGCCCGCCGGCACCGGCGACGCGGGCTGGCTGCGCGCGTTCCACGCGGTGGTGCCGGAGCTGATGGCGGACTTCCGGCCGCAGGTCCTGGTCACCCAGCACGGGGCCGACACGCACTTCGAGGACCCGCTCGCCCACTTCGCGGTGTCGCTGGACGCTCAGCGTGCGGTGATGGCGGCCTGTCACGACCTCGCCCACGCCCACGCGGAAGGCGGGCGCTGGATCGCGCTCGGAGGCGGCGGATACGAGGTGGTCGACGTGGTGCCGCGGTCCTGGGCGCATCTGGTGGGGATCGCTGCGCACGCACCGGTGGACCCCGGGTCGGTGATCCCGTCCTCATGGCGGGACGAGGTCTATGCCAGGACACGGCGGTGGGGGCCGGCCCGGATGACGGACGGGCGTGCTCCCTCCTGGAGGCCGTGGGAGGAAGGGTACGACCCGGCGGACCGGCTCGACCAGGCGGTGCTGGCGACCCGGCGGGCGGCGTTCCCGCTGCGGGGGCTGCTGGCCTGAGACCGCGTCTCCCCGCGCCGCGTACGGGCGTTGTCGTACGCGATCGAGGCCCGTTACGCCAACCGTGGTGCTTCGCCCGGTTTTTGGCCTCCCTTTCGGGTGGTTGCGCAAGCATCGGCGGGGTGTCGAGCACCGGAGCGCTGCGTGCGCATCTGCCGAGGGCACGGCTGGCCGGGCCCGTGGCCACGACGTGGGAGGCGAGCCTGCGGAGCTATCGGCTCTTCGCGGCCCGGGATCCGCGCATGACGCTCGGCCTTTCCCCCGAGGGGAATGGGGACGAGCCCGACCTTCTTCGTCTGATGACTGACAAGTGCGGGGTCTGCGACGACCCCGTTCTCGTCCCGGGCCCCGACATGATCGATCCGATGCGGACCCTGGCGGGGCTGGAGGCGTTCGCCGGGCGGTTGTCGAAGGCCGTGTCGCGGCGGTCGCCGGTGCTGTTCGAGACGGGGCACCCGCACCGGCTGCTCGGTTTCTACGCAGCGCTGGCAGACGCCGCGTCGGCGGTGGGATGTCCCGTCCTCACTCCCGCGCAGGGGCGATGTATCGACATAACGACCCGGTTCGGCGTACGCACCAGCCGCCTCGATTACGTACGAGGGGTCGCGATGGTGCGCGAGCCGGGCGCGCGGAATCCCGGCGACGGCACCGGCGCACACACCCACTCGCCGCTGTCGGTACGGGTCGTCCTGGACGTGGCCGCGGCGAGCGACGGGCGGCTCCCCGGGCTGGTCGTGGGGGACTACGGGTGGGTCTGCGGGGCAGGTCAGCCGGGCATCGAGGCGATCGGGCCGACGGACACGGACGACTCCGCGCTGTTCGTCGGGGAGGCCCTGGGGGAGGGTGTCGGTTTCGCCGTGTCGCTCGACGACGCCGTGCGGTCCGCCGCCTCCCTGCTGCTCACTCGCCATGTACTCGATCGGGCGTGTCTGTCACAGTAGGCGGCCGATCACCTCTCCTCTTCCCCACTCGCATCACCCGCCCCTAATCTGGGGAGTGAGCGCACAACGACGAAGAGTCACCGGAGGGGAAGCCGGTGCGCGTCTCGTGCGGAAGGTACAGGTGGGTCATGGCTGCTGGCAGCGAAAGGCCTCTCAATGAGGTCAAGTTTCTGACCGTGGCGGAAGTCGCCGCGGTCATGAGGGTGTCGAAGATGACCGTGTACCGTTTGGTGCACAGTGGTCATCTGCCGGCGATCCGGGTGGGCAGGTCCTTCCGGGTCCCGGAGCAAGCGGTTCACGAGTATCTCCGCGAGTCCTTCGTGGGGGTGGAATCCGCCTGATATCGGGGCGGAGTCCACCTGATATTCGCCTCGGATTACGTCCCTCACTCGGTGGCGGGTAGGCTAGGCCGACGTAGGTCGTGTGGGCCCAGACGCCCCGCACCGATCCCCGCTGGCGTGGGGATGTTCCGAGAAGTGAGCGAGGGTAGTCGTGGGCTCTGTTATCAAGAAGCGGCGCAAGCGGATGGCCAAGAAGAAGCACCGCAAGCTGCTCAAGCGCACGCGCGTTCAGCGTCGCAACAAGAAGTAAGCGAACGCGGTTCGTGATTCCGCAGCCCTCCCGTCGAAATGACGGGAGGGCTGCGGCGCGTTGGGGAGAGGTACCCGCATTCGGGCCAACCGTCGGGGGAAGCCCGCCGCGAGGGCGCCGCGGGGCGGCGTCCACCCGCTACGGTGACGGCCAGGTGAAACCTTTCGACGGAAGGCGCTGATCTTGGGAAAGGTCGTGCTGGTCACGGGAGCGGCCCGGCAGCTCGGCGGCCGTTTCGTGCGGCGCATCCAGCGTGACCCGGAGGTGGACCGGGTGATCGCCGTCGACGCGGTCGCGCCCGGGCACTCGCTGGGCGACGCCCGGTTCGTGACGGCGGACATCCGTCGGCCCACGATCGCGAGGGTTCTCGCGGAGCACGCGGTCGACACGGTCGTCCATCTGGACGTCTCCGCGAAGTCGGCCGGTACGGGCGGGCGGACGGCGGTCAAGGAGACCAACGTCATCGGCACGATGCAGCTGCTGGGGGCCTGCCAGAAGGCGCCGGGCGTACGGCGGCTGGTGGTCAAGTCCAGTACGAACGTGTACGGTTCCGCGCCTCGCGATCCGGCGGTCTTCGGTGAGACGACTCCGCCCAAGTCCCTGCCCAGCGGGGGTTTCGCGAAGGACGTGGTGGAGGTCGAGGGGTACGTGCGGGGCTTCGCGCGCCGTCGGCCGGACGTCGCGGTGTGCGTGCTCAGGTTCGCGAACATCCTGGGGCCGGAGGCGGATTCGCCGCTCGCCGACTATCTGTCGCTGCCCGTTCTGCCGACGGTGTTCGGGTACGACCCGAGACTCCAGTTCGTGCACGAGGACGATGTCGTCGACGTCCTGGGCATCGCCTCGCGGGAGCCGAGGCGCGGGACGCTGAACAGCGGCACCTTCAACATCGCCGGGGACGGGGTGCTGCTGCTCTCGCAGTGCGCGCGGCGGCTGGGGCGGCCGACGATGCCGTTGCTGCTGCCCGCCGTCACCTGGGTCGGTCAGGCCCTGCGCCGGGTCGGCATGACGGACTTCTCGCCGGAGCAGATCCGGCTGCTGACGCACGGCCGGGTGGTCTCGACCGTCCAGATGCGCGAGACCCTGGGCTTCCACCCGGGGTTCACCACCGCGGAGACGTTCGCGGAGTTCGCGCGCGGTCAGGGGTCCGGGCTGCTGCCGCCGGAGGTGGTGGGGCGGGCGATCGACAGGCTGGCAGCCGCACCATTCATCGGGGCTGCGGGCGAGTCACCGCGGATCACCGGGGCGGGCTGCACATCCCCGACCCCCAGCGCCGGCAGGCAGTAGAGGAGCGCATCGACGATGGCGGATGCCAAGGTCATTCCGTTCGACGACGACCGTTCGCGGTCGGGCGGCCCACCGCGCTCCGCGCGACGCCGGCCCACCGCGGCCTCCGTGCCCGGCACCGCGGCCGTCAGTGCCCTGCCGGGGCAGCAGGACGCCGAGTCGCCGTGGGAGGAGGCCCGGGAGGCCGGGCAGGCGCGGGAGAACGCAGACGGCTGGGAGCGGCGGATCGCCGCCGGGCTCGCGTTCCTGCGACGGCGGGTCACCGGCGAGTACGACGTCGACGAGTTCGGGTACGACGAGGAACTGACCGACCAGGTCCTCATGTCGATGCTGCGGCCGTTGTACGAGAAGTACTTCCGGGTCGAGGTGAAGGGCATCGAGAACATCCCGTCGGACGGCGGCGCGCTCATCGTGTCCAACCACTCGGGCACGCTGCCGCTCGACGCGCTCATGCTCCAGGTCGCCGTGCACGACAATCATCCGGCGGGGCGGCATCTACGGTTGCTCGCCGCCGATCTCGTCTTCGTACTGCCCGTGGTGAGCGAGCTGGCCCGGAAGGCCGGTCACACGCTGGCATGCACGGAGGACGCGGAGCGGCTGCTGGGGCGGGGCGAGATCGTCGGGGTGATGCCGGAGGGTTTCAAGGGCATCGGCAAGCCGTTCGGCGAGCGGTACAAGCTTCAGCGCTTCGGCCGGGGTGGTTTTGTCTCCACGGCCTTGCGGGCAGGCGTGCCGATCATTCCGTGCTCGATCGTGGGCGCTGAGGAGATCTATCCGATGATCGGCAACTCCCGGACGCTGGCCCGGCTGCTCGGGTTTCCGTACTTCCCGATCACGCCGACGTTCCCCTGGCTGGGCCCGCTGGGGGCGGTGCCGCTGCCGACGAAGTGGACGATCCAGTTCGGGGAACCGATCTCCACGAGCGGGTATCCGGTGGAGGCGGCGGACGACCCGATGCTGATGTTCAACCTGACGGATCAGGTGCGTGAGCAGATTCAGCACACCTTGTACAAGCTGCTGGTGCACCGGAGGTCGGTGTTCTTCTGACGGGTTCTTCCGCCGGAGCCTTCCGGCGGCTCACCCCTCGATCGCCGGACCGGCTCGGGACGGCCGACGATCGAAGGATGGCTGACGGGTCACTCGTCCACGTGCTCGCTGTCGATCCCCAGGCCGGGGAGCAGCCCGGGCAGGAGCGGGGGCAGCGTGACGTCCGGGGACGGCGGCGGGCTGACCCGGTCGCCGGTGGACGGGTCGCTGCCCGGCGGCTGGGTGCCGAACAGTCCGTCCGTGCCACCGGAGAGCAGGCCGTCGGACGTGGCGCTGCCGGAGCCGCCGGACGGGTGGGGCGTGGCGCTGTCGCCCGTACGACTGTGGGAGGCGTCCGGCGCGGAGGGCGTGGTCGCGCCCGTACGCGACGGGGCGGTGTCCCGTTCCCCGGAGTCGGACCGCTTCGCGTCGTCGTCCCTGTCCGGGCTGCGGGGCAGTAGCGACTGGAGCGGCCCGACTTCCTCGTCTATGGCGTCGAACACCGAGCTGACCTGGTCGCCGATGTCGGTCAGTTGAAGCGGCAGCCGGTCGCGCAGGCTGCTCCAGCTCCCGCGGTGCGAACGGGAGAAGGAATCCAGGGCCTGGATCGGGCCGATGGCGCCGTCCTGCTGGTAGGCCGCGCGGAGCAGCCGGTGGCCTTCGGTGGCGTCGTGCGTCATGCCGTTGAGCGTGCGCCGGATCTCACCGAGCTGTTCGTGGTCGAGGTCGCCGGAACGGGCACGTTCCATCAGGCGGCGGGCTTCGCTCAGCCGGGTCGACGCCTGGTCGAGGTAGACCTCGCCGCGGTCGGCGTCGCCGCTGGCCAGCCCGAGGTGGATGTCCTCCATGCCGCGCTTGAGCCCGTACAGCGAATCACCCGGGAGGGCGTCGGAACTGGCAGCGGCCACTCCGCCGAAGGCCCCCGCCGCGACACCGACGGTGAGGCCGCCGGCCGCGAGCCCCTTCGACCAGCGTGAACGCGGACGCAGTTTCCGGAGCGCGGAGGCCCGGTGGGCGCCCTTCGTGCGCTGCTCGGGCACCGTAGGGCCCGCGGACGCGCCGCCCTCGGCGAGCATGGCCTCCATGGCGGCGACGAGCTGGGCTCGCTGCACCATTTTGACTTCGGGATCCAACTCCGGCCGCGGTAGCTCACCGAGGCCGTTCGCCAGGGCCAACAGCGGTCCGTGGCCGGCCGGTTCGGCCGCTTCCTCGGACTGTGCGGCCGCCTCGTCGTGGGGCGGCTGCTCCTCCAGGGCCTGGGCGAAGGCGTTCGCCCGCCGGTGGGCCGAAACGTGTGCGATCACTGGCGGCACCTCCTCTCGTCATGACGGTCGACTCCCCTGGGTGTCCGGAAGGTTGTACACCTTGAGCGCTTCCACACGAATGAGTGAGTGTCAGCGGACATGGGTGACGACAGGGGGCCTGCAACCGACACAACGAGAGGCGCGGCACAGGGGTTACGCAAGAAGAGTGACCGGACTTTGGGTGAGGAAGGTTTCGCCGTGAGTGACGTGGCGGGGTCGGCAGGGCCGGGGTGACCGGTCGGGGGAGGGTGATCGGGCCGTGGTCGGCCGCATGGGCGGCCGGTCGATCGGGAGGGCGCGTCCGGGACGGTGATGCCGTGATGGTTCGGCCGGGGAGTGCTTGTTCGGGACTGTGCGGTCGGTCGGGGCCGTGCGGCCGGGGAGGGGAGGAGGGCTGCTCAGCGGGCGTCGTCCGGCAGGAGCCGGGCCAGGGTGCGGACGGCGCGGTACTGCAGGGTCTTGATCGCGCCCTCGTTCTTCCCCATGACGCGGGCGGTCTCGGCGACCGAGAGGCCCTGGAGGAAGCGGAGGGTCACGCACTCCTGCTGCTGCGGGTTGAGCCGCCGCACGGCCTGGAGCAGGGCGGCGTTGGAGAGGGATTCCAGGACGGAGTCCTCCGGGCTGCGCTCGACCTCGTTGGCGTCGAGCATCTCGCCGGTGGTCACCTCCAGGCGGAAGCGGCTGGACTTGAAGTGGTCGGCGACGAGGTTGCGGGCGATCGTGACCAGCCAGGCGCCGAAGTCGCGGCCCTGCCAGGTGAACGTCGAGATGCGGCGCAGGGCGCGCAGGAACGTCTCACTGGTCAGATCCTCCGCCGTGGCCTTGCCGCCCACGCGGTAGTAGATGTAGCGGTAGACGGTGTCGCTGTACTGGTCGTAGAGGCGGCCGAAGGCTTCGGCCTCGCCGGCCTGCGCGCGCTCGACGAGTTCCATCATGCGCGCGCTGTCGCTGTCGGCGGTGGGACGGCGGACGGTGGACGTGGTTGTTGCGCCGCGGCCGCCGCGTCTTCCGACCGCCGCACCGCGTTCGGCCATGGCGTAGCAGGGGCCGACAGGCGCGGAGGCGGCGAATGCGGGTACGGCGTACGCGGTGGGGACGAAGCCGCGCAAGAGGTTGGCGACCGATGCGCGCAGCGTAGCCAGGCCCGAGGCGTCAACCCCGACGTGTGGGTACACGGGACTCCCAGAGGCAGAGCTTCCATCACGTGCAGTGCGAAACCCTCACTCGTCGTAGTGAGTCAGGGGTTCCGGAATGCGTCTGAGGAGAATAACGCTTCGTACAGACAGTGCTACACCCAGTTGCTCAAATCATCGATTACGTCGCTTCTGTAACTAGTAATCGACGCATCAAGTAGCACATCGTGACCGGTTATTGATCGGATTACTTCGTGATTTGCCTGCGTGGCGAAACGTTGTGGCCGAGTCGGTGGGCAAGGAATCCCGATCGGGCCGTGTCCGGGCGCCGCCGGGCGCTGCCCGACGGGCGGTGAACGATTCGATGAGCGACGAACGGCTGTGCGGCCGGTGGGCGGTTCGGCGAAAGGCGGGGCGGTGGCCGTCCGGGCGCGTCGGTGTCAGCGGCGGCGACGGTGCAGCGCGACGGCCGCGGCCGTGCCGCCCGCGAGGGCGCCGACCCCGGCCGCGGCCGGGATGCCGACCTTGGCCGCCTTGCGGCCCGTCCGGTAGTCCCGCAGCCGCCAGTCGCGGGCGCGGGCGTGCCTGCGGAGCTTGGCGTCCGGGTTGATCGCGTACGGATGCCCGACCAGGGACAGCATCGGGATGTCGTTGTGCGAGTCGCTGTACGCGGCGCAGCGGTCGAGGTCGAGGCCCTCGGCGGCGGCCAGGGCGCGGACCGCCTCTGCCTTGGCGGGCCCGTGCAGCGGTTCGCCGACCAGGCGGCCGGTGTAGACGCCGTCGACGGATTCGGCGACCGTGCCGAGCGCGCCGGTCAGGCCGAGGCGCCGGGCGATGATCGTGGCCGTCTCCACGGGGGCGGCGGTGACCAGCCAGACCCGTTGACCGGCGTCCAGGTGGGCCTGGGCGAGGGCGCGGGTGCCGGGCCAGATGCGGTCGGCCATGTACTCGTCGTAGATCTCCTCGCCGATCGCCATCAGTTCGGAGACGGGGTGGCCCTTGACGATGGACAGGGCGCTGTCGCGGGCGTCCTGCATGTGGTCCGGGTCTTCGACGCCGGCCAGCCTGAACCATGCCTGCTGCCAGGCGAAACGGGCCAGTTCGCGGCGCTGGAAGAACTTGCGCTTGTACAGGCCGCGGCCGAAGTGGAAGAGCGCCGCGCCCTGCATGACGGTGTTGTCCAGGTCGAAGAAGGCGGCGGCCCGGTCGTCACCGGCGACGGGGAAGGGGGGTTCCTCGGGCTTCTTCTCCTTGCCCGCGACTTTCTCCTTCCCCTTTTCCTGTTCCTTTTCCTTCCTCTTGGCCTTCTCCGCGCTCTTCTGCTTCTCGGCGGTCTTCGCGTACTTCGCGTTCTTCGCCGTTTTCGCACGGCCGGTGTCCGGAGCCTCGGCGATTTCGGGGGATTCGGGGGCGGTGGTGGCGGAGGGCCGGTCGTCGTCGGGGTGTTCGCTGCGCAGGGCGGACTTCCGCGCAGCCTCGGCTGCGGCCTCGCCTGCCAGCACGCTCCGTGCTGTCGCCGGTCGTCTACGGGGTGTGAGCCATCCAAGAGCGGCCATGTCGTGAGCATAGCCATGTGCTTCGACCCTTCCCGGCCTGCGGGGATGCCGTGCCGTGAACTCTTTGACCGTCGCTTCGTCGACGGAGGGGTGGGGCGTGGACGGACCGAGGCGGGGCGTGGTCCGCGTTCCGGGAGACGCAAGGGGTTCCGGGAGACGCAAGGGTGCGATGCGGGGCGGGGCGCCGGACGGCATGCCGGGCGGGACGGCGTGGTGGTGCGGCGCAGAATGAGTGCATGAGCGCGATGTTCCGACGTACGAAGAAGAACCCCGCCGACCGGACGGTGACCCTCGTGGGCAAGCCGGGGTGTCACCTCTGCGACGACGCGAGGGAGGTGGTGCGGGAGGTGTGCGCGCAGACCGGCGCCTCCTGGGAGGAGAAGGACATCACGCAGGACGAGGCGCTGCACCGTGCGTACTGGGAGCAGATCCCGGTCGTCCTGATCGACGGCGAACAGCACACGTTCTGGCGGGTGGACCCGGGGAGGCTGCGCGACGCACTGGGTTCGTGAGTGAAACCCGGTTACCATCATGGGCGTTTTGAGTGGTCTCGGGGGAGTGGTAGTGAGGAGTGTGTGCCGCTTTGCCCCCTTCGGGTCTGCAACGGATTGACGCCGTCCCCGGTTCCGGGATCGCGCGACGAAAGTGCGTGACCCCGGTCACGTTGACCGGACAAAACGGACACTATCTTTGTGCACACGTTCACAAAGACATAGCCTGCATTCGACGGGGCGGTCATGCGAAACACGGCCGCCTACAGCCCCGCTCATCCCGCAGGAGCACCGTGGCAACTGGCCGAACTCACCGACCGGCGACCCGTAGCCGAGGAATTCCCGAGGCCACCGTCGCCCGGCTTCCGCTGTATCTGCGCGCGTTGACCGCGCTCTCCGAGCGCTCGGTCCCCACGGTTTCGTCCGAGGAACTCGCCGCGGCGGCGGGGGTCAACTCCGCCAAGCTGCGCAAGGACTTCAGCTACCTGGGCTCCTACGGGACGCGCGGGGTCGGGTACGACGTCGAGTATCTCGTCTACCAGATCTCCCGCGAGCTCGGGCTGACCCAGGACTGGCCGGTCGTGATCGTCGGCATCGGTAACCTCGGCGCCGCGCTCGCCAACTACGGCGGCTTCGCCTCCCGTGGTTTCCGGGTCGCCGCCCTGATCGACGCCGATCCCGGGCTGACCGGGACACCCGTCGCCGGAATCCCCGTGCAGCACGCCGACGACCTGGAGACGATCGTCCGGGACAACGGGGTCTCGATCGGCGTCATCTCGACTCCGGCCGGTGCCGCGCAGCAGGTCTGCGACCGGCTCGTCGCCGCGGGCGTCACTTCCATCCTGAACTTCGCGCCGACGGTGCTCTCCGTGCCCGACGGTGTCGACGTCCGCAAGGTGGACCTCTCCATCGAGCTCCAGATCCTCGCCTTCCACGAGCAGCGCAAGTCGGTCGACGACACGGGCGAGGCCGGTCAGGGCACCGCCGGGGTCGCCCAGGACGTGGTCGTGCCGCCCCTGCGGGAGGCGGAAGCGGCGCCGGTGCGTCCGGCCGCCGAAGGCCGTAAGGGACCTGACGGGGACATGCCCGCCGTGATGCCGGCATGAGTCTTCTCGTCGTAGGGCTGAGCCACCGCAGCGCCCCCGTCTCCGTGCTGGAACGGGCCTCGCTGGCGAGTGAGACGCAGGCCAAGCTCCTTCAGGACACTCTCGCCGCGGAGCCCGCGGTCGAGGCCGCCGCGCTGGCCACCTGCAACCGCATCGAGCTGTACGCCGACGTGGACAAGTTCCACGCGGGCGTCGCCGAGCTGTCCACCCTCCTCGCCCAGCACAGCGGCGTGGGTCTGGACGAACTCACTCCATATCTCTATGTGCACTACGAGGACCGGGCCGTCCACCACCTCTTCTCGGTGGCGTGCGGGCTGGACTCGATGGTCGTCGGCGAGGGGCAGATCCTCGGCCAGATCAAGGACGCGCTGGCGCGGGGCCAGGAGCTCCACACCGCGGGCCGGCTGCTGAACGACCTGTTCCAGCAGGCGCTGCGGGTCGGCAAGCGCGCCCACAGCGAGACCGGGATCGACCGGGCGGGGCAGTCGCTCGTCACCTTCGGTCTCGAACAGCTCGCGGCGGGCGAGGACGTCTCCGCATGGGCCCGGGGCAAGCGCGCCCTCGTGATCGGCGCCGGATCGATGTCCTCGCTGGCCGCCGCCACCCTGGCCCGTACCGGGGTCGCCGAGATCGCCGTCGCCAACCGGACCCGGGCCCGTGCCGACCGGCTCGTCGAGATCCTGGCTCAGCCCGGCGGCACCGGAGTGGCCGCGCGCGCCGTGGAGATGGCCGCGGTCCCCGACGAACTGACACGTGCCGACCTCGTCGTCTCGTGCACCGGCGCGACGGGTCTGGTGCTGACCGCCGAGGCCATCGCCGGGGCGCTCGGCCTGCCCTACGAGCCGGAGCACGAGACCGCGGCCTCGCGTGAGCCGGAGCACGAGGCGGCGCCCGAGCCGGAGCACAAGCCGCTCCAGGGGGTGTCGTCCGGAGCGTGGGTCCCCCGGCCGTCCACCGAGTCCGACCGGCACGCCGCCCAGGTCGAGAACGGTGCCGACGGCGCGGTGCGGCAGACCGTTCGCCGGTCCACCGCGTCCGCCCGGAGCGACGCTCCCGTCCGCCTCGCCCTGCTCGACCTCGCCATGCCGCGTGACATCGACGGCGCCGCCGGTCACCTCGACGGGGTGCGCCTCGTCGACATCGAGTCGCTCGCCGAGGTATCCGCGGACGCCCCGATGGCCTCCGACGTGGACCAGGTGCGCGCCATCGTCGCCGACGAGGTGGCCGCTTTCGGTGCCGCTCAGCGGGCCGCCCACATCACCCCGACCGTCGTCGCGCTGCGCGCGATGGCCGCCGACGTGGTCGCGGGCGAGATCGCCCGGCTCGACGGGCGCCTCCCCGGCCTGGACACGAAGCAGCGCGCCGAGATCACGCAGACCGTGCGCCGCGTCGTCGACAAGCTCCTGCACGCGCCCACCGTGCGGGTCAAGCAACTCGCCAGCGAGCCCGGCGGCGCCGGGTACGCCGACGCGCTCCGAGAACTCTTCGACCTCGACCCGCAGACGGTCGCCGCCGTCTCCCGGGCAGACCTGAACGACCCGAATCGAGGGCGGTCATGACCGACAACTCACCCCTGGGCACGGATGCCGCCAAGCCGCTGAGGCTGGGCACCCGGCGCAGCAAGCTCGCCATGGCTCAGTCCGGCCTGGTCGCCGACGCGGTCAGCGAGGTGACCGGGCGGGCCGTCGAGCTCGTCGAGGTCACCACCTACGGCGACGTCTCGCGCGAGCACCTCTCGCAGATCGGCGGCACCGGTGTGTTCGTCGCCGCGCTGCGCGAGGCGCTGCTGCGCGGCGACGTGGACTTCGCCGTCCACTCGCTCAAGGACCTGCCGACCACTCCGCACGAGGGCCTCGTCCTGGCCGCCGTACCGGTGCGCGAGGACCCGCGCGACGTACTGGTGGCGCGGGACGGGCTGACCCTCGGGCAGTTGCCGTCCGGTGCCCGCATCGGCACCGGCTCGCCGCGCCGCATGGCGCAGCTCAACGCGTACGCCCGCAGCCACGGCCTCGACATCGAGACGGTGCCGATCCGGGGCAACGTCGACACGCGTATCGGGTTTGTGCGAAGCGGGGAGCTGGACGCGGTGGTACTCGCCGCGGCCGGGCTCAGCCGCCTCGGCCGGACCGGTGAGGCGACCGACTTCCTGTCGCCCGACACCCTCCTGCCCGCTCCCGGCCAGGGAGCACTGGCGATCGAGTGCGCTGTCGGCAGCGCCGACCTCGTCGCCGCGCTCGGAGAGCTCGACGACCCGTACACCCGGGCCGCCGTGACCGCCGAGCGTGCCCTGCTCGCCGCCCTGGAGGCCGGTTGCTCCGCACCCGTGGGTGCGCTGGCGGACCTCCAGAGCGACGGGCAGGCTGTCAACGAACTGCGCCTGCGCGGTGTCGTCGGTTCCACCGACGGTTCCTCGCTGGTGCAGATGTCCACCACCGGTCCCGTTCCCACGTCGCAGGACGACGCGGCGGCGCTCGGTCGCGAACTCGCGGCCGAGATGCTCGCCAAGGGTGCGGCCGGTCTTATCGGGGAGCGAGCACTTTGAGCCCCACCGGCCCCGCCGCATCCGACTTTCCGGCCGTGTCCGCCCACGGGCACGTCACCTTCCTGGGCGCTGGCCCCGGCGATCCGGGACTGCTGACCCTGCGCGCCGTCGAGGCGCTTGCGAGCGCGGACGTCCTTGTCGCCGAGGCGGACGTCCTCGGGGTCGTTCGCTGCCATGCGCGGGCAGGCGTGAGCACACCCGAGCTGACGGTCGTTGACGCACAGTCAACCGCCGTCGGGGTCCCCGTTCTCAGGGATGCGGTCAATCTTGTCATGGAGGCAGCGAAGGGCGGCAAGCGGGTGGTCCGTGCGGTCCAGGGCGACCCGGGGCTGGACGCGGACGCCGGTGCCGAGATGCTGGCCTGCGCCGCCGCCGGTATCCCCTTCGAGGTCGTGCCGGGTGTCGCCGAGGCCGTGGGCGTGCCCGCGTACGCCGGTGTGCCGCTGCGGGACGCGCAGGGCGCGGACGTCCGGTTCGTGGACGCCCGTACCGCCTCGGACCGTTGCTGGGGCGAGGTCGGCGCGAGCGATGCCACGGCCGTCATTTCGACGACGCTCGACTCGGTGGCCGCGGCAGCCGGTGAGCTGGTCGCGGCGGGCCGCAAGCCCGACACCCCGCTGACCGTGACGGTGGCCGGCACGACGACCCGCCAGCGCACCTGGACGGCGACCCTCGGGACGATCGCGCAGGTGCTGAAGCAGGCGAAGGTGCTGCCGTCGCCGGAGGGGCACCGCCCCGTCATAGCCGTGGTCGGTGAGCGCAGCTCCGCCTCCCGGCGCGACCAGCTCGCGTGGTTCGAGTCCAAGCCGCTGTTCGGCTGGAAGGTGCTCGTCCCGCGGACCAAGGAGCAGGCGGCGTCGCTCTCCGACCAGCTTCGTTCATACGGTGCCGTGCCGCACGAGGTCCCGACGATCGCCGTCGAGCCGCCGCGCACCCCGCAGCAGATGGAGCGCGCGGTCAAGGGCCTGGTCACGGGCCGGTACGAGTGGATCGCCTTCACCAGCGTCAACGCCGTGAAAGCCGTCCGGGAGAAGTTCGAGGAGTACGGGCTCGACGCCCGTGCCTTCGCCGGGATCAAGGTCGCGGCCGTAGGCGAGCAGACCGCCGCCGCGCTCGTCGACTTCGGCGTGAAGCCGGACCTGGTGCCGTCCGGTGAGCAGTCCGCCGCGGGTCTGCTGGAGGACTGGCCGCCGTACGACCCGGTCTTCGACCCGATCGACCGGGTCTTCCTGCCGCGCGCCGACATCGCCACCGAGACGCTGGTGGCGGGCCTCATCGACCTGGGCTGGGAGGTCGACGACGTCACCGCGTACCGCACGGTCCGCGCCTCGCCGCCGCCGGCCGAGACCCGCGAGGCGATCAAGGGCGGCGGGTTCGACGCGGTGCTCTTCACGTCGTCGTCGACGGTCCGGAACCTCGTCGGCATCGCGGGCAAGCCGCACAACGTCACGGTCATCGCATGCATCGGCCCGGCGACGGCCAAGACCGCGGAGGAGCACGGGCTCCGCGTCGACGTGCTGTCGCCGGAACCCTCGGTGCACAAGCTGGCCGAGGCACTCGCCGAGTTCGGCGCGCGGCGCAGGGAGGCGGCGAAGGAGGCCGGCGACCCGGTGACGCGGCCGAGCGAGCGGCGTCCGGGGGCGCGGCGGCGTCGTTCGACGACCTGACGCGTACGGGTACCCGGGGTACCGCTGTCGCGCTGACGCGTACGGGTACCCGGGGTACCGCTGTCGCGCTGACGCGTACGAGAACGCCTCTCGCGAGACCGCGGCATGTTGTACGGAACGGGCGGTCCGGCTGCTTCGGCGGCCGGGCCGCCCGTTGCCGTTCCCGGCGCTCGCGGCGGCCCCGCCGTTTCCGGAGTGCCCGGCGTCTTCGGCCCTCGCGGCGTTTCCGGGGCGCTCTGCCGGGCCGGGATGCCGGTGGTTTTTCCGGTGCAGGTGTCGGTAAACCGGTGGTGTGTACGGGTCTAGTCTCGAAGCATGACTGTGTACGGAAACTTCCCCGGCTCCCGCCCCCGGCGGCTGCGGACGACCCCGGCGATGCGGCGCATGGTCGCCGAGACACGGCTCGACGCGGCGGACCTGATCCTGCCCGCGTTCGTACGCGAGGGCGTCGACGCGCCCGTTCCCATCTCGGCCATGCCGGGGGTGTACCAGCACACCCTGGACACGCTGCGGAAGGCCGCCGCCGAGGCGGTGTCGGCGGGGGTCTCCGGGATCATGCTCTTCGGCGTACCGGCGGACGACAAGAAGGACGCCCGAGGCACGGCGGGCACCGACCCGGACGGCATCCTCCAGGTCGCTCTGCGGGCGGTGCGCGAGGAGGTCGGTGACGACCTCGTCGTCATGTCGGACCTGTGCCTGGACGAGTACACCGACCACGGCCACTGCGGCGTGCTGACCGCCGACGGCCGGGTCGACAACGACGCGACGCTGGAGCGGTACGCCGAGATGGCGCAGGTCCAGGCCGACGCGGGCGCCCATGTGGTCGGCCCCAGCGGCATGATGGATGGCCAAGTCGGGGTGGTCCGGGACGCACTGGACCAGACGGGCCACGAGGACGTGTCGATCCTCGCGTACACCGCGAAGTACTCCTCGGCGTTCTACGGGCCGTTCCGCGAGGCGGTCGGTTCGTCGCTGAAGGGCGACCGCAAGACGTACCAGCAGGACCCGGCGAACACCCGTGAGTCGCTGCGCGAACTGGCGCTCGACCTCGAAGAGGGCGCCGACATGGTCATGGTCAAGCCGGCCGGCCCGTACCTGGACGTCCTGGCGAAGGTCGCCGAAGCGGTGGACGTGCCGGTCGCCGCGTACCAGATCAGTGGTGAGTACGCGATGATCGAGGCCGCCGCCGAGAAGGGCTGGATCGACCGGGACGCGGCGATCATGGAGAGCCTGACGGGAATCCGGCGGGCCGGCGCGCAGATGATCCTGACGTACTGGGCGACGGAGGTCGCGCAGCGGCTGGGCGGTCGCTGAGCCCGGCCCTTTCGCCGCGCGTACGGAGCGGCGGGCCGTGGGCGAGAGCACCTGAGGCCCGCGGACTCCCGGTCGTACAGCCCCGTTGTCCGTCTGCCCGTCCGTCTGTCCGTCTGTCTGCGTGCGCGCGGCGTGCGCGGCGTGCGTGGCGTGCGAATGCCGCCCGTGACGCCGGGGGTCATGCGCCGTAATGCTCGCGGTACGGATCGGCGTGGACCTCCGCGTGGACCTCGGCACGCATCCGGCGGAGCGGAGCCGCTCACGGGAGCGGGGTCGTGCGCCGTCCCGGGGGCCCGCCGCCTATGCCGGGCCGTCGGGGGTGCGGCCCCAGGACGTGAGGACGCGGACCGCGGAGCGGCCGAGTTCGGGGTCCCGGGCGAGGGCGCGCAGGATGCCGGCGCGGGCCTCGCTGGGGCCCGCCTCTTCGAGGGCGGCGAGGGCGTTGTAGCGGACCAGGACGTCTTCGCCACTGTCTGCGTCGTCGCCTGCGCTGTCGCCGTCCTGGCCGTTGTTCAGCACGGCGGCGGCCAGGGTCTCGTGCACGGCCGGGTCGTCGGCGTAGGAGCCGAGCGCATGGACCGCGTACTGGCGGACCAGGTCCTCGTCCAGGTCGTCGAGCGCGGCCAGCAAGGCCCGTGCGACCGTGCGGGCGGTGACGGGATCGGGCGGGGGCCACAGGCGCAGGATCGTGGCGGCCTCCACCCGGGCCAGGTCGTACTCGTGCGGGTCGGCGACGACGGAGGCCAGGAAGGACGCGGCCTCGACGGCGGTGTCGTCGGTGCCCAGCTCGGCGACGATCGCCCGCCTGCGGTCGTCGTCGACGGGCAGGGCGCGGAACTCCTCGACGACGCGGGGGAGATCGCTCGCGGGCTGCGGCATGGGGGCGGGATCCTCCGGGCTTCAGAAGTGTTTCTCCGTCAGGGCCAGTCGACCATGGCCGTGAACATCAGGGTCGCGAGGAGCACGACACCGGGGGCGGTGACCGCGAGGGCGAGGCCGCGCCGGTGGTCTGCGCCGCCGGAGGACCCAGCTCGTCACCAGCGCGATCAGCGCCAGCAACAGACCGCGCCTTCGAACCCTCACTGATCGTCCACGCCCGTGCGTGCGGCCACCCGACGGACACCCCGGCGAGGGGCACCGGCTACCCGAGACAGCGCACGGTCGTGGGCTGCGCCACGAAGCCGAGACGGTCGGGGACCGGCGGGCGGCGCAGGGCCCGGGTCAGTCCCACCAGAACGACCAGGTGGACTGGTCGAGCAGGTTGCTCCTGGCGTAGTCGTCGAGGTCGTAGGGCGGGCTCTGGTTGATGTTGTCCGGGCAGAACGCGAAGTGCTCGGCGGCGAGCGCCCGTGCCTCGTCCAGGGTGGTGGGCGGGCGGCCGACGGTGACGGTCAGGGTGGCGAAGCCGAGCATCAGGACCCGTATGCCGTAGCGGTCCTCCCAGGAGCGGAGCACCGCGCTGAGCCGGGCCACGTCGTTCTCGTAGTTGAGCGGGCCCGACCAGCCGATCGCCGCGAGGACGTCCGCGCTGCGCCGGGCCGGGACGAGCGCCGCCCGTACGCTCGGGAACCAGCCCTCCGGGCCGGTGCACATGTCCGCCATTTCGGCGGCCAGGCCGTCGGGGGACCGGGTGGAGCCCGTGTCGGCCGGGGCGGGGGCCAGGCCCGGCCATTCGGCGTGTGCGGCGTCGAGTTCTTCGGGCGCGCACTCGGCCCAGTACTCGGCCAGTACCTCGGCGGCGTCGTGGTCGCCCGGGTACGAGGTGCCCTCCGGGTTGAGGTCCCAGTCCTCGAACCACTGGTTGTGCCGGCCGCCGTCGATCAGTACGGGCAGCAGCCCGAGGGGCCGCCCGGCCGCGCGCAACCGGGACCAGTCCCCGGGGACCACGGGCGCGTCGGTGTACCAGAGCAGCGGTTCGTGCCAGGTGCCGTCGATCGTGGCATCCACCAGCGAGCCGGGCGGAAGCTGGAGCCTTGACGTGGCCAGGGACGGGAGCGGGTTCGGGAGCGTCGCCATGGTGCCGAGCGTACGGGCGGTCACTGACAGCCGCGCTCGAACCAGGGGCGCGGTCTACGGGCGCGCGTGGGTCACGACGCTGCCGCTGGAGCTGGACTTGAACCACTTATGTGCGTGCTGCTGATGCTCACGGCTCCCCTCGACAGGATTCCGGGACTGAGGGGCCGGGCTTGCAGCGGTGCGTGGTGCGTGGTGCGTGGTTGTGGGGTCGGGGCGGGCCGGGCCCGAGCCGGTTCGGCGGCGGGCCGGAGGGCGGCCGGCCCGGACCTCGTTCGTGCGCCCCTGGCCGGTTGTTCAGGCGCTGACGTGGGTGGTGAAGGCTGCCCAGGTGGTGGGGGTGAGGGTGAGGACGGGGCCTTCGGGGTTCTTGGAGTCGCGGATGTGGACGGCGGCGGGGTGGGCGGCAACCTCGACGCACTGCCCGCCCTCGTCGCCGCTGTAGCTCGACTTGCGCCAGTCGTAGGCGACTTCGAGGCAGGCGCCGCCTTCGTCGCCGCTGTAGCTGGACTTGAACCACTCAAGTGTGCTGCTCATCGCTCTCCCAGCAGACGGTCCAACAGGCCCACGGTGTCTTTGGGGCTGAGGGCCTGGGCTCGCAGCATCGCATACTTCTGAGCGAGGATGCTGGTCTCGTCGGGGTCGGAAACGAGCAGACTGCCGCGCTGGGTCTCGGAGTAGGCGATGTGCTGGAAGTCCGGAGTCTCCAACAGGGTGAAGGGGCCGTTGAGGCCCGCGTGGGTACGGCTGTTCAGTGGCAGCACCTGGAAGCAGATGCCGGGGAGCCCGGCGCAGGCCCGTAGATGGCGGAGCTGTTCCCTGTGCGCCTCGTCGTCGACGAGTTGGAGCGTCAGAACCGGTTCCCAGACGACGAAGCTGATGGTCGGGGGCGAGGAGCGGTGCAGGATCTCCTGGCGCTGGAGGCGGGCCTCCGTCTGGTTCGCGATCTCCTCCTCGCTGAAGACCGGGACGCGGTTGCGGAAGACCGCTTCGGCGTACGGGGCTGTCTGGAGCAGCCCCGGCAGTACCTGGTTGTCGTACCAGGACAGGGCGAGCGCGTCATGCTCCAGATCCAGGTACTGCTCGGCCCATGCCGGGATCAGGTCCACCTCCGGCATGTTCCCCACCGCCATCTCCAGCGCGCCCTTGGTGCCGAGCAACTGGTCGAGGTGGCTTGCCAGATCGGGCAGGAGTGAGCGCCGTCCCTGTTCGATGGAGGCGATCGTGTCGACCTGATGGCCCACACGGTCCGCGAGTTGGGCTTGGGTCAGGCCGTTCGCGACGCGGTACAGACCGACGAGCTTGCCCACGAGTTTCATCGCCGACGCGTTCTTGCGCTGCCGCTTCCTGGGGTGCATACGAATCGAACTCCCACCGTTGTGCGTACGTCACGCGCGCACCGCTCGTACAACGAAGGAGTACGGATGCGCATACTGTGGCAGCGTAGTCACAGGGTGTGACTCTCGTTTCATGAATGAGACGATGCAACTCTCGTTGCTGCGCGAGCGGTTCTGTCGGCGGGAGCGCCGATCGGTGCCCGCTGCACGGGAGTTCGTGCGAGCCGCCGTGGTCGACTGGGGGTTCGGGGCGCGGCTGGACGACGTACTGCTGTGCGTGAGCGAGCTGACCACCAATGCGCTGGTGCATGGAGTGCCGCCGGGGCGTGGGTATGTGGTGCGGTTGCTGCTGCGGGAGGGCGGGGCGGTCCTGCGGGTGGAAGTGCATGACAGCGGGAGCGGGCAGCCGGTGGTACGGGGGTCGGGGGCGGGACCGGGGCCGGGGCCGGAGGGGGAATCGGGGCGGGGGCTGCTGATCGTCGCCGCGGTGGCCGACCGGTGGGGAGTGGCGGAGCGGGACCCGGGCAAGGTCGTGTGGTGCGAGTTCGGGGTGTGAGGACTTTACCCGGA
Source organism: Streptomyces sp. NPDC047982 (assembly GCF_043204165.1). Lineage (NCBI taxonomy): Bacteria > Bacillati > Actinomycetota > Actinomycetes > Kitasatosporales > Streptomycetaceae > Streptomyces > Streptomyces sp. NPDC047982. The sequence continues at coordinate 219,191 of NZ_JBIDBS010000010.1, read as the reverse complement.
ACGGCCCGGACGGTCGGGGCGAAGGCGTTGTCAGAGGTCACCCCTACGCTGTGGCCCCATGGGACTTTCGATATCAGTCGGGCTCCTCTACGACCAGGCTCGTCATGACGCCGAGGGGCTCGACCATCACCGCCATGCCTTCGCCCGCCTCAGTCAGGCGCTCATGGCGGAGGGAATCAGCTGGCACGAACCGGAGCTCACCGATCCGCCTCGCACCCATACCTTCTCCGGTGGCTTCCCGTACGGATATCTGACCCAACTGCGCCGCATTCTGGTGCTCACGAACCTCGGTGAACCTGTCACGGCGGCGCTGGCGGTCAGCAGGCACCAGTACGACCTGGACTGCGAGAAGGTTCGGGACGAGACGTTGATGTTCGCCTCCCATCTGCTCTGCCACTCCGACAACTCCGGCTACTACGTGCCGGTCGATTTCGGCGATCCGCTGTTCCTCCCTGCCGAGGCGAAAGTCGAGGGCGCCGGAATGGTCGGATCCACTCGGCGCCTGCTGGCTGAACTATCGGGCATCGCGTCGTCGATCGGCATCGACCTCGACGACGAGGGCGTTCCCTCCGGTTCGGGAGAGAGTGGGCCGGCCGTGGGTCCTGCGGCTGACGGGCCGTTCGAAGCGGAGCGCTTCGCCTGGTATCAGCTCTACCGGGCATGCCTGGCGAGCGTCGTCGGCGGCCACGCCATCGTTTTCCACTGAACGGGGAACGGGGTGCGGGCCTGGCGAAGCGGGGCGGGCCCGTGGCGCAGTCCTACAGCTTCTTGCCGCACAGGACGCGCTCGTTCTTCAATTTGTCGGAGTCGAAGAGGGGATTCTCGGTGAATACGGCGTCGGCCTTGGAGTCGCACGGATCGCTGAAGCCGCCCAGGATCCGGTCCTTGAGGATCTCGACGATCTCGTGGGTGGCGCCGTCCTTCCGGCCCTTGGTCCGGCACGCGGCCTCCGTGACCGCGTCCCCCTCCTTCGGATCGCTGTGCACGCAGTCGCCGATCTCGATCCTGGGCCCGCCGCCTCCGCCCGGATCACCGGGGTGCGGCGGCTTGAGGTTGCGCATGCAGGCGTACCCCTCGCCGGTCGGCTGCGTGTGCTCCCATGCGGCGAGGCTGACCGGTACGTCGATCACGAAGTCGGTGTTCGGGGCGCAGACCGTCTCCGAGAAGGGGGTGGCGCTGCCGCTCTCCAGCCGGAGCGTGACCTGCGCGGTGGCCTCGGGGGCGCCGCAGGGGACCTCGCGGTACGCCTGCGACTCCTTGCCCTGGCCGGACTCGGGGGCCGCGCATTCGTCGTCGTCGAGGTACAGCGCGCCGTAGGACGGGTTCACGCTGGGAGTCGGGCTGGGACTGCCCGACTCCCCGCCTACGGCGTCGTGATACCCCGTGGCCTTGCCGCACCCGGTGAGAAGTGTCAACGACACGATCACCACCGTGGCTGCCGCGACCGAGGTGGCCATCGTGGCGCGTATGCGACGCGATGCCGCCGGCCTGCCACCCGTTCTTGTACGCACGCCGTCCCCTCGGGTCTTGGTCCTCGGCCTCGATTCTCAGATCTTAGGATCTACCGCCCCTTGGGGGATGGCGAGTTGTCGGGCCGACCTACGATTTTCGGCCCCGTGTACGAGGTTGCTCAGTAGGTGAGGGCGTCGTCCATCTCGCTCTGCCAGTAGGTGACGAAGCCGTTGTTGCCCCAGACGGTGTCGGCCGGGAGCTTCAATTCCGCCGGGGAGCCTGTGGAGCCCGAGTTGCTCTTCCCGGTGAAGTACACCGTCAGGTGCGTGCTCTTGTTCAGGTCGGTGCCGTCGGACTCACCGAACAGCCCGATGGAGGCGTAGGCGGACTGGCCCGGCTCAAGGGTGACCACGGCCTGCGGGATGCTGTCGCGGAGGACCGGGAAGGCGGCCTGGGCGTCGTCGAAGCGGAGCGCCGGCGCGTGGTACGCGTAGCAGGGGCGGGAGCCCGTGTTGGTCGCGGTGAGCAGCAGGTGGTTGATGGGACGGCTCACCTTGCTGACGGTGACCTTGGTGTTGTCACCGGTACAGGTGACGGGGGTGCGGTTGGTGTTGCCCCTGTTGCCGCTGTTCGTGCCGGCGTTGCCCGTACCGCTGCCGGAGCTGGTCGAGGTGGAACCCTTGGAGGAGCCGACGGCGTTCTCGGCGGGGGTGTTGGGCGTGCCGCCGGTGTCCTTCGCGTTCTCGTCGGCGGTCTTGCCGGTGTCCGAGCCGGTGGTGGAGGACTTCTGGTCGCTGCTGCTCGCCGCCGGAGCGGCGGCGCCCGCCTTTCCGGCGGCGGCTTCGTCGTCGCCGGTGCAGGCGGTGAGGGACAGAGCGGCCAGGAGTGCGGTGGCGGCGAGGGCGGTGGTGCGGAAGCGGTTGCTGCGCATGGTGAAGGTACTCCCCGTGAGTTGGTTCGAGCAGAGTCGAGTTGAGATCTGCGGTCTGCGGTCTGTGTGTGGGCTGAGGCCGTGTGCGGCGCGGTGGTGAGGCAGCTCAGTGACGGCAGCTCAGGTACACCACGATCGCGGTCGCCACGATCAACACGCCGATGGCCACGGCATCGATGGGTTCGATGCGGAAGGGGGTTCGCATTGCGTCGTCCCGGTGGTTCTGCGGTGTGGTCACAGATTGCGGGACGTCGGATTCCGGTCGCAACGCCGAACGGACCATTGGGGAAGCTGGAATGCCTGCGCGTACGCTGACCTGGGCAGATTCCACGTCCCTGGAACGGTGTTCCGGGACGGACCAGGAGGGGGAACGCCGAAGTGGCGACGCCGGAGGCCGGGGATTTCGCGGCTCTGCTGAAGAAACTGAAGGACCGTTCGGGGCGCAGCTACGGGGTTCTCGCCGGGAAACTGCACGTCAGCACGTCGACGCTCCACCGGTACTGCAACGGTGATGCGGTGCCGAACGAGTACGCCCCGGTGGAACGGCTGGCGCGGTTGTGTGCGGCGACCCCGGAGGAACTGGTGGAGCTGCACCGGCGGTGGATCGTGGCGGACGCGGCCCGGCGACGCCCTGCCGCGGCTGCTCCTGTCCCTGTTCCTGCTCCTGTTCCTGCGGAGCCGGTGCGAGGTGCGGTTGCGGACCCGGTTCCGGGGGCGGTCCGTGGCTCCGAGGCGGGGGAAGGGGGCGGGGCCGGGGTCGGGGATTCGCCGGAGGGCCGGGACGTGGAAGCGGGCGGGAACAGTGGTGGCGCGCCCGCGCCCGTGGCTGAGTCGATGCCCACGTCCGCATCCGTGCCCGCTTCCGAAGCGGAACCCGAGCCCGAACCCACGATCGTTGCCGCCGAGGTGGGCCGGCCCCGGCGGTTCCTGTCCTCCCCGCGGGCGCGCGTGCTGCTCGCGGCTGTCGCCGTTGTCGCGCTGACCGTGCCGACCTCGATGGTCGTGAGCAATCTGTCGGGCAAGGACACCGGCGATCTCAGCGACGTCCCCGCCGTGAACGCGAAGGACCCGGACGGGAACGCGCGCGTCCAACCCGGCTTCGACGCCAGCGTCACCGCATCGCCCGACGGGGCGAAGAAGTCGGGCAAGCCGGTACCGTCCGGCTCGGCGACCGTCTCGTTCCCGCCGTCCGGCGGCGCCTCGGCCACGCCCAGGAGGCACGGCACGGGAGCCGGGTCGGGTGGGCCGCAGAGCGGGGGCGTGCCGCTGAGCGCCACCATCAGCTCGTACAACTGGCAAGAGCCCTGTGGCCAGCACTACGTGCTGGACCAGAAGCCGGAGGACGTGCCTCCGCCGCCCCCGCCGCAGGACACCCGCGGCTGGGCCAGGGCGCTCGGCGGAGTGGACGGCGGCAGGATGCTGCTCGAACTCACCGTGCAGGGGAAGTCGGAGCAGGCCGTCGTGCTGAAGGGACTGCATGTGCGGACGCTGTCCCGGAAGGCGCCGCTGGCGTGGTCGGCGTACTCGATGGGGGAGGGCTGCGGGAGCGGCATCACCCCGCAGTCCTTCGATATCGATCTCGACGACGGCCGGCCGACCCTCACCCCGGTGGCGGGGCAGCAGGGGGACACGCGGGTGCCGCCGAAGGACTTCCCGTTCCGGGTGTCCTCCACCGATGTGGAGGTGTTCGACCTCGACGCCCATGTCGAAGGGCACGATGTCAGCTGGTACCTGGAGCTGGAGTGGAGCAGCGGCGACCGGAAGGGGACGTTGCGCATCGACGACGGCGGGAAGCCGTTCCGTACCAGCAGCATCCAGGCGCGGCCGAAGTACATGTACCAGCATGACACGGCCCAGTGGGTGACCAAGGAGTGGGAATAAGAGTGCCGGGCACTCTCAGACCGACCGGGTGGAACGCCGTCCCCCGAGAGCGGCACAGGCGTGCACTCACTCCCGGGTAGGTGGCGCTCCGGCCGCTGATACCCCCGCCGCGCACTGAGCGGTCCTCGTACGCTCCGCGCCGTAGACTTGTCAGGGAGCTTGAGCCTTGCCAGACGTCCGGTTCAGGCGGGTCCCGCGGGATTGATCCCGTCAGGGCGGCGGGATCGGGGTCTCCCGCAGCTCCAGCCGTCGCGGGCTCTCTCCCATGAGCGGAAGCCTCCGCCTCGCTTTGTGAGCGGTGGAATCCCCTCAGGAAGGACGTGGGCCAGATGAGCGACTTTGTGATTCGGGTGCCCATCAGTGACATCACGCTGGCTGCTTCGGCTGTGCGCTGGATTTTCCCCCTCGGTATAGCGGTGGCCGTAGTCGCTGTACTGCTTGGCCTCGCCCGGTGGGACGCGCGCCGTCGGTCCCGGCTGCAACAGCCGGGACCACGGGCCGAACATCCCTCCCGAAGCAGCGAAAACTTGAGGGCTGCGGATGATTTCGGGGAAGGTCTCAGCCCCTATGAGATCAACCGGCCCTCTTCGCCGAAGGACGTACCCAAGGACGACAGCGGTGGGGCTTTTGGCAGTGGAGGGCTAGGCGGCTGACGGCCCCGGTCAGAGGCGCTCGGGGGTCCTGATGCCGAGCAGCTCCATGCCCTGACGCAGGGTGCGGGCGGTGAGGTCCGAGAGGAAGAGGCGGTTCTCGGCCACGTCCTGCGGGACGTCGGACTTCAGGACCGGGCACTGGTCGTAGAACGTCGTGAAGAGCGACGACAGCTGGTAGAGGTACGCGGCCAGGCGGTGCGGCTCGTACGCGGCGGCGACCTCGGCCACGACCTCGCCGAACTGGTCCAGGTGCAGGCCCAGCGCGCGCTCGGCCGGGGCCAGCTCCAGCTCCGGGTGCGCCTGCGGCTTCAGGTCGCCCGCCTTGCGCTTGATGGAGCAGGAACGGGCGTGCGCGTACTGGATGTACACGCTGGTGTCGCCGTTCAGCGACACCATCTGGTCCAGGTCGAACTTGTAGTCGCGGGCGGCCGACGTGGACAGGTCCGCGTACTTCACCGCGCCGATGCCGACCTGTGCGGCGCGCTCCGCGATCTCCTCCTCGGTGAGGTCCTGGGCCTTCTCGCGCACGACGGCGGACGCCCGGTCGATCGCCTCGTCCAGCAGGTCCGCCAGCCGGACCGTCTCGCCCTCACGGGTCTTGAACGGCTTGCCGTCCTTGCCGAGCACCGTGCCGAAGGCGAGGTGCACGGCCTTGACGTCCTCGTTCAGCCAGCCCGCCCGGCGGGCCGTCTCGAAGACCATCTTGAAGTGCAGGGCCTGCCGCGCGTCGACCACGTACAGCAGGGTGGACGCCTTGAGGTTCTGGACCCGGTCGCGGATCGCGGAGAGGTCCGTCGCCGCGTAGCCGAAACCGCCGTTGGACTTCTGCACGATCAGCGGCACCGGCTCGCCGTCGGTGCCCTTCACGTCGTCGAAGAACACGCAGAGCGCGCCCTCCGAGCGGACGGCGACGCCCGACTCCTCCAGCAGGCGGCAGGTCTCCGCCAGCATGTCGTTGTAGCCGGACTCGCCGACGATGTCGGCGTCGCGGATCTCCATGTCGAGCTTGTTGAAGACCGAGTAGAAGTAGATCTTCGACTCGTCGACGAAGCGCTGCCACAGGGCGAGGGTCTCCTCGTCACCGGCCTGAAGCGCGACGACGCGGTCGCGGGAGCGGGCCTTGAACTCCTCGTCGGAGTCGAAGAGCGCGCGGGACGCCTTGTAGAGGCGGTTCAGGGAGGACATGGCGGCCTCGCCGTCGCCCTCGCGCCCGTCACCCTCGTGGTTCAGCTCGCCCGGGTGCTCGATCAGGTACTGGATGAGCATGCCGAACTGGGTGCCCCAGTCACCGATGTGGTGCCTGCGGACCATGGTCTCGCCCGTGAACTCCAGGATCTGCGCCATCGCGTCACCGATCACCGCGGAGCGGAGGTGGCCGACGTGCATCTCCTTGGCCACGTTCGGCTGGGCGTAGTCGATGACCGTGGTGCCCGCGGCGCTGTTGTACGGGACGCCGAGGCGGCCCTCGTCGTCCGCGTCGCGCGCGGCGAGCGTCTCGATGATCGCCCGGTCGCTGAGCGTGATGTTGAGGAAGCCGGGGCCGGAGACCTCGATCTCCTTGACCGGACCACCGGCCGGGACGGCTGCGGTGACCTGGGCGGCCAGCTCGCGCGGGTTGCCCTTGAGCTTCTTGGCCAGGGCGAGGATGCCGTTGGCCTGGAAGTCGGCCCGGTCGCTTCGTCGCAGCAGCGGGTCCGCGGCGCCGGCGTCCGGCAGTGCTGCCGTCAGGGCGTCCGCGAGCTGCTGCCGGAGCGTGGAAGCGAGGGAATTGACCGAGGCCATGGGCTTGGATGCCGTTTCCGTAGGGGTACAGGGGCGCAGTGACGCGGCACGACGGGGCGCGGCGCGATGGCTGCGAAGTATCACACCAGTATTCCACGGTGGGTAAACGCGTTTTCCGACGTCGGGGTCCGGGGTCGGGCAGAGCCGTTTCCCGACGTCGGGGTCCGGGGTCGGCAGAGTCGTTTTCCGGTTCGGGGCCAGGCGCCCGGCAGGGGCGTTTCCGGTTCGGGGTTCGGGGCAGGCGGAGCCGTTTCCGGTTCGGGGTCCGGCGTCGGGCAAAGCCGTTTTCGCGCTGCCGGTGGGACCTGGGAGAATGGTGGACGTCCCGTACTGGTCCGCCAGGGCCTTCCGGTCCCCGATCGGTTCCATCCGTGCCAACCGGTTCCGCATGGCTCCGACCGGCTCCGAAGGGGTCCGACCGGCTCCGAAGGGCTCCGACCGGTTCCGAAGGGGGTCCGGGTTCCGGCCGGTACTGACAGGTCTCGGGAGACCCGGTACTGACAGGTCTCGGGAGACCTCGGCAAGTCGCAACAGGTCCCCGACAAGGGTCGCCGACAAGGGTCCCCGACAAGGGCCCCGACAAGTTCCACAGAGGGTTTTGTCCCTACGAGTCCCACAAGAGAGAAGGACGTGCAGACCGTGGCTCAGAGTCAGAGCAGCACCGAGGCCGACTGGGTCTCCCGCTTCGCGGACGATGTCATCGCCGAGTCGGAGCGTCGTGCGCCTGGCAAACCGGTCGTCGTCGCGTCCGGTCTCTCCCCGTCGGGCCCGATCCACCTGGGCAACCTCCGCGAGGTCATGACCCCGCACCTGGTCGCCGACGAGATCCGCCGCCGCGGTCACACCGTGCGGCACCTGATCTCCTGGGACGACTACGACCGCTACCGCAAGGTCCCGAACGGTGTCCCCGGCATCGACGAGTCCTGGGCGGAGCACATCGGCAAGCCGCTGACCTCGGTGCCCGCCCCCGCCGGGTCGGCGTACCCGAACTGGGCCGAGCACTTCAAGGCCGCCATGACCGCCGCGCTGGGCGAGCTGGGCGTCGAGTTCGACGGCGTCAGCCAGACCGAGAAGTACACCTCGGGGGCGTACCGCGAGCAGATCCTGCACGCCATGAAGCACCGTGGCGCCATCGACGCCGTGCTCGACCGGTACCGGACGAAGAAGGACCCGGCGGACGCGGCGGCCAAGGGTGCCAAGGGCGGCAAGAAGCCGCAGCAGCAGAAGAAGGTCGACGCGGCGGAGCTGGAGGCCGAGGAGGGTTCCGGCGCCGCGTCCGAGGACGACGGCAGCGGCGGCTCGGCCGGCTACTTCCCGTACAAGCCCTATTGCGGCAACTGCGAGAAGGACCTCACGACCGTCACGTCGTACGACGACGAGAGCACCGAGCTGAACTACACCTGCACGTCCTGCGGCTTCGCCGAAACGGTCCGGCTGAACGAGTTCAACCGCGGCAAGCTGGTCTGGAAGGTCGACTGGCCGATGCGCTGGGCCTACGAGGGCGTGGTCTTCGAGCCGAGCGGCGTGGACCACTCGTCGCCGGGCTCGTCGTTCGTCGTCGGCGGCCAGATCGTCCGCGAGGTCTTCGGCGGAGCGCAGCCGATCGGCCCGATGTACGCCTTCGTCGGCATCTCCGGCATGGCGAAGATGTCCTCCAGCAAGGGGGGCGTGCCGACCCCGGCCGACGCGCTGAAGATCATGGAGGCACCGCTGCTGCGCTGGCTGTACGCGCGCCGCAAGCCGAACCAGTCCTTCAAGATCGCCTTCGACCAGGAGATCCAGAGGCTCTACGACGAGTGGGACGCGCTGGTGCGCAAGGTGGCCGACGGCTCGGCGCTCCCGGCCGACGCCGCCGCGTACAGCCGGGCCGTGGGCACGGCCGCCGGTGAGCTGCCGCGCACGCCGCGCCCGCTGCCGTACCGCACGCTCGCGTCGGTCGTCGACATCACGGGCGGGCACGACGAGCAGACGCTGCGCATCCTGAGCGAGCTGGACCCGGAGAACCCGCTGACCTCGCTGGACGAGGTCCGGCCGCGTCTCGACCGGGCCGAGAACTGGATCACCACCCAGGTTCCGGCCGAGGCCCGCACCATCGTCCGCGACGAGCCGGACAAGGAACTGCTCGGCTCACTGGACGACCAGGGCCGGGAGTCGCTGCGGCTGCTCCTGGAGCAACTGGACTCGCACTGGTCGCTGGACGGTCTCACGACGCTCGTCTACGGCGTGCCGAAGGTGCTGGCCGGTCTGGAGCCGGACGCCAAGCCGACGCCCGAGCTGAAGGTCGCGCAGCGATCGTTCTTCGCGCTGCTGTACCGGCTGCTGGTCAGCCGGGACACCGGACCGCGGCTGCCCACGCTGCTGCTGGCCGTGGGCGCGGAGCGGGTGCGCAGGCTGCTGGGCGCGTAGCGGCTTCGGGACGTCGCTGAACGCGGATCGCCGGGCGCTGAATCCTGAGCACCCGGCGATCCGCGTTCGCGTTTGTGTGCCGCTGCGTGGTGTCCGCTAAGCGATGTGGTTCTCGGCCATCTCGTTGTCGAAGCGCTGCTTGAAGCCCGGCAGCAGGCGGCGGAGCAGGGCCGCGCTGCGGGGGTGATGGACGTTGTGCACGTCCGAGAGGTGTATGTCGAGGACCTCGGCACTGGGGTGGACCTGGTGCGTGAGCGTGTACTCGGCGAAGACCTGGTACGCGATCGTCCCGAACTCGACTTCGGACTCGACCTCGGACCCGGAGGTGGAGCTGGTTTCGGAGCCGGGTTCCTGCGTCTGCTCCCGCTCCTTTGTGTGCTCCTGCTCCTGCTCCTGCTCCTGCCTCTGCTCCTGCTCGTGCGCCTGTGCCGGTTCCTGCTGCTGTTCAGGGGCCGGCGCGGGCTGAGGCTCCTGCTGGGCCTGCTGGGCCTGCGGAACCGGGTGGTGAGCCGTGGTGCGCGGCTCGGGTACGGCGCCGATCGTCCCCACATTGCCCAGCGGGCGTGTCTGGCCGCCGGGGCCCAGCGGGACCTGGACCGGCGTGGGCTCCAGGCCCTCGACGTACGTCGGGTCGTACGCGCTCCGGTGCGCGTCGTTCGGCACGGGGGATGCCGCGAACCACGGGCTCTCGTGCGAGCCGGGGCCGTCCTGGGGCCACTCCCCGACCGTCTCGGTTCCCGCCGCCCCGCCATCGATGGGGCGGGCGTGCTGCTGTTGCTGCTCGTATTGCTGCTGGGACTGCTGGGACTGCTGGGACTGGTGGGGAACCGGCTGCTGCCCGTACGGCTGCTGGGGCTGCTGCGGGGCGAGTGCCTGCGGGTGCGTCGGGGGCTGGTGCTGGGGCTGAGCCTGCGGTCCGGCGTACGGGAGCTCGGGCGGGACTTCGTCCGGCCCGGCCGCGGACAGGGCGGGCGCCGGGGGCAGGAGCGCCGGTTCGATGCCCGCCGCGGCCAGTCCGGCTCCGGCGGTCTCGGCCAGCGGAACGCCGTACTTGGCCAGGCGCAGCGGCATCAGCGACTCGACGGGCGCCTTGCGGCGCCAGCTGCGGCCGAAGCGGGCCTGGAGCCGTGCCTGGTAGATCAGCCGGTCCTGTTCGAGTTTGATGACCTGCTCGTACGAGCGGAGTTCCCAGAGCTTCATCCTTATCTCTATGTAAAACCACATCTGTGCAGGTGGAGGCGTTACAGAGAAGTCTGGGATGTGAGTTACGTGGTTACCTAAAGATGCCGCAACCTCGCTTCAAGGCGTGGCCACCTGGCTCGCGTTCCTCCAAAGCTGCAGGGGCACTTGCGTCATCAATAGAATCCAGCCACCGTGTTTGCTCGGCGCCCGATCCAATCGGGGTGGACATATCATCCCCGTACAAGTCGCAGCGAACAGGCAGTCACTTCGACCTACAGGACGGAGCTGCGACAGACACACATGGGGGAGTTTGTCGTGACAACACCGGCCGATCTTCTGCTCACAGCCGCTGCCTCCATGGGGGGAGCCATGGGTACTGAACTATGGAAGCCCGCCCTCAAGAGCCTGGTCACATTCCGACGCCGTCGTCAGGGGGGTGCAGCGGAGGGTGAAACCGAGACAGTGGCCCGACTCGACTCGCTGGAGCAGGTAGTGGCGGCTGTTGAGCCTGACCAGAGGCAGGCCATGATCCACGTCGTGGAACCACAGGTGCGCGAGATCCTGGCCTCCTGCGTCGGCGACGAGCCCGACACGATCCAGGAGCTCATCGATGCGCTGAAGGCGCAGGGTGTGGAGCCTCCTGCCGACGCCTCGGTGAAGCAGGACGTCAAGAACAACTTTGTCTTCGGTAATCAGAACGTTGCTGGTCGGGACAATAACTTCGGAGGCGCTCGCTGATGTCGACGCCGACCCCGCCTGAGCCCTCGGTGGAGCAGGACGTCAAGGGAAACATCGTCCAGGGTGACCAGAACGTCGCCGGCCGGGACAACAACATCACGAACTACCTGACCGGACTGCGGCGCTTGCGCCCGCGCGAGATCAGCCCTGACGCGTTGATGCCGGCCAACCGCTTCGTCACCCCAGGCGACGAGAAAAACACCAACTTTGACAGGGCCAGGCAAGCGCTCCGAAACTCCTTCGGGAGCGCGGCCGCCCGCATCGTGGTCCTGCTGGCTCCCGAGCAGCATGGCCGCAAGTCGGCAGCGCTCCGCTTGCTGGCCACCACAAACCTCCCGTCTGATCGCTTCTTCGAACTGCGGCCTGACTGGGACGAACCGGACGTGGATTGCCTGCCCGCAGAGCGCGGCGCGGGCTATCTCCTCAACCTGCGCGGTGTCACTCAGTCTCTCCCCGATGCTTTCTACAGCGACCTAGCGACTTATGCGTCCACGCTGCGCAATGCAGGCAGTTACATGGTCATCACTGCCACGAGGGCCGTCTGGTCCCAGGCACGAGCAGGCGGGCTCCATCCCGAGATCTTCGTGGTGGAGATCGATCTTCCAAAGCCCGATGACGTCGTCAAGAAGTATCTCGAGAGCCAAGAGGAGACGCAGGGCCGCTCTGACTGGATCGACAACAAAGAAGGCGTGTTCTACGACCTTTTGCCGGGAGGCTGCGCACCCGGTGAAGCGGTTCGGCTGGCATCGATCATTGCGACGGCCAAGCACGTCGGAGACAAGGACGCCCTCGATGAGTACAAGGGCTGGGAAAACCACCTGAGCGACTGGTTCAGCACTGAAGGCCGGGAAGCAGTCGAAACGCGAGCCGTCCGAATTGCTGGCGCCTTCCTGGACAAGGCACCCGCTGCGGTAGTGCTGAACAGTGCTGACCTTCTGCTTGCGGCCCCGAAGATTAACCTGCCCATGCCCGAGGGTGGGCTCCTCGCGAGGCCGGACGCGCCGACGCGACTCGATCCGGCAGGTATGTCCTTTGATGCGGCCACTGGCATTGCGTCACTTGTCCACGAGTCTCAAGGGTCAGCAATCCTGCGATACCTTTGGACGAAGCACACGCAGCTGACTGAGGAGGTGCTCACCCAGTGGCTCCAGGACATCAGCCAGGGGCCGGCCGAGGATCACCTCGATGCGCTCGCTTCTTCGCTCACTCAACTTGCTGAGACGGTGGGCATAGCGCCCATATTCGACCTGGCGGAAGGCTGGCTCCGTAACGGCGGTAAGCAGCACCTGGCGCTTGTCGGTGACCTCATTTCCGATCTCGCCGTGCACCCCACCCTGGGGAGTCAGGCAAGGGCTGAGTTGGCGAAGTGGGCCGCAGGGAGATCAGAACCGGCACGCCAGCGTGCCGTCGCCCGAGCTTGCGCAGGTTCCTTCGGAAAGGAATACCCCAGCCAGGCTTTGACCCGAGCTCGCTACATCATCAACTCGCCAGGATCCCAGGACCCGCAACAGGTGGCACAGCGGGAAGCCGTCGAAGCTGTGCGTACGTTGGCCGCGGATGGGGATCTCGCACCTCTCGTGACCGACACCGTCGTCCATTGGGTCACGAATTCTGGAAAGCCGACCGGCACGCCGTGGAACGTCTTCTACGATGTCTTCACTGTTCCTTCTAGCGTCGATCAGCTCGATAAGACCCCTCTGGCAGTGGTGCTCAATCAGACGGGTAAAGCAGGTGAAGTAATACGCCGACGCATTCTCGAAGGGTGGGAGCACATCGTTCAGAACGGTGAGGATCTGCCCCAGGCTCAGAAAGTTCTGCTGACCTGGCGTCGAAGTGCTGAGGACGGTTTGTTGCCAGAGGCCCCCGTGGTCGAAATCATCATCGCACTCAGCCGGATTACGGGCATCGCCAAGGCTCCTCTGCGGGATGTCGTAAAGCCTGACGGCCGGTTGAAGGACGCCCTACTAGCTTCCCTTTTTGTGGAGTACCAGAGGGCATACGGCGTGGCCCCGGGTGGGCCTGCCGTGCCGTTCGCACCCACGTCCGCACAGCAGACCGTTCCTGGCTCACCTGAGGCGGATTCCGCAGCGCAATGATTCGAGTTCTCGGCTGGCGGAGGGAGCGGCGATTCTCCAATCGTCGCTCCCTCTCGGCATCACTGGAAAGCAAGGATCGCGGGTTGTACTTCCGCGCGACCGTCCACTACCGCTGGCGCATTAACGCGGAATCCTCCGCTCCTCGACCGCTCGCTCCTGACGACCTGGCGCGCCACCTCCTCACAGCAGAGCTGGAGGGTGTGGCTGGCAAGTATCGGTTGCTGGACCGTGACGCAGCAAGGGACGCCATGAACGCCGCGCTCTGCCAGGAACTATGGGATGCCGAGCAGCGCATCGGTGTGGAGGCGAGCGTGCACCTTCGGATCACCAAGGAAGATAAACAACTGGCACAGCAGCGGGCCGAAGAAGAAGCAGTGCTGCGGTCAGCTCACGCGCGACAGACTGTCGAACTCGAGCTACTGCTCGATCGACTCACTGATCAGATCCTTGGACCGGTTTGGTGGGTCAGCCGGTATGCCGAGCTTCAGTTCGCGACCGGTGACCCGGAGAAGAAAGTCGAGTCTTTCCTGCGTGCCTTCGCCGTGCTACAGAAGACGCTCCACGCCGCCAGTATCGATCAGATCAGTGACGAAAAACTCCTCGTCCGACGCAAAATAGAGGAGGTTTTCAGCGTTATCGAGGACAAGGAATCGCTGGACCTCGCACTCCAGGTCATGAACCGCACCCTGGAGCACCTCGGAATACACGAGGTGGGCGGCGGCACGGCAGGCTTCAACGGCAGCGGACGCAACTTCACACAGGGGACGCGCGCAGAGTTTTGACCAACAAGCTCCGCATAAGGGCCCAGACGCTTCGAAGGCGGGCTCGGAGGGAAGGGCGGCACACCTCCGTTCCATGGGCGTAGAGCGGCCAGAGAGTCCGCGGAGGGTCTTGCCGGTGATGCGTTGACGCCCCGCTGAGCGCCGTCTGACCTGCATGGCCCTGGCTTCACACAGCGATGACACCGCCGCCGTTGTCGTGCACCACTTCCTGCCACGCCAGGGCCGGGCACTCGGCGACGAGTAGCGTGTCGAGTCCGTCCGGACCGCCAGCTGCCACGACCTGATCGAACGCCTCCTCCTGGACAGGGAAGTTGCCTTGGAGCGCATCGCAGTTCCGGCACCCGTTCGTCAGCTGTCGTTCGCGCATGGTCCTGCTGTATCGGGACTTGACCTGAGCTGTCAGATCCGCCCGGCCGTTTCGCTCCAGAAGCTGCAGGGCGAGTGCCATGGTTCGGGCGTTCTCCGTGGTGAAGAGCCCGCAGTAGCCGCGTGCTGGGCGGGCCGGATATAGGCCGGCGATGCAGGTGGTGTCCCTCCCGCACTTCCAACAGGATCGGTTCAGTCCGAGAACACGAAGGCGCAGGACGGGAGCGGATCCGGGCGGTGGCGCCGCGGGCAGGACGATCTCGTCCGGGTCAAAGTCATCGGCCTCGGCGAGCTCGTCAACGTAACGGCATGTTGCGCAGCGCACCTCCCATGTGCCGCTCTCAGTTCTCTGTACGAACCCGCCGCGTGCCGCGACCTGCACGGAACACAACGCGCACCCTCCTGCGAACCGGTTCTCCACGTCCTCCCCTTTTGGGATTCGGCCGCCTCAAGGCGAGCGGTTGGTTGGCATCCAGCCGTGGGCGCGAGGCCCCACTCGACACCGCTGCGTTCAGCTGTCGTTCACGAGTCTCTGAGAAGACCGCATCTCGGCGAGGAGCCTTGGGCTGAACAGGCCGGTGCGCAGGGGAGTCCGTTCCGGCCAAGGTGCCCTCAAGCGCCACAGCCATCGCCCGTAGGCCTTCCGTAGTCGGGCACGCTCAAGCTGCCAGAGACTCTCCCACTTCAGCGCTTCCCGGTAGGTGAGACCGGGGTTGTCCAGTATCCACAGGTATAGGCGCCGCGCCATACGCGGGGCCAGGAGGAAGTGGATGGGACGTACCGGGCTCTGCCGCGGGGCCATGCGCTGTTCCTCCTTCGGGCGGGGCTGTGCTCAGCACCGGCATCGTACGGGCGTTTCTGTCGCGCCGGTGCTGAGCGGTGACAGCCTGATCTGGATCTACGTGGCGCGCATCATCTTGCGCAGACTCTGTCGGGCTGCGGTCAGGTCGTCCTCCAGGTCCTCGATCGTTGCGCGCAGTGCCTTGTTGTCGGCTTGGGCTTGCTGAAGATCCTTGGTGAGAGCCGCGTTCGCGCGGTTCAACTCCTCCACGCGAGCCGTGAGTTCGCTGGCATCAGTATGGTTCAGTTCCGTGCCGAGCTGGATGCGCAGCCGCTCACGCAGCCGGTTGCGCTCTTCGCGGAGCTCCTTGACCTGCTGCTGGGCGAGTGAGAGGTCGGTCTTGAGACTGGCGCTGCTGACGCGGGTCTGTGGCGGGACGGCGTCGGCTGTCGCCTCGATGCCGAGTTCCTCCTGGCGCCGGCGGGCGGCGTCGATGTGTTCGCGCAGCCCCGGCGAGTACGCGAGCCAGCTGGAGACGCCCGCCTCCTTGGCCACTCTGGCGAACGTGATCTTTGTTCCCGTGCGCTGCAGGGAGTCGAGAACTTCCAGCACGTGGCGGCGCTTGTCCTGGCTGTCACGTGCTCGCGCAGCTTTAAGTGCGGCAGTGCGCGTTTCGTGAGCGGTCACTGGTCCTCCTCGCGAGGCTTGACCACGGTCAGCGGTAGAAGCTTGTGGGAGGCGGTGGCCCGAGACTTGCGGAGGATCTTGCTCGCTTCCTCGATTTCGTGCCGTTCGTCGTCAGGCAGCGCGGCGAGCTGGTCGCGCATGGTGGTGGCCACGTCCTGGTAGCTGTCGATCTCAGCGTTGATGTTGGTCAAAACGAAGTCGGCGGCTCCGACGGCGTCAGCTGCCTCGCGGTCTGCTTTCAGATCACGCACATGATCTTCGATTGTTGGCAAGTAGGACGGGTCGGGGCGGTAGAAGGGGCAGCCTGAGCACTGGAACCGAAGAGGACAGGAGCCGCCGCCGGCCTTGACATTGGATGGCTCGGTGCAGTTGCCGAACGGGACGGCGACCGAGGTGATCTCGTACTTGCTCTGGGCGAGAGGAGCAGACCGCCCGGTGCGGTCCACGGCCAGGGGCGCCAGGGTTCGTACGGCCTCCCGCTTGCGCTTCAAGGTCACCTGGTAGTAGCCCATGGTGGTGTCGACCGAGGTGTGATCCATGAGGTCGCGCAGGACATCGACGGGCACACCGGCGTCTGCATGTCGCTGGGCGTAGGTGTGGCGGAAGGCGTGAGCGGTGATCTGGGAGCGGTCGAAGGGCAGTGGCCGCCCGTCCGGCCCCGGGATGTCACTGTCGATGCGGGGGAGTGAGTCCACCCAGGTGCGCAGAACCGTTGAGATGCTGTCACCCCGAATGTGCCCGTTTCCGCGGCCGGAGCCGTGCATGGCACTGGGGAAGAGCCATCGTCCTGCACGCTCGGTCAGTGGGAGTTCGGCACGGCGCTGTTCCCAGCGAGTGATCAACTCGCCTGTGCTCTGCGCAATGGGCAGACGGCGGCCGTTCCGCTTGGCCTTGTGGTTGTCGTAGACCAGTTGGTAGTGCTCGTCCTCCTGCTCGACGCAGCCCACCTTGAGGCTCGCGACCTCACCCAGGCGACGCCCGGTGTCGCGCAGTACGGCATAGACGGTCTGATGGAACAACTGCGAGAGGCCTTTCGGCCAGCCTCGATGAGAGACATCCAGCAGATGCAGCTGGGCATCCAGCTGGCGAATGACGGTGTCGGGCAAGGCCCGGCCGACGTGTTCCTCATTGACCTCGACGGGAGCCACACGGTGGTGGCGGGCCCGGCTGAAGGCGCCAGGAACATCGTCCATAAGCCCACTCGCCCGCGCGACTTCCAGCACGGCGAACCATGCTCTGACCAGCTTGTCCTGGGTGGCGGACGCCCGGGGCTTCCCGTCCTTCTTCCGGGACTTCTTGATCGCGTCGACGGCCGCCGTCATGTCCGCGGCGCCGAGGCGCGAGGGAGCGTTGCCGCCTCCAGCTCTCTGGGACAGCCCCTCGGACGCGGCGGAGAAGGCGAGGAGAGAGGTGCGCAGATCCTGGATGGTCGGCCGAACTGAGCGGGCCCACTCCATGAGTACAGTGCGCAACCACTGCTGCCGGACGACACGGAAGTCGATGTCGCCTTTCACCGCGTCGTAGCGGCGATGGGTCGCGGCCCACAGCCCTACGGCGGCCGCGTCCCAGACCTCACCCGCCATCGGGTCGGCCCCCTCGTACTGCCGCCGAGCACGCTCGACCATGCGCTGGATCTGCCCCAGCAAGGCGCGCGCCGGGCTGCTGCCCTTCTCTCTGCCGAACCGCAGCGCCGACAAGTCCAGGCCGCACAGGCTGTCCACGCCGACGACGGCTGCGATGGCGAGCCGCACCGCGAGCGGACTGATGCTCAGCCCTGCCCGGTCGCGTTCCTGCAGGCCGAGCAGCAGCTCGTGTGCAACGACGGGGTGAAGGTCACCGCACCAGAACTGATGGACCTGCAGGAACGGACCGATAGCGGCTGCCCATTCCAGAAGCTCGTCGGGGGTGTGCCTGCCGCTGCTGAGCTCGCGGCGCCACTTTCCATGGTGCGCCCCACACAACCGGAGTTGTTGCTGCTCACGAACGCACCCGCCGACGAGACACTCCCCCTGGTGCGCCATCGGCCGGGGCTGCGCCGTGCGCTGCCAGTCCGCAACGCTCAGCTCGGGGCTGCGTCTTCTGCGATCGCCGAAGGTCGAGGCATGGGTGGGACAGAGCCCATGACTTACCGATTCCCGTGCGCATCGCCCCGAGCTGTCAGCAACCAGGCACGCCTCACGATCCGACATCCCGCGTACGCGTCGCTTCCGGGTCGGCTGGTACGTCGCGTCGAACTCATCGTTCGGTAGATCGCTCGACCGGGCAGCCGCCGCGCAGGGCGAGCACCGGCCGACACGACCAGGGCACGGCGTCTGGCAGGCGACAACCTTGCACCGCGACGCACCAGTGGCGTCGTTGTCCAGATCACCGTCGAAGAACATCCGCTCGTGGTCCCACTCGCCCGGACGCCAGTCGGGCTGCACGTGTTGGCGCAGCCAAGCCAACCAGCCAGCGCCCGGCGTCTCGGGCTCCGGGCGCGAGGGCAAGGGCGAAGCGAGTACCTGCTGCATCACGCGGTCACCGCCCGCCGCGCCGCCACCCGCTCCACGGCATCCCGCTTCTCACGCTCGTTGGCGTGCAGGTAGATCGCGGTGGAAGCGGCCGACACGTGCCCCATCAGCTGTTGCACGACGTCGATCGGCACGCCGGCTCGAACCCAGGCCGTCGCGGCGGTGTGCCGCAGCATGTGCGGGCGCACGACGAACCCGCACTGCCGCGACAGCCGCTCGAACATGCCCTTCGCCGCCTGATAGGTCATCGCCTTGCCCAGAGGCCGCTGGTAGAGGTTGACAAAGACCAGGTCGTTCGCCTCGGCCTCGACCACGGCATCACGGTCGGCGCGATAGGCCACGTACTCGGCCACCGCGGGCCCATCGACCGGGACGACCCGCGGATAACGGGACTTGGCCAAGGCCTTGTTCTCGTTGTCCCGGCGGTGACGCACGTGGATGTGAGCCCCGGGCACGCTGCAGCCGAGGGCACGGGAATCCGGCAGGAAGTGCATGTCCTGCCTCCGCAGCCCCAGGGCCTCCCCGATACGGATGCCGGTCGCCAGCATCAGCACCACCAGGAACCGGTCGCGAGCCGTACGACACCCGGCCACCACTGCAGCGACCTGCTCCTCGGACAGCGCCTCGTAGGGCTTCTCCACCTCGCGCGACTTGATTGCCTTCGCGCGCACTGTGCGGAACTGCCCGCGCTCACCGGTATCGAAGCCGGGCGGCGGTGTCGCGAGATAGCGCGGCTGCGACAAGCGGTCCGCCACCTCCGGCGCGACCACGCCGTGAAGAGCGCAATACCGTAGGTACTCCACCACCGCCGTGATCGTCGCGTTGACCGTCGCCCCGGAGCGTGACTTGCCTCGACGACCAGGAGTGGACTCCAGCCAGAACCGGAAGCGCGCCATCGAGGCCAGCGTGACGGTCCTCCAGTCGACCGTGTGCTCGGCGCACCAGGTCAGGAACAGGGCCAGGCGCCCGGCGTAGACCCTGATGGTGTTCACGGACCGGTCAGCACCGTGCAGGAACGTCAGGAAGTCCGTCCCCTCACGGTGGATCGCGAGCTGGGGATCAAGGATCACCCAGCGAGTGCTCTGCACATCCCCAGGGGGAGACAGGGCCCGTTCAGCTTGAAAGGTGTCGGCGTTCATGCCGTACCTAACGTGACTCCCGCGTTGTAGATACTTGTGAGCCACGAACGAGTGACAAGGCGTGCCTCACGTCCCTGACGGGTCAGTGCGGCGTAGAGATATTCATCCGCCGCCACAACCGGAACGTCGGCACCGGGGAGAGCAGCCAGCGGGTCAGGCGCACACCCTCCATGTGCTTGTCCGCCGTGATGTCGGCGATCCGGCCGACGGCGTGGCGGGCGGCCTCGACGGCGACCACGAACAGCACGGGGATGACCGCGTGCATGCCGACGCCGAGCGGGTCGGGCCAGGCGGCGGCGCCATTGAAGGCGATCGTCGCGGCGGTCAGCAGCCAGGCCGTCTGACGCAGCAGCGGGAACGGGATGCGCAGCCAGGTCAGCAGCAGGTCCAGGGCGAGCAGCACACAGATGCCCGCGTCGATGCCGATCGGGAAGACCAGCGAGAAGTCGCCGAAGCCCTTCTGCACGGCCAGCTCGCGCACCGCCGCGTACGAGCCGGCGAAGCCGATCCCTGCGATGAGCACCGCACCGGCGATCACGAGCCCGATGAGTACCCGGTGGGTACGTGTCAGCTGCATCGCGGCCACCCGCGTTCTCCTCCCTGCTCGTTTGTTGAGAGCGACAGCCTGGCACACGCGTGCGAGAAGGCGCGGGGCGGGCGTCGCGGAGCGTGGTCAGCAGCCGTGTCCGGCAGCGGGACCGTTCCGATGCCGGACACGGGAACAGACCTGTGAACGGGACGCTTCCGCCCGTGGAACGGGACCGCCCCCCGTGGAACGGGACCGCCCCCCCGTGGAACGGGACCGCCCCGCCTGGGAAGAGGACCGTTCCCGAGCAGGCCACGCCCGCCGCACAGGCCACTCAGGCCGAGCAGGCCACGTGGGCCGAGCGACCGAGCGGGCCACATGGCCGAGGGCCGAGCGGGCCGAGCAGGTGGGAGCGAGGGACGCACGCCTTCCCACCCGTCGGCATCACTGGACCGGCTTCGCCGGCCCGGCTTCATCAGCTCGGCTTCTTGTCCGTGTCCTTCTTGCTGGGCGCGACCGACTTCCCGGACCCCGTCTTCGCATCCGGCTCGCCGGACTTGTCCGGTGCAGCCGTTGTGTCCTGCTTGGCGTCGCTGGCGGCGACCGCCGCCACGGCCTCCTTGGCGGCCTTCTCGGCGCCCTTCAGGATGTCCTCGGCCGACGGCGTCTTCGAGCCCGCGTAACCGGCGCCGTTGTAGGTGAGGGTGATGACGACGTTCCCCGTACGGGCCACGACCGTCGCGTACTTGAAGTCCTCGCCCGTCTTGGCGAGGTCGTACGTGATCTTGGACGCCTGCTCGCCGATGCCGGTCAGGGGCGCCTCGGCGACCTTCTTCGCACCCTCGGTCGCCTTGGTCTTGGCGACCTGCTTCGTGAAGTCCTGCTGCGCGCGCTCGGCGCCGCTGCCCAGGGTCTGGTCCGAGTCGAAGCGGGTGAAGCCGACGTCGAGCCAGCGGTACTGGGAACCCTTCACGCCCTTGTCGTCGAGACCGTTCCAGGAGCAGCCGGCGCGGTACGAGAGGTCGCTGGACTTGGCCGCCGTGCCGCTCTTGGGCTTCGCCTCGGGAACCAGGGAGGTGATCGTCTTCTTGCCGATCGACGTGCACGCGTCGGGCAACTGGGCGAACTTCGCCGGCTCGACGCTCGGTTCCGATTTGGTCGCGTCCGGTGTGGTGGACGACGAGGAGGACGAACCCGAGTCCTTGGCGTCCTTGTCGCCGGAGTCCGACGAGCAGCCGGCGACGACGAGCATCACCGGAACGGCGGCGCAGGCGAGTATGCGGGTGAGTCGCGGGGCTGAACTGTGCATGGTTCCTTCACTCGTGGCCCGGCGGGCAGGCAGGCGCGCCGGGGTTCGGGCGTGGTCTGCCGGGTGGCCGGGCACGGTCGGTCGGCGGGTGCCGGACGGGTGCCCGGCGGTTTTCCGGAAGGCGTTCCGGACGGCCACCGTACGACGGACGGCGCTCGGGCGTGGCCCCGGCCGGGGAACCGGGGAGGGGGGTCGGCGGCGGTCCGGGGCGCGGCGGGCGCGGCTACTCGCTGAACTTCTCGACCAGCTTCTGGGCCAGCGACCTGGCTCTGTCCTGCAGTTCCTTGCTGTCGGGGACCACGCCGGGCACGGTCGGCTGCTCGGTGTAGTCGACGGTCACGATGACGTTCGATGTGCGGAACACCACGCTCACCACGCGGTTCTGGGCGGTGGAACCGGCACGGACGAGCCGGTCGTCCAGGAACGCGCTGTCCCCGAGTTCGTCGAGGGTGCGCGGCAGCAGACTGCTCTCCGAGCCTCCGTCGCTCTCGTCGTCGCCCGCGGGGCCGAGGTCGTTCTCGACGTCGCTCCCGTCGCCGCCTCCGTCGTCGTCACCGCTGGGGGACGAGCTGGACGCGGCGTGCGGGAGGGTGCCCGAAGCGGGCGGGGTCTGCTCTCCCGTGCCACCGGGTGTGGCGGACGGTGAGGCGAGGCCCGCGGCGGTCACCTTCTTCGCGTACACCTCGCGGGCGCGATCGTCGTCGCTCACCGAGGGGTCGTAGGAAACGACGCGCTCGAAGTCGACGGCGAGGGTGTGCGAGGAGCTGGGGGCCTCGGCCTTCCAGCGGCAGCCGACCCGGCGGTCCGTGTCGTACGTGACGGAGGCCGTGCCCTTGTACGCCTTCTCCTGCTGGTCCTCGGGCAGTTCGGCCGCGCCCGGGAGCAGGTCCTTCAGTGAGGACGGGGGCACGGCGCGGCAAGGGTCGAGAAGCGTGCGGTACTTGCCGGGGGGCGCCGTGGTGGCGGTCGCCTCGCCGGGCTTGCCGTCGGCGGCCGAGCCACCGGTTCCGGTGCCTGCACTGCAGCCGACGACAAGCGCCGCCAGTAGTGCGGTGCCGGGTACGTACGCCATTCGCCGCACGGTCCTGGGCTCCCTTCGCGCGAAAAACTGTTGCCGCTCGACGGCGGCTACTGGAGACAATGTGTATCGCACACGCCGCTGTGAACGCCGGTCGGCCGACTCATTTGCCGTCCTTGGCGCCGGTTTTGCTCTTTCAGGCTTTTCGGGGGATTCGAGGAACTTATGTCGTATGTAGAGGTGCCGG
The DNA here is from genome assembly GCF_043204165.1 of Streptomyces sp. NPDC047982. Taxonomy (NCBI): domain Bacteria; kingdom Bacillati; phylum Actinomycetota; class Actinomycetes; order Kitasatosporales; family Streptomycetaceae; genus Streptomyces; species Streptomyces sp. NPDC047982. Next base: position 196,705 of record NZ_JBIDBS010000010.1, on the reverse strand, counting down.
GCGCCAAGGTCCCGATACGCATGTGGGCCGACCCCGCATCGGTCGAGGACGTCGCGATGCGACAACTGCAGAACGTGGCCACCCTGCCCTGGGTCAAGGGGCTCGCCGTCATGCCGGACGTCCATTTCGGCAAGGGCGCGACGGTCGGTTCGGTGATCGCGATGCACGGTGCGGTCTGTCCGGCGGCGGTGGGAGTGGACATCGGCTGCGGAATGTCCGCCGTGAAGACCTCCCTGACGGCCAATGACCTGCCGGGCGACCTGTCCCGGCTGCGCTCGAAGATCGAGCAGGCCATTCCGGTAGGGCGCGGCATGCATGACGACGCCGTGGCGCCCGACGGGCTGTACGGCTTTCGCGCGCCCGGCTGGGACGACTTCTGGGCGCGGTTCGACGGAGTGGCCGAAGCGGTCCGGTTCCGTCGGGAACGTGCCACGAAGCAGATGGGGACGCTCGGTTCGGGCAACCACTTCATCGAGTTCTGTCTCGACGAGTCGGGCTCGGTGTGGCTGATGCTGCACTCCGGCTCGCGGAACATCGGCAAGGAGCTGGCCGACTTCCACATCGGGCAGGCGCAGAAGCTGCCGCACAACCAGGACCTGATCGACCGTGACCTGGCGGTGTTCATCGCCGACACCCCGCAGATGGCGGCCTACCGGAACGACCTGTTCTGGGCGCAGGAGTACGCGAAGCACAATCGCGCCATCATGATGGCGCTCTTCCAGAACGTGGTGCGCAAGGAATTCAAGAAGGCCAAGGTCACCTTCGAACCGGTCATCTCCTGTCACCACAATTACGTGGCGGAGGAGCGGTACGACGGCATGGACCTGCTGGTCACCCGAAAGGGCGCGATCCGTGCGGGCTCCGGCGACTACGGGATCATCCCGGGTTCGATGGGGACCGGTTCGTACATCGTGAAGGGCCTCGGGAACGAGAAGTCCTTCAACTCGGCCTCGCACGGCGCCGGCCGCAAGATGAGCCGGAACGCAGCGAAGCGACGGTTCTCGACGCGCGACCTGGAGGACCAGACGCGGGGCGTGGAGTGCCGCAAGGACTCCGGCGTCGTGGACGAGATCCCGGCGGCGTACAAGCCGATCGAGCAGGTCATCGAGCAGCAGCGGGACCTGGTGGAGGTCGTCGCCAAGCTCAAGCAGGTGGTGTGCGTAAAGGGCTGAGCCTGAGCCCTGGAACGCATGCCGACGCCCGCCGCCACAGGGGAGCGGCGGGCGTGGGTGTGCATGGCGGTGGAACGGAGGGTCCCGGACGCGGGTGGTGCGTCCGGGACCCTCCGGCGTTCCGGCCGAGGGCCTGCCCGGTCGTCGTTCGCGGCTCGTGCCGGGGCCGGGGCCGGGTGCGGGTGCGGGCTCAGGCGGTGCGGTGGACCTTGGTGTTGGACGCCTGGGCGCGGGGGCGGACCACCAGGAGGTCGATGTTGACGTGGCTGGGGCGGGTGACGGCCCAGGTGATGGTGTCGGCCACATCGTCGGCGGTGAGCGGGGCCTCGACGCCCGCGTACACCTTGGCCGCCTTCTCGGTGTCGCCGCGGAAGCGGGTGGTGGCGAACTCCTCCGTCCTGACCATGCCGGGGGCCACCTCGATGACGCGGACCGGGGTGCCGACGATCTCCAGGCGGAGGGTCTCGGCCAGGACGTGTTCGCCGTGCTTGGCGGCCACGTAACCGCCGCCGCCCTCATAGGTGGCGTGGCCCGCGGTGGAGGACAGGATCACGATCGTGCCGTCGCCGCTCTCGGTGAGCGCGGGCAGCAGGGCCTGGGTGACGTTGAGCGTGCCGATGACGTTCGTCTCGTACATCTGGCGCCAGTCGGCGGGGTCGCCGGTGGCGACCGGGTCGGCGCCGAGAGCGCCACCGGCGTTGTTGACCAGGACGGCGAGGCGGCGGAACGCGGTGGCGAACTCGTCCACCGCGGCGCGGTCGGTGACATCGAGGGCGTAGGCCGTCGCCTGGTGGCCCGCCGCGTTGATCTCGGCGGCGAGCGCCTCGATGCGGTCCTTGCGGCGAGCGGTCAGAACCACGCGGTAGCCGGCGGCGGCCAGCTGCCGGGCGGTCGCGGCACCGATGCCGCTGCTCGCTCCGGTGACGACGGCGATCGGGGTGGCGGCCATGGCGGTCTCCTCGGGCAGCTGATCGGTACCGGGTCAGGATAGGCAGGCGCCGGGGGAGGCGGTCGCGCGTGGTGGGGCTGGTGCTTGGTGGGTGTTCGTGCCTGATCAGTGGTCGCGACTGTGGGTGCTTGTACCTGGCCGGGGGCGGCCCCTGGTCGGGGGTGGTCCCTGGTCGGTGGGCGTGCTTGGTCGGTGGGCGTTCTCGGCCGGGGGCGCTGTCGCGTGTGGTCAGTGGTTGCGGGGGGCGTACGTGATCACGGCCATGCCGGCCAGACAGATCAGCGCGCCGATCACGTCCCAGCGGTCGGGGCGGTAGCCGTCGGCGACCATGCCCCAGGCGATCGAGCCCGCCACGAAGACGCCGCCGTACGCGGCGAGGACGCGGCCGAACTCACCGTCCGGCTGGAGCGTGGCGGCGAAGCCGTAGGCACCGAGCGCGATGACGCCCGCACCGATCCAGATCCATCCCCGGTGCTCGCGCACGCCTTGCCAGACGAGCCACGCCCCGCCGATCTCGAAGAGCGCGGCGACGACGAACAGAACGACGGAACGGGCTACGGCCATGGACGCAGCGTGTCATGACGGTGGGGAAGGGAGCAGGGGGAGGGGTGAGGCGGAGAGGAAGGCGCGCCGAACTAGTGGGTAAATAAGGATAATTCCGGATGATCTGTATCTTCGGTGTATGGCAATGACACGTAGAGCCGTGCCCATGGTGTCCGGCGTCGGTGTGGCCGTGGTCGTGGCCCTTGCCGTGGCCGTGGTGCTGGGAACGGGGCGTGCGGCCGCGGTCGGGGCTGAGGGCGTGACGGTGGCGGACTCGGCGACGGAACCGGTGGGCGGGCCCGGCGGTCCCATGACCGGTGGTATCGCGCCCGAGGCCGACGTATCGCACCACGGGCATGTCTCGCTGTGGGGAGCGGGGCTCGGGGTCTGGGTGCAGAGCCGGAACCACGGCCCCTCGGATCTGGACGGCGTGACCCTGCGGGTGCGCACGTCCGTACCGCTCTCCGGGCGGCAGGCGTTGTCGGGTGGTTGCCTCCAGGCGGACCGGTGGACCGTGCTGTGCCGGACGGCCGGACTGCGCACGGATGCCCGCGACGGACGGCAACTGGCCCTGGAACTCCAACTGGCCGGGCGGCCGGACGAGGTCGTCGTGCGCATCGACACCCTGTGGAACGGAGGGGCGACCGACCGGCATCCGGAGGACAACGAGCACGAGGTGCTGGCCCCGGCCACCGGGGACGAGTACGTGTTCTGACGTCTGGTCGGCGTCAGCGTCAGTGTCAGCGCCGACGTCGGTGCCCGTGTCGGTGTGGATGTGGGCCGGGGTCTGGGACTGGGCGTGGGCGTGGGCGCAGGTGTGGGTACGCAGTGGGTGGGCGCGGAGTGGTGTCGTCGGCGCGGTGCGGGTTCATCGGGTTGGTGCGGTGAGGTGCCGTACGGGTTCATCGGGTGAGTGCGGCCCGTAGCGCCGCCGGGTCGGGGTGGTCGCTCGCCCAGGCGATGTAGCCGTCGGGGCGGACGAGCAGGGCGGTGGTGCGGTTGTCCTTCCAGTAGGCGTGCACCAGCGGCGCGGGTGCTGCCGGAGTCGGGGTGCCGACGGGCGTGACGAGGACGAAGGCGCCGTCGCGGAGCAATGGGTGGAGGCGGCCCTCTCGCAGGCTCAGGTCGGGGGCCCGCCTCGACGTCAGGGGGTGGGCTCCGCGGGGGGCCGCGTAGGGGATCGAGAGCCCGGACACCATGCCGATGGCCTTGTCGGAGGCTGCCCGGAACGTGGACAGCACGGTCGTGGCGACCGCCCGGGCCGTCCGCTGGAGCGGCGTTCTCGCCATGGCGAGGCGGATGAGTGCTCCGCTGGAGCGAAGTACCTGGGCGCCGACCGGGTGGCGTTCCCTGTGGTAGCTGTCGAGGAGAGCCTCCGGGAAGGCCGTGTGTCCGTGCAGGACCGCGGCGAGCTTCCAGGAGAGGTTGGCGGCGTCCTGGAGGCCCGTGTTCATGCCCTGCCCACCCGCGGGCGAGTGGACATGGGCGGCGTCCCCGGCGAGAAAGACCCGGCCCGTGCGGTAGGAGGGCACCTGGCGCTCGTCGCTGTGGAAACGGGAGATCCAGCGCGCGTCGTGCATGCCGTAGTCGGTGCCCAGGGCGCGGCGGACGACCAGGCGGAGTTCGTCAAGCTCGACGGGGGCGTTGTCGGCGGGCTGGTGCATGCGGTCCCAGCCCATCACGCGGTACCAGCCGTCGCCGAAGGGGGCGATGAAGACGAAGGCGTCCCCGTCCCCGTCGACCGTCAGGACGCCGGGCGGCTCCTCGGTGAGCCGGACGTCGGCGAGGACGAGCGACCGGATCACGGAAGTACCGGGAAAGGGGAGGCCGAGCGCTTCACGGACCTGGCTGCGCACCCCGTCGGCGCCGACGACGTAGCGGGCTTCGAGCGCGCTCGTGCCGCCGTCGGCCTCGCGCAGTTCGGCGGTGACCGTGTCCGACTCGGGGTTCTGGTGGAGCGAGGTCAGTCGCGTCTCGTGGCGGAAGTGGACGCCCGCGGCGCCGGCGCGGCGCTCCAGCAGGCGCTCCACCTCGTACTGAGGGGTGATCAGCACGAACGGGAAGCGGGTGCGCATTCCGGAGAGGTCGAGCGAGAGCCCGCCGAAGAAGCGTATGGCGGAGAGGGAGGTGCCGGACTCGACGAGTTCGTCGGCCAAGCCGCGGGAGTCGAGCATTTCGAGCGTGCGGGCGTGCACGGCGAACGCGCGCGTCATGTTGCTGATCCCGTGCGGGCGGCGCTCCACGAGCGTGACCGAGAGGCCCTGGGCGGCCAGGTCGCCCGCGAGCAGCAGGCCGGTGGGGCCGGCGCCCACGACCAGTACGTCGACGGTGTCGGGTGCGGTGCTCGGGGTGGTGGTCATGACTGCCTCCTGGGCCCGGTCGTCAGCGGTCACCTTGATGCCAACGCACGTTGGTCAACGCTTGTTGGTAAAGCTAGCTCCGTCGGGGCTGGAATGTCAACGGTTGTTGGCCTACAGTTGTTGGTGTGATGAGCAAGCCCGCCGTTCCCCGCCGTTCGGATGCCACCAAGGCCGCGATTCTCGAGGCCGCGCGTGAGCGGTTCGCCGCGGACGGCTACGAGCGCGCCACCATTCGGGCCATCGCCCGCGACGCGAACATCGATCCGTCGATGGTGATGCGCTACTACGGGAACAAGGAGGGTTTGTTCGCGGCCGCTTCCGAGATCGATTTGCTCGTTCCGGAGCTGGGAGCGCTGCCGGGCAGGCATGTCGGTGTGGTGCTCGTGACGCATTTCCTGGACCGGTGGGAGGGCGACGACGTGCTCACCGCCCTGCTCAGGGTCGCCGTCACCAATGACGCGGGGGCCGAACGGATGAGAAAGGTCTTCGCTGAGCAGATCGGCCCGATATCGGCCGGTGTGTGCCCCGACCCGGCCGATGCCCCGCGCCGGGCGGCTCTCGCCGCCTCGCAGATCCTGGGGATGGCCCTCACGCGCTACGTGCTGCGGATCGAGCCCGCCGTCTCGATGTCGCGCGACGAAGTGATCGCCTGGCTCGCGCCCACCATTCAGCGCTACCTGACCGCCGAGCAGCCGTAGCGCGGCCAGGAGCGAAGGTGCGGCGAAGGTGCGGCGAGGGGGAGCGAGGAGGAGAGGACGAGGGTGGGGCAGGGGGGGACGGGGCGCGGGGACGGTGGGCCGTCAGCCTGCGGCGCCGGGAGTTCCGGAAGCCTCGGACGGGCTTGACGGTGCGCTGCCGTCGCCCTGCGGGCCGTTGCCTTGCGGAGCGTTCCTCCGGCCGTTCTCTGCGTCGGGCTCCCCGTCGGGCCTCCGGCTGATCTCCCGGCCGTCGTCCGGGGCCGCGGGCGCGAAGTCGCGAAGCGCCTTCGCGACGATCGCGTCCAGATGGGAGTGGTGGGCGCCTCGCCAGTAGACGCGGTCGCATTCCGTGCACTGCGCGAAGACGTCGTACGAGCGTCGGGTGCCGTGCTCCAGCAGATCGCTGACGGAGTCCTTGTCGGCTTGCTTCAGCGGTCCGTTGCAGGCCGTGCACCTGGTCCAGGGGGCCAGACGGGGAGTGAACCGCTCCAGCACATCGCGCAGTTGGTCTTCCGGCCGGTCGCTGTACACGTACGCCCCGGCCCAGATCTCCCGCCGGTGCAGGAGGCCGCGGTCGCGGGAGAGCAGCACCCGCCGCTCGTCCGCCGACCGGGCGGCCAGCGCGGCGTCGCCGATGTCCTCGCTCTCGTACGCGGCGTCGACGCCCAGCAGCCGCAGCCGCCGGGCGAGCGTGCCGAGGTGGACGTCGAGAAGGAACCGCAGGGGCGCCCCGGGAACGTGCTGGGGACGCTCCACGGCGCGTACCTGGACCGATTCGCCCGCGCTCGGGATGTGCGAGACGGACACAGGACGGCCGTCGACCAGGATCTGCCCGGCTTCGGTGAGCGGGATGCCGAGAGATTCCACGACATGGCCGAGGGTGGAGCAGCCGTCGGTGGTCACGGTCGAGCGTCCCCGGCGACGATCAGGCGAGACGAAGGGGCGCAGCTCGGGGGTGACTTCGAATTGGATCTCGGGTCCGTTCACCTCGTCAGGATGTCATCGGACACGGCACGACAGCCAGGGGATTCCGTGTCGGGGCCCGACCGGGGCCGTGGCCTGCGACGAGCACCTGGGCCCGACGGGGCCGGGGCCTGCGAGGGATACCAGGGCCTGACGGGGGCGGGGCGGGCGTGTCCGAGTGGCGTACCTGGTGGGAGTTGCCTGAGTGGTGTGCCTGGGTGCCGTGCCCGGTGGGCGTACGAGGTGGTGGCGCGGGAGACGCGGTCAACGGCTCCACACATGCAGGGCGTCACCGGCCTCCGACACCGTGTACCAGGTGCCGTCGCCGAGAGCCGTGGCACCGCCGGATATCGGAAAGGGGTACGTGATCCGCGCGCTCACCCGCATCCCCGTCGCGCCCGCGCTCACCAGCCAGTGGCGCGGTTCGCCGTGCTCCTCGTCCCGTTCCGACGTTCCCGCGACGACGGTCTCCTCGTCGAGGAAGCCACCCGTGTAGTCCCAGAGGAGTTCGTCGGCGTCCAGGTCATCGGGATCCGCCTCGGGGTGGCGGGGGACGCCGTCCCGGGCGTCGAGCTCGCAGAGCACGGAACCGTCTTCGATCCGGTGCACGGCGAGCGTCTCCTCGTAGTGGGTGACCGTCAGGAACCGGTCGCCCGAGGGGCTCACCGCCATCAGGATCCGCTCGTCGTCGCAGAACCGCTCGACCGAGAGCCGCTGCCCGTCCCACCGGCCCCACAGCATCGGTACGCCGTCCTGGCCCTCGCCTACGCACAGCCCCATACGGGTGGGGTCGGGGTGCGGGATGTGTCCCGAGCCCACGGCCGCGGTCTCCGCTGCGACGCGGCCGAGCACCCGGCCGTCGGCGGCATCGACGACCAGCCACTCGTCCAACGCCTCCGGATCGGGGCCGGCCGCTGCGACGGGACCCCGTATGTGGGCCCACACGAGGGTCCCGTCCGCCGAGAACACGGCGGAGCCCTTGTCGGCGTACCCGTGCGAATGGTCCGACGCGTACTCCTCGTACGTGGTGTGGAGCGTGTGGCAGTCGCTGTCCCAGCAGCCGTGCAGGATCTCCCAGCGCACCTCGCCCGCTCGGTCCATGGCGCGCAGCGCGTGCACTCCGGCGAAGACCGCGAGATCGCCGCTCGGCGCCACCGCGTAGGCGCCGTAGCGGCTGGGCCAGGGCGAGGGGAAGCGGAACGTGGTGGCGCCCTCGGCGTCCGAGCCGACGGCGTCCGGACTGGCGGTGTCCGGGCCGATGGCGCCCGCATCGACGACGACCAGTTCGGCGTCGCCTCGCTGGACGAGCAGACGCTTGCCGGGCCGACGCAGGAGCCGCGGGGTGTCCGCTGCGTCCCGGCGGCGGTCCAGCGGCGCGGCCAGCGTGATGACGGGACGTACGGCGACTTCGGCCACGGGGTGGCCCTCCCCTCGTGCGGTGGTGCTGTGGTGCGTCGGTCGCACCAGTGCGTCGGTGCGAGGAGAACCGTACGACTGAGCACTGACAGCGGTCATGCCGCCTGCGGTTCATTCATGTGTGCGCTCCAGGCGTTCGACGTAGCATCCTGCCCGTGAGCCGTGACGATGAGCCAGTCTTCATACGAAGCACGTGGGGAACGAGCCGCTACGTCTACAACTACCAAAATCCTGTCGGGCGTGCGCTGATCGTGATCGCCCTACTCGTCACCGCGGTGATGACGGTTCTCATGGCGAAGCGGGCGGGGCCCTTCGCGCCACCGGAACCCATGCCCACGAGCACCGAACCGGCGTACACACCCTGGTCGGACTCCCTCTACACCCCCGAGCCCGGCGCCACGCCCGGTGCGGAGGACTCGGACGCGCCCTGATCGAGGCTCGAGTAAGGCTTGATCGAAGGCTGTCACGGCTTGGTCAAGGTGTGATCGGTGCTTGGCCAAGGTGTGATCGGTGCTTGGTCGAGGTGCGATCGGGGCGTGGCCGAGTGAGACCGCGGCTCGGCCAATGCGCGGGCGAGGTCTCAGGCGCGGTACGTGTGCGGGACGACGGCGACCGGGCAGGGCGCGTAATGCAGCATCGCGTGGTTCACCGGGCCGAGGTGCTGTGCGTGCGCTGTGTGGTGTCCGTGCCGCCTGCCGATCCGGCTCGCGCCGACGACCAGGAGTTCCGCGCCCTCGGCGGCCTCCAGCAGCCTCTGGTGCGTCGGGCCTTGCACCACCGACCTCCGGACGGTGACATCCGAGGAGCCGGTCGGGTCCAGCTCCGCGAGTACGGCTTCGAGGTGTTCTTCGGCCTGCCGGTGATGGGCGGCGGTGGGGGAGCCGACGAGCAGCGGATGGCTCCTGGCCTCATGCGCGGGGCTGCGCCAGGCCCGTACGGCGACCAGTTCGCCATGCCGGGCCCTCGCTTGGGCGAGCGCGAAGAAGAGAGCCGCTGTCGGCTTCTCGGCGTCGCTGATCCCGACGACGACGCGACCGGGTCGCGGTGGTGTGGTCGGTGCCCGCTCCGGCACCACCACGACCGGGCAGTGGGACCGGTTGGCGAGCGTCAGACTGACGGACCCCAGCAGCATTTCGGCGATCCGGCCCCGGCCGCGGGAGCCGACGACCACCACGGCGGCCTCGTGGCTCTCCGCGACGAGGGCCACCACCGGGTCCTCGGGCAGCACCTCGGCCTCCACGTCCACCTCGGGGCCGAGCCGCCGCGCGCGTTCCCCGGCCTCGGCGACGAGATGCTCGGCCAGGCTCTCGTCGGCGGGGCGCTCGGGGTCGGAGGCGGCGTGCGCCCCTTCGTAGTGCTCCCACAGCGAGGCGTGGAGGACGCGCAGGGGAAGCCCCGAGCGTGCCGCTTCCGCCGCGGCCCAGTCGAGGGCGCGGAGGCTGCCCTCCGATCCGTCCACTCCGACGGCTACGGGGCGTCGCATCGTTTCCACCTTGCTTTCCTTGCTTCTCGTCCGCCTGTTCGAGGGCGTGCCGGTCCTAGGGTTCGATCGTCAGCACCTGATCCGTGGGGCGTCGGGGCGTTCGGGGCCCCGTGGGGCCGTACCCCAGACGGACGAGCATCTGTGCGTGCCCCGAGCCGAAGACCGGGTCGCGCAGGATCCAGCGCAGGTCCGGCCACTCGATGGGCTGGGTCGAGAACGACGTGGACACGCCGTGGAGCGTGGCCAGGAGCAGGACCCGTTCCAGGGCCTGACCGGCGCGCAGCCAATCGACGGGGTGGTCGCTCGACGTGGTCAGCAGGGCCAGCTGGGGCCGCTTCTCGAACGGCACACGTGACCGGCCGGACAGTACGCCGGTTCCCGCGAAATCGCGGGTGGTCGCCTGCTCCGAGGCGTCGCGGGGGCCGAAGGCGTAGTCCGGGATCCCGTCGACGGGAGCCTCGGTCTTCGTGTCCCGGATCCAGCGGTGCTGCTCCGCCTCCCGACCGGGATCCCCGCGGGCGTACCCCTCGGCGTCCCGGATCAGCCCGAGCACGGTCTCCAGATGCGGCGAGGCCAGGAACGAGAAGTCCGCGCCCTCGGCGCGGGCCGCCTCGACCAGGAGCGCGCGGACGTCCTCCGGGACCAGTTCGTCGTCGAACGGGTAGCGGCTCGTGTGCCGCTCCCGGATCGCGGGGTGGAGAGCGGCGAGTGTCTCGTCGCCGACGAGCGCTTCGTCCCTGGCGGCCGGCCAGGCGTCCGTGCGGACGCCGAGTCGCACGGAGGCCAGTACGGCGGGTGCCGACGGTTCCGGCAGCAGCGCGGTGACCACCTCCAGGCCGTGGTGGGCTGCGGACACCCGCAGGTTGAGCAGGGCCGCGCCGCAGCCCACGTGCAGCGCACGGGTCGCCGGGTCCTCCTCCGGCAGCGCGCGGTCGAGGTCCGCGAGGAGGGTGAGCGTATGGCCCGCGCGCGTGTAGCGGAACCGCCAAGGCTGGGCGTTGTGCATGGACGGGGCGGCGGTGGCGTCGGCGACGAGGCCGGTCAGCGTCGCGTCGTCGAGTGACCTGGGCATCGTGACTCCCGGGTATCCGGAACGATCGGTCGAGGGATTCGGTCGGTTCTGTCGGTATGTGGTGCTTGTTGTGCCGTGCCCGGCGGGGCGGATGGCGGATGACTTGCGCCCGCATCCGCAATGAGCGCTTCGCCAGTCCGTTATGGACATTTTGTCCGTCCTCACTACGAACTCTCCCACGTCCCGGGCGGTCTCACGCCTCGGGCGGCCCCGTGCACGCTGCGGCGATCTTGCGCCCCGCGCGGTCGGCCCGTACTCGCTGGGACGACCCCGGGGTGTGCTGGGCCCGCACCGGAGGAACGCCCCCGGACCCGTGCTGCCCGTGCGCCGGAACCGTGGTGCCATGGGAGGAGCCCCGGCGAACGGACCGACGAAGGCCCTTTCGCAGGCACCTGCGAAGGGGCGGCAGCCGGAGGGGCTGACCCGGCGACCGATCAAGCGGCCCATCGAGCGACCGATCAAAGGACTGGTCAAGCCACCGAATCAAAGGACTGGTCAAGCCACCGATCAAGGGACTGAGCAAAGGACCGATGAAGGGAACGTCCGCTTATGGCAGCAGCCCCGTCCCTGACGCTGCCTCTGCGCTCCGTACGGGCCGTCGTCCTCGACACCGACGGAGTGATCACCGACTCCGCCCGATGCCATGCCGCAGCCTGGAAGAAGGCGTTCGACGCCGTCCTCTCGGACGTCGAGGGGCAGCGGCCCTTCGACGCCGTGGACGACTATCTTCGCCACGTCGACGGCCGGTCGCGGCGGGACGGGGCGGCGGCGTTCCTGGCGTCACGGGGGCTGGACCTGCCGGAGGGCGATCCCGACGACCCACCGGGCACCGGGACGGTGTGGGCGGTCGCCGCCCGCAAGGACGAACTGTTCACACGGGCGCTGCGCACCGGACACGTCGACGTCTGGCCCGGCACGGTCCGGCTCCTCGACGCACTGCGTGACCGGGGGACACCCTGCGCGGCCGTCTCCGCGTCCCGGCACGCCACCGAACTGTTGACGAGGGCCGGTCTCATCGACCGGTTCGCCGCCGTGGTCGACGGGAACGAGGCGGGCCGGCTGCGGCTGCCCGGAAAGCCCGACCCGGCACTCTTTACGGAGGCGGCGCGGCGGCTGCGGGTCCCGGTCCGGCAGACGGCGGTGGTGGAGGACGCGCTGGCCGGCGTCGAGGCCGGGCGGCGCGGCGGTTTCGGACTCGTGGTCGGCGTGGACCGTACCGGCGGCCCTGACAGCGCCGCCGCGCTGCGCCGTCACGGTGCCGACCTCGTGGTGTCCGACCCCGGTGACCTGCTGAGCACGGGAGCGGCCGCCGCCGGGGAAGGCGTTGCGGAACGGGATGTCGGGGGAGCGGGTGCCACGGAACACGGCGCCGGGGGAGCGGGTGCTGGGGAACAGGACATCGAGGGAGCGGGCGCGGCGGAACAGGGCGCCGGAGAAGCGGGTGCTGCGGTCCGGGCCGCCGGGGAAGCACGTACATTGAGGGGCCGAGGGTGAGGCTCGCGCTGAATGATGGAGGGGCGTTCGCGTGATCGAGAAGGTCGTCGGTGGCATCGTCGTGGCTCTGCTGACGGCGATCGGCCGGTTGCTCTGGCAGAACAGACGGCATGTGACCCTGCTCCGTGTCCTCCTCACGCCGCGGAGCCGTACGCGCGTCTCCGTCGCCGTGCTGCTGCGTGTGCAGGATGAGGACCACTACGTCCTCTTCGCCTCGGTCACCCGCCCGGGGACGTTCGGCCCGCCCGGCGGTGTGGTCAAGTATCACGAATCGGCGAAACCCGCGCTCGAACGCCTCGGTTTCGAACCCGAACGGCGTGCCCGGGCCGAGATGCGGCACGACCTGCGGGGCTTCTTGTCGGCCCTGCGGGTCCTGGGATTCGCCCGATGGCTGCAACGGGGCGAGGGCCGTGAGGCGGCGACGGAGTGTCTGCGCCGTGAACTCGTCGAGGAGCTGGGCGAGGTGGGCCACGACGAACTCGTCCCGCTCGCCCGCGAGGCCGGCTTCCGGCTCGTGCGCAGGGTCATCGACGGCCCGCGGAAGGCGCCGGGCGAGGGATATCGGCAGATCCGCTTCTTCGAGGTGTACGACCTGGTCCTCGACAAGCCCGAGGCCGCCGAACTGCGCACGACCGTACTGGCGTTGGCGGCGGACGCCGACGAGCCCCTGGTCATCGGCGCGAGCCGGAGCGAGATGGCCCGGGGGCGCGCTCAGGCGCACGTGGTCCTTCCTCAGTCCGCGTTCCTCATGGGGGATCGTCGGGTGCGCGAGGACATGACGCCCGTGTCCTGACGGAACACGGAACGACGCCGCCCGGACGCTCCGCTCACCGCCTCGTCCCTGCCGATCCCTTTCCGCTTCTCGCCCGTCTGCCTCCGTCTCCCCTTCCCGTCTGCTTCCGTTTCCCGTTTCCTGTCTAGCGTTCCTGCGCCTGCCCCGGCTTCGGAAGCCACGCGAGAACGCGGTACGCCGACGACCGGACGCGGCCGAGCCGCTGCTCCGGAAGAGCACGACCGATCGCTGAAGAGTACGCAAAGCCCGTTGCCGGACAGGAGTGCCGATGACCTCTGCCACTGTGACCCCCGAAGAGTTCGAAGACGCGCTCGCCGTGACCAAGTCGGCCCTCCGCGATGCCCTCCTGACCGATCCCGAGCTTGAGCAGCGCCTCCCCAAGGCGAGCGGCGGCCTGGAGCGTGCCGAGGAGGAAATCGCCGCCGGAAGGTTCGTGGGACCGGTCTTCCAGATCGGCAACGCCGCACGTGACCTCGCGCTCAAGCACTACCTGCGAGAGGACCCCGAGCGGGCCCGGAAGCTGCTCCAACTGGCCCTGCGTCTGTACGAGTTCCACAATCCCACCGGGACCTATGACGGCTCGATCGACACCTGTCGCAGGAACCTCGACGCGCTCGGTGCGGCGCCGGTCCAGCGGAGTGCGGGCCCGGGCATGTCCGAGGCCCGGCCGTCGGCACCGTACGTGGCCGCGGCTCCGGCCCCGACTCCCTCGGCCCCGGTCCCCGTTCCCAGGGCGGCCGTTCCGCCGCTGCCGCGTCCCCTCGGCGAGAGCGCGCCGGCGGACGGGACGGAACTGGACGTGCCGCCGAACTGGGAGCGTCTGCTCGACGAATGGCGTAGGGGCGGGGAGGGGGAGTCCCCCGTCGAGGACCTGATCGATCGCCTGCGCACACAGATCACCGAGGTGCTCACGAGGAGCGCCCCGGCGGCCGCCGAGCGACTGACCTCCGTCATGGACGCGGACCTTCGCGGACTGGCGGAACACCTCGCCGATGTGACGGTTCCGCTGGAGGACGCTCCCGCCCTCCACCAGCGCGCCAAGGAGGCCCGGTGGGTGTCCCGGAGCGGGACCATCCAGTACGCGAAGGGCATGACCGCCGCCGAACCGAGGACGCTGCGGACACAGTGGCTGACGAGCGCGCTCTGGAACCACTGTCTGCGGCGCCACCTGCCGACGAACGACCACCAGACCGTCGCCGACGTACTGGGCTACCTCCAGGTCTTCCAGATCGAGAACCGGTACCGGAACGACCAGCGCGAGCTGCTCCTGGCCGTCACGGAAGGAGCCGCGCTGCTCGCGGTCGGTGAGCTCCAGGTCTTCGAGCTGATGCGGGTGCCCCACGTGTACGGCTGGCTGAGGCACGCGGTCGGCATCCAGCTCCACATCGGCGGGCCCGATCCCGTGGACCCGGACGGCAGCCGCTATCACGAACGGGTGCTGCTGTCCCACGACCCCATGCGCTGGATCCATCCCGAGTACTGGGCGACACATCTGCTCAATCAGTGGGCGGACAGGCGCGAGTACGGGAACAGCGTCGCCTTCATCCTGCTGATCCTCTCCGGCTGGAAGGCCGATCAGCTCGAACGCATGCTGGACGCGCTCTACCGTGGCGCGCCCGGGGCAGCCGGTGAACGGGACGCAAGGGACGACAGGGACGGGAAGGAAAGGCCCCGCGATTTCTGGTACCAGCAGGCGATGGACATGCTCGCCAGGACCCGCACCGTCCGCGTCGTCAAGAATGCCTGGGAGCCGGGCGCCGCGACGGCGTCGAGCTCGTTGTCGATGCGCGACCAGGACGAGTTCGTACAGCTGCCCAACCGTCTGCTCCAGGGCGTCGTCGCCGAACTCGCACCCCGCTCGCACGGCACCGTGGTGCAGGGCGCGCTGTTCTCGGACCGGCCGGTACCGACGTTCCTGACGTTCAACAACTTCGGTCCCGTCGGAGTGCTCAAGATCGACGAAGCGGTCAAGGTGCGGCGCGAGAAGGAGAACTTCGACGAGTTCGGCGAGCTGCTGCACCCCTTCTACCGTTCGAGCAAGTGCGTCGTCGGCACCACGACCGTCCCCAACAGCAGCAACGGCCGGCGCTACCAGGGCATTCTCACGTCGTACGTCTTCCGCGACGGCGAGGAGCCGACGACGCTGCGCGACTGGCTGTGCAAGCGCGTCGACCAGGCCGACGACGAGCCCGCCCCGCCGGCCGGACGCCCGGCGGAGCTCGGGGCCGACGACGAACCCGTCGGCCCGCGGGGCGACACCGTGGTCCGGAACGTCGTCGAGGAGCTCTTCCTCAAGGGGCTCGGGCCCTGGCTGAGCAACGCCAGCCGCACCATCGGCGACCTGCGCGGCGAGTACCCGGCCCTGCGCCCCGCCAGCTTCGAGCGGACCAGCTACGCCCCCGGGAAGGACGCCGAGTCCGAACTTGCCCACTTCCGCCTGCCCGAGGTCGCGGACACCTTCGGCATCACCGGCGGCCTGCCCGCGCGCCCCCGGTACCTGGAACCGCTGCTGAAAGGCTCCGCCCTCGGCCACAGTCCGCTGATCACGGAACGCGACCGGCGGACGACCAACCCGCTGTGGTTGGTGGCGCACGTCGCGGAGGTCCAGGCGCCGGACGACGAAACGGCCCCGCTCCTCGACTGGCTCCTGTACGACCGGCAGCACGGGCTGGCCACGAGGTCCTACCTCACCTGCGTCTCGCACGGAGACCTGCACGGCGAGAACGTCCTGGCGAGCGGCCCCGACGCCCGACGGCCCGCCTTGTACATCATCGATTTCGAGACCACGCATCGTGGCCATATCTGCAAGGACTTCGCTCGTCTCGAATCCGCCCTGTGGTCCCGGACCTTCCCCTGGAACCCGGAACAACTGGGCCAGATCAGGGCCTGGTTCGGCAGGGCGCTGCACGGTGAGGCACTGTGGGAGGCGCCGATCCCCGAGGACGCCGATCCGCACGTGCGGCGCGTGATGGTCTGCGTCACGAAGCTGCGCTCCATCCTCAAGGGCTGCGAGCAGAGGAACTGGCCGTTCGGGGACCTGGAGTACCAGTGGGCGCTGCTGGCCTCGCTCCTGCCCTTCGCCCGCTACCGCGACCACAAATCACCGGGCAACCGCTACCTGCCGTTCCTCCTCGCCGCCGATGTCGCCGAGGCCCTCGTCACCGGGGCGAGGACGTCGATGTGAGCGACGAGGGGCCCGTTCGTCCTTCCTCGGCTCCATGGGCGTCCTCCGCCTGGCGGGTGAGGGACGCTGCCGCCCAAGGGCTGCCCCGTAATCCCTGGCGGGGCAGCCCTTGGGGGACGGCGGACGATTCCGTCTCGACGACGTCCGGGCGGGCGGGCCCCGAAGGCTGCGGAGGGCGCCGTCCGTACTCCTCGGACACGAAGCCCCGGGTCAGGGCCACACCAGGCAGTACGCCTGGTGCCCGGCGTCGTGGAGGCGGTGGCTGAAGTCCTGCCACTCGTGCAGCAGCCGGTAGACGTTGAACGCGTCGCGCGGGCCGCCGCGGTCGGGGACCGTGGACCAGATGAAGGCCGCGGCGCCCACCGACTCCTCGCCGACGCCGCGCAGCGGGTCGACGACTGTCATCGGGAGCTTGACCACCGCGTAGTCGGGGTGGAGGACGACCAGTTCCAGCGGGGGGACCCGGTGCAGGGGTATGCCCTGGATGCCGGTGAGGACCATCGCCGCCACCGTCTCCGGCTTGATCTTGGTGAACATGCCGCCCATGCCCAGTTCGTCGCCGCCGAGTTCCTCGGGGCGCATCGAAATGGGCACGCGCGCCGCGGTCGCCCCGTCCGGGGCACCGAAGTACTTGTACGTCACCCCCACCCGGCCACCACTCCTGCTCCCGGCCCCGCTGCCCTCCGCACCGCCGGGACGCACGTTCCGGCGGCGCTCCCCGTCACGCCGGTGCCGACCCCGCCGGGCAGGCTCGGGGCCCAGGCCGTCGGTCCCCTCGCCCACTCCGCCACCGCGATGCATATCTCATCCACCCGACTACTACTGAGGAGACACGGCCCCCGCCGTACAACCCGATCATCGTGTCAGTGACCTCCCCCGCGGGCGTGCGGTGAAACACCTGTCCCGCGAGACCGTGCGTGCCTCTGACACCATGGCTTGTGTGAGCTTCCCCCATCAGGCCCCAGTCTCGCAGACGCGAGGGGGCTGAGCCCTTCCCTCACACGAGAAGAACACGTTCGTACGAGGAGAACACGTTCACACGAGGAGAACACGTTCACACGAGGAGAACACGTTCCCCACTCACCGCGGCCGGGATTTCCGGCCCGCACCTCCGACCCTCGAATCGCAGATCAGGACCAAAGTGGCGTACTCATATCAAGCCCCCGTTTCCCAGACGCTCTTCGACCGCGCGTCCCTCGTGACGCCCGGCGGCGTGAACTCTCCCGTGCGGGCCTTCCGGGCCGTGGGCGGTACGCCCCGCTTCATGGTGTCCGGTACCGGTCCGTACCTCACCGATGCCGATGGCCGCGAGTACGTGGACCTCGTGTGCTCGTGGGGGCCGATGATTCTCGGTCATTCCCACCCCGAGGTGATCGCCGCGGTGCAGGAGGCCGTCGCGCGCGGCACCTCGTTCGGGACCCCCGGCGAGGGCGAGGTCGCGCTCGCCGAGGAGATCGTGGCCCGGGTCGAGCCCGTGGAGCAGGTGCGGCTGGTGTCGTCCGGCACCGAGGCGACCATGTCCGCGATCCGTCTCGCCCGCGGCTTCACCGGCCGCGCCAAGGTGGTGAAGTTCGCGGGCTGCTACCACGGTCACGTCGACGCGCTCCTCGCCGCCGCCGGTTCCGGGGTCGCGACCTTCGGGCTGCCGGACACCCCGGGGGTCACCGGCGCGCAGGCGGGCGACACGATCGTGCTGCCGTACAACGACCTGGACGCCGTGCGGGCCGCGTTCGCCGCGCATCCCGGCGAGATCGCCTGTGTGATCACCGAGGCGTCACCGGGCAACATGGGCGTCGTACCGCCGCTGGACGGTTTCAACGCCGGGCTCAAGGAGATCTGCGCCGCCGACGGCGCCCTCTACATCTCCGACGAGGTCATGACCGGGTTCCGTACCTCGAAGGCGGGCTGGTTCGGGGTCGACGGGGTGCGCCCCGACCTGATGACCTTCGGCAAGGTGATGGGCGGCGGTTTCCCGGCCGCGGCCTTCGGCGGCCGGGCGGACGTGATGGCGTACCTCGCCCCCGCCGGTCCCGTCTACCAGGCGGGCACCCTCTCCGGGAACCCGATCGCCACCGCCGCCGGGCTCGCCCAGTTGCGGCTGCTCGACGACGCGGCGTACGCGAAGGTGGACGCGGTCTCCGCGGAGATCCGCGGCCTGGTGGGCGAGGCGCTCACCAAGGAGGGCGTGGCGCACACCGTGCAGTGCGCGAGCAACATGTTCTCCGTCTTCTTCACCGACCGGCCGGTGCGGAACTACGAGGACGCGAAGCAGCAGGAAGCCTTCCGCTTCACCGCCTTCTTCCACTCGCTGCTGTCGCAGGGTGTCTACCTGCCGCCGTCCGCCTTCGAGTCCTGGTTCGTCTCCACCGCCCACGACACGCAGGCCGTCGAGCGCATCGCCGCCGCCCTGCCCGCCGCCGCACGCGCGGCATCGGAGGCCACCGCATGAGCGAGAACGCGAGCCGCGAGGGGCGCAAGGACATCACCGTCGTCCACCTGATGCGGCACGGCGAGGTGCACAACCCGGAGGGCGTGCTCTACGGGCGCCGTCCCGGCTACCACCTCTCCGAGCTGGGCCGGCAGATGGCCGACCGGGTCGCGGAGCACCTGAAGGGTCGCGACATCACCCATGTCGTCGCCTCCCCGCTGGAACGTGCCCAGGAGACGGCCGCGCCGATCGCCGCGACGCACGGTCTGGAGATCGCCACGGACGAGCGGCTCATCGAGGCGGCCAACGTCTTCGAGGGCAAGACCTTCGGTGTCGGCGACGGGGCGCTGCGCAAGCCGGACAACTGGAAGCACCTGACCAATCCGTTCCGGCCGTCCTGGGGCGAGCCGTACATCGAGCAGGTCGTACGGATGATGCGCGCCCTGGACGCGGCCCGGGACGCGGCGCGCGGCCACGAGGCGGTGTGCGTCAGCCATCAGCTTCCCATCTGGATCGTGCGGAGTTTCGTGGAGCGGCGGCGGCTGTGGCACGACCCGCGCAAGCGTCAGTGCACGCTCGCGTCGCTCACCAGCTTCACATATCAGGGCGACAAGATCGTGTCGGTCGGGTACAGCGAGCCGGCGCGGGACCTGGTGCCGCCGCACCTGCGGGCCGGGGCGAATCCCGTGAAGGGGAAGACGAAGGCGTTCGGCGCCTGAGCCGGCGGCCGGGCGCGAGTCCGGGTACGAAATCGGGCGGCGGGGACGGGACGGCGTGGGCGGGGCGGCGTCGGCGGGGCGGATGCCGGGACCGATGGTGTGCACCCGCCCCGTCCCGTTCGACGATGCGTGTGTGCCGCTCGGGGTGCCCCGTCCCGTCCGACCACGTGTGCGTGCCCCTCGGGGTGCCCCGCTCCGTTCGGCGATCCGCACGTGACTGCGGCAGGTCCCGCCCACGACCAAGGGCTGTCCCGTAATCCTCTGGCGGGCGCGTGACGACGGCTGCGGCACCTCGCGCGTTGTCAGGAAATATCCGCATGCGCTCGGTATGTGGATGCTCCTTCGTCTTGGGGTGCGTCACGTCCGACGCCGTGCGCTGATCCACCGCGGATCACGGGACAGTCCTTAGGTCATACGCTCGATCGCCTTCGAGGTCTGTTCTCGCGAAGAACTTTGTGATAAATCGCGGAACCCCCGTGCTGTTTCCGCCATCTAAGCCTTCGGCAGTTTGTATGGACTTGAGGTAAAACGACCGCAGATGGGGAACGTATGCGCGAGATCAGCCGAAGGGGTTTGCTCGGAGCCGGGCTTGGGACCGCGGCCGCCATCGGTCTGGCGGGGTGCAGTTCATCCGGGCCGGAACGAGCGGGGGCTACGGAGGGGAAGGGTACCGACGGGCGCAACCGGGGGTCCGGACCCGCGAAGAAGGACGTCCGGCTGATCGGGGACGGTTCCACCGCGGACACCGGCAAACAACCGCACCAGCCCCCGGCGCCGGTCCCGCTCGAACCCGGTCAGACGCCGCCGCAGTTCGTGATCTTTTCCTGGGACGGGGCGGGCGAGGTCGGCAACGGGCTCTTCCCGCGTTTTCTGGAACTCGCCAAGAACCATGACGCGGCGATGACCTTCTTCCTCTCCGGCCTCTATCTGCTGCCCGAGTCGAAGAGCTCCATGTACCGGCCGCCCAACAACCCGGTCGGCGCCTCCGACATCGGTTATCTCACCGATGACCACGTCAAGGAGACGATCAAGTACGTCCGTCAGGCGTGGTTCGAGGGACACGAGATCGGCACCCATTTCAACGGGCACTTCTGTGCCGGTTCGGGATCGGTCGCCAACTGGACCTCCGCCCAGTGGCAGAGCGAAATCGACCAGGCGATCTCCTTCGTCACCCAATGGCGCACCCATACCGGCTGGACCGATCTCGATCCGCTGCCCTTCGACTACCGCAAGGAACTGGTCGGCGCCCGCACTCCCTGTCTGCTCGGTCAGGACAACCTCCTGCCCACGGCCAAGAAGCTGGGCTGGCGGTACGACGCCAGTTCCCCCGGCGGGACGCAGGTGTGGCCGCAGAAGCGGCAGGGGGTCTGGGACCTTCCGCTGCAGGCTATGCCCTTCCCCGGGCACAGCTTCGAGGTCCTCTCGATGGACTACAACATCCTCGCCAACCAGTCGCACAATTCGACCAAGGGGATGCCGTCCCGTTATCCGGGATGGCGCAAGCAGGCCACCGGGGCGTATCTCGCCGGATTTGAGCGCGCGTACACGACGAATCGCGCTCCGTTCTACATCGGCAACCACTTCGAGGAGTGGAACGGCGGCATCTACATGGACGCGGTCGAGGAAACGCTGAAGAAGATCGCCGACAAGCCGGATGTGCGGCTCGTCTCCTTCAAGCAGTTCGTCGACTGGCTCGACGTGCAGACCCCCGCCGTACTCGACAAGCTCCGCACACTGGGTGTCGGGCAGGCGCCCGAGGGCGGCTGGAACGCCTTCTTTAAAAAAGCCTGACAAGGGGCGTTACGGGCATCGAGGGGGGTGCCCGAGATCGCCGGAACCGCCATGCGAAACTTTTCACATGAGCTATGGCCGGGCACCTCGACGCCGCTTCACGCTGCTCGCCGTCCCCGCGGCGGCCGTCGCACTCGCGCTCACGCTGACCGCGTGCGGCGGGAACGACGAAAAGGTCGGCGGCGGTGGCAGCACGAACTTCGTCACGGGCAGTGGTGGTATCTCCACCGTGGCCAAGGCCGACCGTGTGCCCGCCCCGAAGCTCGACGGCGAGACCCTCGACGGCAAGCAGCTCGACGTCGCCGACTTCAAGGGCAAAGTCGTCGTGCTGAACGTATGGGGCTCCTGGTGCAATCCCTGCCGCCTGGAGGCCCAGCACTTCTCCCGAGTGGCGAAGGAGACGAAGGACAAGGGCGTCGAGTTCGTCGGGATCAACACGCGGGACGCGCAGAAGGGTCCCGCGCTGAGCTTCGAGAAGGACTACGGAGTTCCGTACCCGAGCTTCTTCGACCCGACCGGCAAGCTGATGCTCCGCTTCCCCAAGGGCACGCTGCGCCCGCAGTCCATCCCCTCGACCGTGGTCCTGGACCGGGACGGGAAGATCGCCGCTCGTTCCCTGGTCGCGCTCGATGCCGAGGGTCTGCACAAGATGATCGACCCGCTGATCGCGGAGAAGTGACTCCGTGCTCACCCTTGCCGCGCTTCCCGGGCAGAACGAGACCGTGATGAGCGGGGCGCTGATCGTCGCCCTGCCCATCGCGATGCTCGGCGGGCTCGTCTCGTTCTTCTCGCCGTGCGTCCTGCCCCTCGTGCCCGGCTACCTCTCGTACGTCACCGGCGTCAGCGGCACCGACCTGGCTCAGGCCAGGCGGGGCCGCATGGTGGCGGGAGCCTCGCTGTTCGTGCTCGGCTTCACCGCCGTGTTCGTCTCCGGCGGTGCGCTCTTCGGCTTCTTCGGCCAGACCCTCCAGGAACACAGCGAGGTCCTCTCCAAGGTCCTCGGCGTGCTGATGATCCTGATGGGGATCTTCTTCATGGGCCTGATGCCCTGGATGACCCAGCGTGAATTCCGCATCCACAAGCGGCCGGTGAGCGGACTGGCAGGTGCGCCCCTGCTGGGCGCCCTGTTCGGGATCGGCTGGACACCCTGTCTCGGCCCGACCCTCAGCTCGGTGAGCATCCTCGCGATGGAGCAGGGCACCGCCGGGCGCGGAGCGATCCTGACCGTCGCTTACTGCCTGGGACTGGGTGTGCCCTTCGTGCTCGCCGCGGTCGCCTTCCGCAAGGCGCTCGGCGCGTTCGGCTGGGTCAAGCGCCACTACGCATGGGTCATGCGAATCGGCGGCGCGATGATGATCGTGACCGGTCTGCTCCTGCTGACCGGTCTGTGGGCCGACCTGATGCAGGTGATGCAGGGGTGGTCCGACGGCTTCACGGTGGGGATCTGAGGTTCCATGAGCGACACCAAGACCAACACGACCGGCGAGCGTGAGGAGGAAGGACGGGACCAGAGCGCCCGCGAACTCGGCGCGGCCGGCTCCCAGCTCTCCACCGCGCCCCGGGAGGAGAGCGCGGCCGCTCTGCCGGCCATGGGCGTCGCCGGCTGGGTCCGCTGGTTCTGGCGGCAGCTCACCTCCATGCGGGTCGCGCTGATCCTGCTCTTCCTGCTGTCGCTCGGCGCCGTCCCCGGCTCGCTGATCCCGCAGAACAGCGTGGACGAACTGAAGGTGCAGACCTTCAAGGAGGCCCACCCCACCCTCACGCCGATCTACGAGAAGCTCCAGTTCTTCGACGTCTACAGCTCGGTGTGGTTCTCCGCGATCTACATCCTGCTGTTCATCTCGCTCATCGGCTGCATCGTGCCGCGCACCGGCCAGTTCATCGGCCAGTTGCGCAGCCGTCCCCCGGGCGCCCCCAAGCGCCTGACCCGGCTGCCCGCGTACACCATCTGGCGCACCGAGGCCGAGCCCGAGCAGGTCCGCGAGGCCGCGCTCGCCACGCTGCGCGGGCGCCGTTTCCGGGCCCACACGGTGGGGGACGCG
This sequence comes from Streptomyces sp. NPDC047982, assembly GCF_043204165.1. NCBI lineage: Bacteria > Bacillati > Actinomycetota > Actinomycetes > Kitasatosporales > Streptomycetaceae > Streptomyces > Streptomyces sp. NPDC047982. The sequence continues at coordinate 173,598 of NZ_JBIDBS010000010.1, read as the reverse complement.
GTCGCCGCAGAGAAGGGATACCTGCGCGAGGCGGGGAACCTGGTCTTCCACGTCTCCCTGATCGTGATGCTGGTGGCGTTCGCCTATGGCCAGCTCTTCAAGTCCGAGGGCGCCAAGCTGATCGTCGAGGGCGACGGCTTCTCCAACACACTGACCCAGTACGACGACTTCAAGTCCGGTTCGCTGTTCGACTACGACGGGCTGGCCCCGTTCAGCTTCAAGCTCGACGACTTCGTCGGCACGTACGAGCGCAGCGGCCCGCAGAAGGGCACGGCACGGACCTTCGAGGCCCATGTGACGTACGAGAAGGGCGCGTACGGCAAGCCGCAGAAGAAGGTCATCAGGGTCAACGAGCCCCTCGACGTCGACGGCACCAAGGTCTATCTGAACGCGCACGGCTACGCACCCGTCGTCTCCGTCAAGGACGCCTCCGGCAAGGAGGTCTACCGCAACGCCGTGCCGCTGCTGCCGAGGGACAACAACATCACCTCGACCGGCGCGATCAAGGTGCTGGACGGCTACCGGGACAAGAGCGGCAAGAAGACCCAGCTCGGCTTCCAGGCGTTCTTCGTGCCGACCTTCGCGGGCGCCGGCAAGGGCAATATGTTCTCCCAGTTCCCGGCCGCGGACATGCCCGTGCTCGCCCTCAACGCCTACCACGGCTACCTCGGAACCGACTCCGGCCTGGCGCAGAACGTGTACCAGCTGGACAAGACCAAGATGAAGGCGTTCAAGGACGGCGAGGGCGGAGACCTCAAGCAGCGCCTCGCGGTCGGCGACACGATGAAGCTGCCCGACGGCGCCGCCTCGATCACCTTCGTGGGCGTCGAGGAGTGGGCCAGCTTCCAGATCTCCGAGCAGCCCGCCAGCGGCTGGGCCCTCGGCGGTGCGGCCGCCGCGATCGTCGGGCTCGCCGCCTCGCTGTTCATCCAGCGGCGACGGGTCTGGGTGCGGGCCGTGCGCGGCGCCGACGGCGTCACCGTCGTCGAGATGGGCGGCCTCGGCCGCAGCGAGTCCGCCAGGCTCCCCGAGGAACTGGCCGACCTCGCGGCGACACTGCACGACCAGGCGCCCGCCGTGCCCGACCCGGACACGGACGAGGGGGCGGCCGACGGTCCGGACACCGGCTCCGACGGCGACGCGCCCGGCCCGGACACCGGCTCCGGCTCTGGCACGGACTGCGACACCGGCTCCGGCACGGGCCGCGACACAGGCTCCGACTCCGTCGAAGAATCCTCCGAAGAACCTGCCGAAGGGGCTGAGAAGTGAATCTCGCCGCCGCAACCAACGAGAACCTGGCGCACACCAGCAATGTGCTGATCTATTCGTCGATGGCCGTCTACACCCTGGCCTTCTTCGCGCACATCGCGGAATGGGTGTTCGGCAGCCGCAGCAAGGTGGGCCGTACCGCCGCCGCCCTGACCGAGGGGGGTGCCGGGGCCGCGGCCGCCGGTCCTGAGGTCCGGACGCGGGTCGCCCAGAAGGGCGGCGGCACCGCCGTGCTCGACCGCCCGAAGGTCGTCACGCGCGCCGCCGCGGGCTCCCGGGACGTCCCGGACGGCCCCGGCGCGGCCGGCGGCACGTTCAAGGGCGACCTGTACGGGCGCATCGCGATCTCGCTGACCATCGTCGCCTTCTGCGTCCAGGCGGGCGGCGTCATCGCCCGCGCGCTGTCCGTGCAGCGCGCCCCCTGGGGCAACATGTACGAGTTCTCCATCACCTTCTCCACGGTGGCGGTCGGCACGTACCTGGTCCTCCTCGCGCTGGGGAAGAACGTCCGCTGGATGGGGCTGCTCCTGGTCACCACCGTCCTGCTGGACCTCGGCGTCGCGACCACCCTGCTCTACACCGCCAGCGACCAGCTGGTGCCCGCGCTGGACTCGTACTGGCTGTGGATCCACGTCTCCACCGCCATCCTCTGCGGTGCCGTCTTCTACATCGGCGCGGTCGCCACCGTGCTCTACCTCTTCCGCGACAGCTACGAGGCCAAGCTGGCGGCCGGTGGGAAGCCGGGCGCCTTCGCCCGGTCCGTGCTCTCCCGGCTGCCCGCCGCCGGTTCGCTCGACAAGTTCTCGTACCGCATCAACGCCGCGGTGTTCCCGCTGTGGACGTTCACGATCATCGCGGGCGCCATCTGGGCCGGTGACGCGTGGGGCCGCTACTGGGGCTGGGACCCCAAGGAGGTCTGGTCCTTCATCACCTGGGTCGCGTACGCGAGCTACCTGCACGCCCGTGCCACCGTCGGCTGGAAGGGCCGCAAGGCCGCCTACCTGGCGCTCCTCGCCTTCGGCTGCTGGCTGTTCAACTACTACGGCGTGAACATCTTCGTCAACGGCAAACACTCCTACGCGGGCGTCTGACGACCTCACCCGCGCGGGCGTCCGAGGACCGGCCCCCGTCGTCCCCTCGCACGGGGACGACGGGGGCCGGTCCTCGTGCACGGGTGCGGATCGCGCACCCTCGGGCCACGCTGGAACCATGACCGACGCGACCCCCGTCATCGAGCACGGCACCAGCGAGACCCACGGCGACCTGCACACGCTGCGGTTCCTGTTGCGGCTGCCGCACCCCGTCCCCACGGTGTGGGGTGCCGTCGCCAGCGCCGAGGGGCTGCCCGGCTGGCTGGCCGCCGCCGACACGTTCGAACCGCGCGTCGGCGGGGCGATCACGTTGCGCTGGCTGACCACCGACCGGGACGGGAACGCCACCGTCGCCTCGGGCACCGTCACCGCCTGGGACGTCGAGCGGGTCGCCGAATACACCCTCGAAGGACCGCACGGCCGTATCCGCTTCCATCTGGAACCGCCACGCGGCGACCACGTGCTGCTGCGCTTCACCAACGAGATCCGGGGCGACGACGCACTGCGCCTGGACTCCCTCGCCGGCTGGCACGACCACTTCAGCTACCTCGTGGACGCGCTCGACGGCTACCCCGCCGACTGGTCGAAATGGACGCCGGTGCGGTGGGCGGAACTGCGTGAGGAGTACGCGGCCGACGGGCCGTGAGCCGGGACATGGGTGCCGGGGCGCGAGGCGGGGCCCGACGCGGCGTACGGGCTGACGGCAGTCCGGGCTGACGGGCTCACGGCGTACAGGCTCATGGCCGCGCGGGCTCACGGCGTACTACGAGCTGACGGGCTCACGGCCGCGCGGACGTACGGGCCCACTGCGCGCGGCCTCACGGCTCACGGGCTCACGGCCGCGCGGGCTCACGGCCGTGAGGACGGTGGCAGGCAGTTCGGGCCCGGAGGCGTCCGTTCCGGCCAGGCGATCGCCACGAACCGCTGACGGGCGTCCTCCGGTGCCAGCTCCACCACCGGCACCGCCTTGTTGTAAGGGTTTCCGTGGTTGTCCAGGCAGATCCACCCACCGGCCCCCGACACCCGCAGCGAGCCCTTCACCCTCGGCCACTGCTCGCCCACGTCCGCGGGCTCGGGCAGCAGCTTGCCCTCCGGGGTCGCCTGCCGGATGCCGCGCACCGCCAGCGACAGCGCGTCGTGCGCGATGATGACCTGCCCGTCCGTCAGGTCCTGGTGAGCGGTCGGCCCGATCGGGCCCACGGGCTCGCGCCCCACCGCGGCAAGCAGCTCCAGGAAGCTCCGGTAGTCCGCCGGGGAACCGCCCGTGAGCGCCTTCCCCTTTCCCTTCTGCTCCGTGGCCGTCCAGGCGTCCGGATGCGCCAGCGACGCGTAGCGGACCGTCACTTTGCGCCGCAGCGCGCCCCGGTCGAGCTTCTTGTCACTGCCGAGGTACGAGCCCTCGTCACCGGTCAGGATGGTGAACGGGCGGCTCTGGCAGCCCCGGGACCCGAGCGCGTTGATGAACTGCCGCAGCTGGGTGTGGCGTCCCGCGAAGAACACCGTGTCCGCGTCCGTGTCGCAGATCAGGTGCGTGATCTGCTGGAACGTGTTGGCCGTGGTGCCCTCGTCGTTCGGGTCGCTGCGCGAGGTGAACAGCTGCGGCTCGTAGCGGGTCCCCTCGACCAGCGAGGTGAACGCCGCCCGCAGCGTGTCCGTGTAGTGGTCCCCGGTACGGGTGTCCTGCACCAGCAGCGCCCTGTCCGCCTTCACCTGCCCGAAGTGCGCCAGCGCCCGGGCCTCGTCGCGGTTCGTCGGCGAGACCCGCGCCAGGCCCGGGAACGGGTCGCCGTCCGGACCGTTGGCGATGTCGTCGGCGGTGATCGTGGTGCCGACGACCGCGATGTGCGCGGCGGTCAGCTCCTTGACCGCGCTCCTGACCTGCGTACTGCTGGTCGCCACCCCCGACACCGCGCGCAGATGGTGCGGCGCCCCGGTCATCGCCTTCAGCCGCTCCACCGTCGGCCGCCACAGCAGGTTGTTGCTTCCCGTGTTGGCGAGCACCAGCCGTATCCCGGGCACCTGGCCGTTCGACAGATGGTTGGCCCGGTACTGCGCGGCGAAGGCGCCCTGCAGCTCGCGCTGCATCTTCGTCTGCATCGCCTCGTCCTTCGACGTCAGCGGCAGCAGCAGGGCGACCGTCGCGTACCGGCCGGGCTTGAGTCTGGCGTTCTCCCGGGCGATGGCCCTGGCGACCTCGGTGAGCTTCGGTCGTCCGAAGTCGTAGCCGTCGCCGGAGACCCCCACGCACTCGTCGCTGCCCGGGGGACGCTCGACGCCCGGCACACAGGTGCGGTTCTCGGGGGCCGTGAGCCGGCCGATGCCGTACCAGCCGGACGTGACGACCAGGGCGCCCGCCACCACCGAGGTGACGACCTTCTGCCGTGCCGTGTACCAGAGGCGGTACCGCAGTGGATTACGCACCCGAGCCACCCTCCCCGCGTCGCGGGCCGCGTGTGCCCGTGTACGTCGTGCCGCCGGCCGCGCCCGTCGGGCCGAGCGCGCCGTTCGACGACCCGGCGGGCGCCCCCGGCGGCATGGACAACGGCCGCCAGGCCCTGATGTCCCGAGGCCAGTGCGTCGCCGCGTCCCACAGCACGCTGTTGCCCGACGGATGAGCGCCGGAGAGCTGTCGCAGTTCGTGCGCCATCTTCTCGACGACCTCGTCGTCCGGCAGGACCAGCGGATCGGACAGCAGCCACACCGCGTGCAGCAGCCTGCGCAGCCGCCACTGGAGTTCCACGGCCCGCTCACCGAGACCCGTGAGATCCGTCTCGCCGTCCGGCAGCGCGTCGGTCGCCTCCCGGCCGAGGGCCACCGCCCGTCGCGGGTCGGGCCCCGGGCGGCCGGGCACGCGCGGGTACGGCGCCGAGGCGATGAATCGCAGCGAGTCGAGCCAGTCCGTCACCTCCGCGTCGGCGAACCGCTCCCGCAGATGCGTCACGCAGTCCCTGGTCCTGCCCAGCACCAGCTCCTGGTGCAGCCGGTGCCGGACGCTCGGCAGCCGGCCCCCGGGCGCGTAGGCGGTGCGCAGCGTCTCGTGCACCGCACGCCACACCGCGTAGTGCGGGTGGTCGTCGTCCTGGAAGCGCAGCCGGTGCAGCAGCAGCGCCCGCAGCAGCGGGTCGGCGACGAAGAACTCGGGACCGACCGGCCAGTCCTGTGCCCGCAGCGCGTCACGCACCCGCAACGCCACATCGCCCTCCAGCGCCCGGTCGCGCAGCCGGTCCGTGGCCAGCAGCCGCGCCGACTCCTCGCCGTGCCCGGCGGCCAGCACGCACAGCACGTCGAGCTGCTGCCCGGGCACCAGCCGCGCCAGCAGTTCGTCCGCCACCCGCACCGGGAGCCGGTCCTCGCGCAGTTCCACGGCGTGGTCCAGCAGCGCCCCCGGCACGAGGTCCGCCCCCACGGCCCCGCCCGGCCGCCCCGAGTCCGCCCCCGTCCCCGGCCGCGCGGCCCCCGGCGCCAGCGCCTCGCTCGTCGCCTGCGCCAGCAGCGCCACGCCCAGCGGGCGCCCGCCCGTCAGCCGGTGCACCCCGCGTGCCAGCCCGGCCGGGGCGCGGACCACCGGATCGTGCCGGTCGAACGCGGTCTGCACGTCCGCCGGGGTCAGCGCCGTCAGCTCCACGGCCAGGATCCCCGACGTCACCTCCGAACCGCGCACCCAGTGCGAAGCGTGCGCCACCTCGGGCAGCCGCCTGCGCGTCGCGTGGCTCAGCCCCTCGTGGTCGCGGGTCCGCGAGGTGGCGAACACGGCGATCCGGTCCCGCACCCCGGCGGCCCGCCGCCGCAGCAGCGGCTCGACCAGCCGGCGGCCGAGATCCGTGTGCGCGTTGTCCAGCAGCAGCACCGGACGCCCCCGCCTGGCCCCTCGCGCCAGTCCCTCGTAGGCCCGGACCAGATCCGCGACCAGCGCCAGCATCAGATGGTCCTCGGCCCGGCGGCGCAGATCACCGCCGCGTTCGAAGTCGACCGCCAGCTGCCGCAGCCCGATCCGGCCGTTGCCGCCGGCGTGCGGATAGCTCCCGTACCAGTCCGCGGTACGCCGCTGGAACCGGCCGAACGACTCCTCCAGTACGGTCTCGACCGTGGCCTCCGCGACCAGCCCGGCCAGCGGGGCCACCGCGTCGAAGGCGTTGGCGGCCAGCTTCGCCAGCACCTTGGTCACCCAGCCCGTCGCCGCGTCGCCCCGGGTGTCGACGGTCGCCAGCACCGGGCCGAGCGCCTGGAGATCCCGCTGGGCCCGGGTCTCGTCCTCGCGCGTCCAGGAGATCGAGGCGACCGCCACCAGCCCCAGGCTCAGCCGGGGGAACGGCACCGGCCGCGCGGCTCGCACCCGCGCCGTCAACTGGGCGGCGAGTTCCGGCAGCGCACCGGTGACCGGGGTCCAGCCCGGCCCCGGGTCCGCGGGCGGCACGACCGCCTCGCAGTCGACCAGGGCGACCGGGGTGACCTCGCGGTACAGCCTGCGCAACTGCTTCAGCACGGCCGTCTTGCCCATGCCGCGCCCGCCGGTGAGCACGGCGACCGGCGGATCGTCGCGGTGCTCGTAGGCGACCCGGGCGGAGCCGTACGGGGCGATACCGGTCAGGCGCGCGGCGAGCCCGTCGGCGCCGAGTATCGCCTCACGTCCGTACAGCTCTCTGTCCACAGCACCCCCCAGTCCGGTCGTCCACTCCGATCTGTCACACCGTCAACCGCAGGGTATCGGGAGGCTGTTGGGGCGGGGAGAGGATTTTCGAAGGATCAGCGAATCCGGCGTGCGAGGGGGCCGGGCGTGCGGAGGGCGCCAGTGGGCGCGCATGGTCGGGCGACGAGGCCGGGCGCACGAAGAGGCCGGGAACGCGAAGAGGCCGGGCATGGGTCCCGGTGGGTGAAGCGGCGACGGCCGATCAGAGAATCCGGTGGACGAAACGGCGACGGCCACCACGTGCCGGGTGGCAGGCGGTGGCCGTCATGACCGGTCGGACCGCGAACGGTCCCTGAACAGTGCGGTCAGGACGCGGGCGGCGTCGACCCCTCCGGCCCGGGCCCGTTCTCGCGGCGCTTCAGCTCCTCCTCGCGGCGGCGCAGATCCGCCTCCCAGTCCTTGAGGAGCGACTCGTCCTTCTTGTTCTCCTCGCGCAGCGTCTTCAGGAACTCCGGGTTGTCGTCCGGGGCCACCCACTGCGTGCGGTGGTTGCGGTGCCATTCGGACGGCGTACGACCCCCGGCGGGCGCCTTGCGCATCTTGCCCGCGGCCAGCCACACGATCGGTCCCACGATCCAGAACAGGAGGATGATGAAGACCCAGGCGATCTTCGGCAGGTGCTTGGCCTCGTCCTCGGGAGTGTTCAGGCAGTCGATGAACGCGTAGATCGTCAGAGCCAGAGGCAGGAGATACATCAAGGCCCGGAACATGATGGAAGGTCCCCCTGAGGAGCGTTGGCGGGGCTTGTCCGCCCCGGTGTGGGCCCAGGGTAACGGGTGCCGCCGACGGCCCACGGCGAGCGGGCGGAACCGGCGCCGAGCAGGGGCGTGTCACGAGGAGGAGCAGGGCAGCTTCACCGAGGAGGAACTCGCCAAGGCCCGGGCGAAGATCTTCGACGCCGCCGGCGGTGCCCGGCACACGGGCGCCGCGTGAACGAGCACGTCGAGAGTTCGGCCTTTGACGTGTCGGCATGCCGCTTGCGCGGGACGACGGGGCCGTCCCGCCACGATGCCCGCCGGGTCCTCTCGTGCCCGGCTCCGGACCGCTGGTGCCGCCTGCCCGGACCGGCCCACCCCTGGTGATCGGCGGCGGTGATGACAAACTGGACGGCATGGCTTATGACGATCTTCGTTCCCTGCTCCGGGCGCTGGAGCGCGAGGGCGACCTCAAGCGCATCAAGGCCGAGGTCGACCCCTACCTGGAGGTCGGCGAGATCGTCGACCGGGTGAACAAGGCAGGCGGTCCGGCCCTGCTCTTCGAGAACGTCAAGGGGTCCTCGATGCCCCTGGCCATGAACGTCTTCGGGACCGACCGGCGACTGCTCAAGGCGCTCGGGCTGAAGTCGTACGCGGACATCGGGGACAAGATCGGCGGGCTGCTCAAGCCGGAGCTGCCGCACGGCTTCGTTGGGGTGCGCGAGGCGTTCGGGAAGCTCGGCTCGGTGGTGCACCTGCCGCCGAAGAAGGTGAAGACGGAGAACGCCCCGGTCCAGGACGTGGTGCTGACCGGCGACGACGTGGACCTGGACCGGCTGCCCGCGCTCTTCACCTGGCCCGGGGACGGCGGCTCCTTCTTCAACCTGGGGCTCACCCACACCAAGGACCCGGAGAGCGGCGTACGGAACCTGGGCCTCTACCGGCTCCAGCGGCACGACCGCCGCACCATCGGGATGCACTGGCAGATCCACAAGGACAGCCGCAACCACTACCAGGTCGCCGCCCGGCGCGGGGAGCGGCTGCCGGTCGCGATCGCGTTCGGGGCGCCGCCCGCGGTGACGTACGCCTCCACCGCCCCGCTGCCGGGGGACATCGACGAGTACCTGTTCGCCGGGTTCCTCCAGGGCAAGCGGATCGAGATGGTCGACTGCAAGACCGTGCCGCTCCAGGTCCCGGCGCAGGCGGAGGTCGTCCTGGAGGGCTGGCTGGAGCCCGGGAAGATGCTGCCCGAGGGTCCGTTCGGCGACCACACCGGCTTCTACACCCCGCAGGAGCCGTTCCCCGCGCTGACCATCGACTGCGTGACCATGCGGCGGCGTCCGCTGCTCCAGTCGATCGTGGTGGGCCGCCCGCCGACCGAGGACGGGCCGCTGGGACGGGCCACCGAGCGGTTCTTCCTGCCGCTCCTCAAGATCATCGTGCCGGACATCGTGGACTACCACCTGCCGGAGGCGGGCGGGTTCCACAACTGCGCGATCGTCTCGATCGACAAGAAGTACCCGAAGCACGCCCAGAAGGTGATGAGCGCCATCTGGGGGGCGCACATGATGTCGCTGACCAAGCTGATCGTGGTCGTGGACTCCGACTGCGACGTCCACGATCTGCACGAGGTGGCGTGGCGGGCGCTCGGCAACACGGACTACGCGCGCGACCTGACCGTCACCGAGGGCCCGGTCGACCACCTCGACCACGCCTCCTACCAGCAGTTCTGGGGTGGCAAGGCGGGCATCGACGCGACCCGCAAGTGGCCCGAGGAGGGGTACACCCGGGACGGGGGCTGGCCGGAGATGGTCGAGTCGGACCCCGAGACCGCTGCGAAGGTCGACCGCCGGTGGAAGGAATACGGGCTGTGAGCGCCGCCGACGCGACACTGGGCTCGGAGCCCGTACGGCCGAACAACGGCAAGGTCAAGGCGTTCCTGCGGCTCGTGATGATCGAGCACTCGGTCTTCGCGCTGCCCTTCGCGTACATCGCTGCGCTGACCGCGATGTTCCGGGCAGACAAGTCGGTCCACTGGGCGGAGCTGCTGCTCGTCACCGTCGCGATGGTGGGGCTGCGGACGTTCGCGATGGCCTGCAACCGGATCATCGACCGGGAGATCGACGCCCGCAATCCGCGCACCGCGAACCGGGAGCTGGTCACCGGCGCGGTGTCCGTGCGCTCGGCCTGGACGGGGGCGCTCGTCGCCGTCGTGGTCTTCCTGGGCGCCGCCGCCCTGCTGAACCCGCTCTGCCTGGCGCTGGCGCCGGTCGCGGTCGTGCCGATGGTGGTGTACCCGTACGGCAAGCGGTTCACCACCTACCCGCACGCCATCCTCGGCATCGCGCAGGCCATGGGGCCGGTCGGCGCCTGGCTGGCGGTGACCGGCAGTTGGTCGTGGGAGGCGGTGATCCTCGGTCTCGCGGTCGGGATCTGGATCGGCGGCTTCGACCTGATCTTCGCCTGCCAGGACGTGCAGGCGGACCGGGCGCACGGGGTCCGGTCGGTGCCGGCCCGGTTCGGGATCCCGGCGGCGCTGTGGGGGGCGCGGGTCTCCCACGTGGTGACGACCGGGCTGCTGGTCTGGTTCGGCCTGGCCACCGAGGCCGGGGTGCTGTACTGGATCGGCATGGTGATCGTCGCCGTCGCCTTCGTGTACGAGCACCGGGTGGTGCGGCCTCACGACCTGTCCCGGCTGAACCGGGCGTTCTTCTCCGTCAACGGGTTCATCGGGATGGCTCTGTTCGTGTGCGCCCTGCTGGACCTCGTGGTGCGTGGCCTGACGGTGTAACACGGTCGGGCCGCGACCAGGAGGGCTGCGGCCGGCCACCGAGGGCAAGGGCCACTCCGGTCGGCACGCGGAAGGTCGACACGTCCGCGCTTCCCGCCGCCGCGAGTCAGCCGTCACACGTCCGTACTTTCCGTTGCCACGGGGGTCGGCCGTCACAGGCCGGGGCCCGCCGGCCGGTGGCGGGCGTCGCGGCGGACGACGAACGCCGCCGCGATACCTGCGCCCGGCCCGGGCCGGCCATGCGGTTCGGCCATGCGGTCATGTGGTCCCCTGCGCCCGGCCCGGTCCCGGTGTCGCCGGTGATTCGGTCCATCCTTCAACCGTCTTCCGTCGGTCGGAACGCCCGACGCCCCTTGCTCGGTTCCGGTGCCGTGCGGCCGGATAGGCTCGGGGGCGTGGAATCCGGGATTTCAGTGAGTCAGCAGCGGCGAGAGCCTTGGATCGTAGGGGTTTCCGGCGCTTCGGGCACCCCTTTCGCCGCTGCCGTGCTGCGCGGTCTGCTGGCCGCGGGGGAGAGCGTGGATCTGGTGGTGAGCCGGGCGTCCCGGCTGACGCTGCTGGACGAGACCGGGATCGCGTTCCGCGACGCGCACTGGCGGGAGGACCTGCGGACCTGGCTGGCGCGGGGGGCGGACGGGAGGCCGCACGCCTTCGACGTGGGCGGGGCGGAGATCGAGCGGGTACGGCACTGGGCGGCCGGTGACCTCGGCGCGGGACCGTCCTCGGGGTCGTACCCGGCGAAGGGGATGCTCATCGTGCCGGCCTCGACGGCGTGCGTGGCCGGGGTGGCGCTCGGGCTGTCGAAGGATCTGCTCCAGCGGGCCGCGAGCGTGACGCTCAAGGAGCGGCGGAAGCTGGTCGTCGCCGTGCGGGAGACCCCGCTGAACGGGCAGACGCTGAGGCATCTGGTGAGCCTGGACGAGGCGGGCGCCGTGGTGCTGCCCGCCTCTCCGGGCTTCTACGCGGGGGCGACGCACATCCAGGATCTGGTGGACTTCGTCGCGGGGCGGGCACTGGACGCGGCGGGGGTGCCGCACGACCTGTACCGCCGGTGGGAGGGGGAACTCGGAAGTGGCTCCCGCGGCACGTCGCACTAGGGCGTGTTTCGAAAGTCCCGCCTGGCCCGCGAAGTCCGGGCGAGTCCGCCGAGCCCCGGGGTCAGCGCTTCTTCGGAGCGCGTGCGGTGCGGGTGCGGTCGATGCGGCGCGCGGCGGCGGGCTGGTGGGCACGCGAGCGGTTGGCCAGGTCCTGAAGCTCGCGCATACGGGCGTAGGCCATCTCGATCGAGTACACGGTGTTCTCACTCCTGAAGATTCGAAAGCGTTTTTTGGACGTTCGAGAGATTTTGCAGGCGGGTGAGCCTGCATGCCTTAGATTCTACACGTAAACTCGCGATACTGCTGAACAATGGAAGGTTTCAGTCATATGGACGCGGTGGACAGACAGCTCATCCAGGCACTCAGGGAGAACGGCAGGGCCTCGTACGCCGAGCTGGGACGGCTGGTGGGCCTCTCCGGGCCCAGCGTCACCGACCGCATCAACCGGCTGGAATCCGCCGGGGTCATCACCGGGTACCGCGCCACCGTCGACGCGGCGGCCCTCGGGCTCGGAGTCACGGCCCTGATCGGCATCTCGCTCTCCGACGCGGCCGATCACGAGGACGTGGCGCGCCGGCTGAAGGACCTCGCGGAGATCGAGGACGCGTGGTTCATCGCGGGCGACGACTCGTACATGCTCAAGGTGCGGGTCGGTGACGTCGACGGACTGGAGCGGACCATCCGCCGGCTCAGCGGCACGAAGGGTGTCTCGCGCACCCGTACCACGATCGTGCTCTCCACCAAGTGGGAGAACCGGGTCGGGGAACTCCCCGAAGAGGTGTAGGCGTAACGTGGTGGAACCCCCGGGCACCCGGGGGTTTCGCCCGGTACCGCCGCGAGGTCCCCGGTACGGGGGAGGCCCGGTACGCCGGGGAGGGATTCCCGGCGTCGCCGGGAACGGCACAGCGCGTCGACAATTGGGAGGCAGGCCGCATGGACGTCGGGCTCAAGCGCGAACTGGAGGAGAAGGTCCGCGCGGGGGAGCGGCTGACCCGTGAGGACGGCATCGCCCTCTACGAGTCGGACGACCTGGCCTGGCTCGGTGGCCTCGCCCACGAGGTGCGCACCCGCAAGAACGGTGACGTGGTCCACTTCAACGTCAACCGGCACCTCAACATGACCAATGTGTGCACGGCCTCGTGCGCCTACTGCTCGTTCCAGCGCAAGCCGGGCGAGAAGGACGCGTACACCATGCGCATCGAGGAGGCGGTCCGGCTCGCGAAGGCGATGGAGGGCGAGAACCTCACCGAGCTGCACATCGTCAACGGTCTGCACCCCACCCTGCCGTGGCGCTACTACCCGCGCTCGCTCAGCGCGCTGAAGGAGGCCCTGCCGCAGGTCTCCCTCAAGGCGTTCACCGCCACCGAGATCCACCACTTCGAGACCATCTCCAAACTCTCCGCCTCCGAGATCCTCGACGAGCTGATCGAGGCCGGTCTGGAGTCGCTGACCGGCGGCGGTGCGGAGATCTTCGACTGGGAGGTCCGCCGGCACATCGTGGACCACGACACCCACTGGGAGGACTGGTCGCGCATCCACCGCCTGGCGCACGAGAAGGGGCTCAAGACCCCGGCGACCATGCTGTACGGGCACATCGAGGAGCCCCGGCACCGCGTCGACCACGTGCTGCGGCTGCGTGAGCTCCAGGACGAGACGGGCGGCTTCCAGGTCTTCATCCCGCTGCGCTACCAGCACGACTTCGTGGACATGAAGGACGGCAAGGTCCGCAACCGGCTCCAGGCGCGCACGACGATGGCGACCGGTGCCGAGGCGCTGAAGACCTTCGCGGTCTCGCGGCTGCTGTTCGACAACGTCCCGCACGTCAAGGTCTTCTGGGTGATGCACGGTGTGCAGACCGCCCAGCTCGCGCTCCAGCACGGCGCGGACGACATGGACGGCTCGGTCGTCGAGTACAAGATCACGCACGACGCGGACAACTACGGCACGCCGAACAAGCTCAGCCGCGAGGACCTGCTCGACCTGATCCGCGACGCGGGCTTCCGGCCCGTCGAGCGCAACACCCGGTACGAGATCATTCGCGAGTACCCGGGCCCGGACGCCGAGCGGCGCGAGTCGCCGCAGCCGATGCGCGTCTGAGGCCCCTGTTCCGATTCCGATGAGCGGTGAGAGAGCCCCGGCCAGCCCACGGCCGGGGCTCTCTCACGTGCCGGACGCGGTGTGAGGCGCGGTGGAGGTAATGACTAATCGGCCCTTATGGTGCTTACTTTCGAGTTGGATCCCCAGGTCGACCGCACCCTGCGGGACGGCATCACCGAGCTGTGGACCGACGTCTCCAACGCGGGCGGCTCGGGGCGACGCGTCCGGGTGTTGTAGTCGGGACGGACTGCTGTCTGCCATCGGTGAACACCACCCCGAGCGGGCGCAACGGTCAATACCGTTCAGTCGCATGACGACGGTCACAACCCGTACGGTCGAATACCCGGCCGACAACCTGACGATGATCGGATACCTTGCGCTCCCGGCCGGTGCCGAGCGCCGACCCGCAGTCCTGATCGGACCCGAGGGGGTGGGGCTCAGCGATGTCGAGCGCCGCCGGGCCGAGGCTCTGGCCGAGGTGGGGTACGTGGCGCTGGCTTTCGACCTCCACGGTGGACGCTATTTGGAAGACCCGGAGGAAATGTTGGCCCGTTGCATGCCGCTGCTCGCCGACCCCGACCGGATGCGAGGAATCGGTCACGCCGCGCTCGACGTGTTGCGTGCCGAACCACGGGCCGACCCCGAGCGGATCGCCGCCGTCGGCTACGGCACCGGGGGTGCAGTCGCACTGGAACTCGGTCGCGATGGTGTCGATCTGCGCGCGATTGGGACAGTCAACGCACTCACCACGGGCCGACCGGGCGAGGCGGCACGCATTCGCTGCCCGGTATGGGCCGGGGTCGGGTCGGAAGACCCGATCATGCCGCCCGCCCAACGGGAGGCGTTCACCGCAGAGATGGAGGCCGCGGGCGTCGACTGGCGCCTCGTGGTTTACGGGGGAGCCCTTCACGCCTTCCACCATCCATCGGTCGACCACACCGTGCGTCCCGGCGTCGGCTACCACCCACGGCACGCACAGCGAGCCTGGCGTGACGTCGTCGCTCTGCTCGCCGAGTGCCTGCCCGTCACGGACTGATCCGATCGGCTCCTGATCATCACTCCTGCCCGCCGTCGTCGTCTTCGTCCAGGTGATGCCCCGCTTGAAGCCGAAGTGCTTCGGCGACGGTGCCGCGTTCGCGGTCCGGACGGGGACGACGAACCGCAGGCCGTCCACGGAGGCGAGCAGCCCGTCGCCCCAGAACCGCACGCGACCCCTCCGGCGTCTTGAGCGTCGCCCCCCACTCGCCCGGCAACGCCGGGTCAGCGCGGCGGGCGGCACCCGCGACCGTGGCGTGCAGCCGCTTCTCCGCAACCTTCCGGGCCTCCGACACCTGCCGGGCCAGCACGCTCACCCCCGGCAGCAGCACCCGGTGACGGCGCAGCCAGTCCCCCGCCTGGTCGAACAGAGCCACCGGCCCCTCGGCATGCGTCCACGCCCGCCCGTGCACGAACGTGCGAAACCGCGGCCGACGCCTTTGGCATGGCCCTCCGAAGTGCTCGATTCCGGGGCATGCTTCACTGGTCGGGCAGGATCGCAGGACCGTCGTACGTCGAGAGAGAGGCCACTTGTGTCCGCTTCCAGGCCGAGCGCGACCATTCGGTACACCGCGATGCGCCTCAGCATCTTCGTCGGCTGCCTCGTCGTCGCAGCCGTGGCCGTCCACTTCGGCCTGTTTCCTTCCGGAGTCGACGACTCCAACGTCTTCTGGGTGATCCTCCTCGCCCTGATCCTGTCCGCGCCGCTCAGCTACGTGCTGCTGCGCAAGCAGCGCGACGAGATGTCCGCCCAGATCGCGTCCAGGGTCGACCGGGCCAAGCGGCGCCTCGAGGAGAACCGCACCCGCGAGGACAACGCCGCTTCGTGACGTCGTAAGGTTCCTCACACTTCCCGGGCCCTTTCGCGGAACCCCGGTGCCGGAGCACGCTGCTCCGGCACCGGGGTTCCGCCGTTCCCGCGTACGCGGGGCGGGTGTTCGCGTACGCGGGCGGGCGCCCGGCCCCGTGTCCGAACCCAAAGAAGACCTTTGAGGTTCTCAAAGTTCAAGTGTTAACGTGATGGGCATGAAGACAGCGGTACGCCCTCACGAAGCCGCGAGCGTCCCGCTCGTGGGGCGGCTGCATGTTGATCTCTGCCGCTGCATGTCCGCGGTCTGTCGGCCGTCACGCATGAACGCGGTCTGTTGCCGCAGCCTCTGAACAGCGTTCGAACCGGCACCATGCAGCGGCGCCGCCCCGACGCGGGCGCCGCACCCCCCGTCCCCGTACAACGTCCTGCCGCACAGCGTCCCCGTGCGCCCCGATGCGTCACATCTGGAGTGTGTCCGTGTCCGCGACCCCCGCGTCCGCCGCCGCGACCGACAGCCCGTCAGGCTCCGGTTCCGGCTTCCGCATACCCAAGGTCCCCTTCTGGGCCCAGATAGTCGCCGGCCTCGTCCTCGGCGTCGTCCTCGGGTGGATCGCCCGCAGGTACGACGTCGACTGGCTCCACGCCACGCTCGACCAGGTCGGCCACATCTTCGTCCAGCTTCTGAAGCTGGCCGTCGCGCCGCTCGTCTTCTTCGCGATCCTGGTTTCGATCACCAACCTGCGCAAGGTCAACAACGCCGCCCGGCTGGCCACCCGCACCCTGCTCTGGTTCATGATCACGTCGCTGATCGCGGTCGCGATCGGCCTCGTGATCGGCCTGGTGACCAACCCGGGTGCCGGGACCGGCCTCACGCCGAAGGACGGCAAGCTGCCGGAGCACGCCGGATCCTGGCTCGACTTCCTCACCGGCATCATCCCGAGCGACGTGATCACCCCGTTCACCGAACTGAACGTGCTCCAGATCGTGTTCATGGCCGCCGTCGCCGGTATCGCCGCGCTCAAGCTCGGTGAGAAGGCCCAGCCGATCCTCACCCTCAGCGAGTCCGTCCTGGAACTCCTCCAGAAGGCCCTGTGGTGGGTCATCCGGCTCGCCCCCCTCGGCACCGTCGGCCTCATCGGCTACGCGATCGCGGACTACGGCTGGGACCTGATCGGCAAGTACGCGACGTTCACCGTCGACGTCTACGTCGGCTGCGCCCTGGTGCTGTTCGGTGTGTACCCGCTGCTGCTCGCCACGGTCGCCAAGCTCAGCCCGCTCCAGTTCTTCAAGGGCGCCTGGCCGGCGATCCAGCTGGCCTTCGTCTCCCGCTCCTCGGTCGGCACGATGCCGGTCACCCAGAAGGTCACCGAGCGCCTCGGCGTCCCGAAGGAGTACGCGTCCTTCTCGGTCCCGTTCGGCGCGACCACCAAGATGGACGGCTGCGCCGCCATCTACCCGGCGCTCGCGGCGATCTTCATCGCGCAGATCTTCGACGTGCAGCTGAACGTCGGTGACTACGTCCTGATCGCGTTCGTTTCGGTGATCGGTTCGGCGGCCACCGCCGGTCTCACCGGCGCGACGGTCATGCTGACCCTGACGCTGTCGACGCTGGGCCTCCCGCTGGAGGGCGTCGGTCTGCTCATGGCCATCGACCCGATCCTGGACATGGTGCGGACTGCCACGAACGTCGCCGGTCAGGCGCTGGTCCCGGTGATCGTCTCGGCGCGCGAGAAGATCCTCGACCACGAGGCGTACGCCACGGCCTCGTCCTCCCTGGGCGACGGCTCCGGCGGCGCCGACGGTTCCGGCGACTATGAGGCGCGCGACGCCGAGCCGCAGCGCGTGCCGGTCACCGCGTAGCCGACGATCGCTTGCCGCGCGCGGGTCTTTCCTGCGCCCATGGGCCTCTCCTCCGGTCGGGGAGAGGCCCGCAGCGTTGTGCGGGGCGGGTACGGCGGTCGTCGCGGCCAGACACCGCGGTGCGGGCCGGGTGCCGCGGTCAGGGCTGCTGGAAGACGACCTCCGGGTTGGTCGGTGTGGGGCCGCCCAGGAGCGGCTGGTGCCGGCCCTTCAGCTGCAGGCCGAGGAAGGCCGCGACATAGTCACGGGTGATCCGGACCGAGCGGGCCCGGGAGAGCGGGCCGTCGGGATCCGCGGGCGGACCGAACTGTTCGGCGAGGGGGTCCGTGAAGCCGAAGTGCCGCTCCGGGCCCAGTCCAGGGCCCACTTTGGGCCCAGGACTGGGTCCTGTGGGTCTACTGCGGAACAAGGACGTCCGGCACGCTTGCCCCGTTCCACACATCGACGCCACCCCCCACATCCGGATCCCGACTCGGAGGACATCCGCGCATGCGCACGCGCTCGATACGTATTGCCCTGTTGGGCCTGGTGGCCCTGGTCGCGGGACTGCTGACCGCGACCCCCGCCGCAGCGGCCCCCAACTTCAAGGCACCGTTCCCCTGTGGCCAGACCTGGACCTACGGCCACCACTCGGCGGAGGTCAGACAGGCCCTCGACTTCATACGCACCGACGGCGGCGCCACGGCCGGCTCCCCCGTCCTCGCCTCGTCCGGCGGGACCGCATACCGCTACTCCCAGCCCAGCGGGGCGGGCAACTACATCGTCATCGATCACGGCGGCGGCTGGAAGACCTACTACTTCCACCTCGCCTCGTACTCCGTCGCCGACGGCGCGTCCGTGTCGCAGGGGCAGCAGATCGGCACCACCGGTTCCACCGGCAACAGCAGCGGCGCCCACATCCACTACGAGCAGCTGTACAACGGGGTCGGGCAGCCCATCGCGATCAACGGCCAGTCCCTGGCGCCGTATCCCGGCTCCTACCACAGCAAGTACCTGACCAGCGACAACGGTTGTAGCGGCGGCGGCACCGGCAAGTACTGGGTGGACACCTTCTCCAACGCCACGGGATACGCGGCCCCCAACACGTCCGACCCGCAGGGCATCCTCAACGCGGGGACGAACTACGTGTACTGCAAGGTGTGGGGAGCCCAGGTCGGTTCCGGCTCCAGCTACAACCACTGGTGGCTGAAGACCGACCTGGACACGGTGTACTCGGGCAAGAACGGACGCGGCGCGTACGTCTCGGCGTACTACCTGTCCCGCTGGGGGAACGACGAGGCCCGTGACAACAACGGCACGGTGATTCCCAACTGCTGATGGCGGGCCGCGCATCCGCCCGGGCGACGCCGCGCGTCCCGGGCGCATGCGCGGCCCCTCCCGTACGGGTGGACGTCCCGGAAGCCCGGGCGTCCCGTGAAGCCCGGGCGCCCCGGAAGCCCGGACGCCGCGCAGGCCCCGTCGGTAGGCTCGAAACATGAGCGAAGGGGTGGACCGCCGTTCCGGCTGGGCGGCGACGCGCGCGTGGGTGGAGAAGACCCTCGCGCCGGGCGAACGCATCAAGGGCGTCGAGCAGTTGCGCGGCGGCTGGACCTCGTGGATGCGCCGACTGGACGTCGCCGGACCGCACGGTGCGCGGGCGCTCGCGCTGCGGTCCTTCGTCAAGCCGTTCTACGTACGGCACGCCCCGGGGCTGCTCACCCGCGAGGCGGACGTCCTGAGGCTGCTGGCGGACGGCACCGATGTCCCGGCCGCGCGGCTGGTGGCCGTCGACGCCATGGCCGAACACTGCGACCACCCCTCGCTGTTGATGACCCTGCTGCCCGGCCGGGTCCGGGTCGACGACGCCGGGGCGCAGGAGCGTATCGGGCTGCTGGCACGACAGCTGGCCGACATCCATGCGGTACGGGTGACGGACACGACCCGGCCGCGCGCGTACCAGGCGTGGACCGCGCCGGACCGGGTCCACGTGCCCCCGGCGACCGGGCGGGCGGGACTCTGGCGGGCGGCGGTCGACGTCATCCGCCGTGAGCCGCCGTCGTACGTGCCGCGATTCCTGCACCGCGACTTCCACCCGGGCAACGTGCTTTTCACCGACGCCGGGGCGGACCACGCCGGGGTGGACCGCGGCGGGCGCGACAGCGGTGGGGCGCAGCTCCGGATCAGCGGGGTCGTCGACTGGGTCGAGACCTCGTGGGGCCCCGCCGACCTGGACGTCGCCCACTGCTCGACGGCCCTGGCGCTGCTGCACGGCGTACCGGCCGGCGTGAGCTTCGCCGGTCAATACACGCGTGCGGGCGGGCGGTTGGCGGACGACGACGCGGACCACCTGTACTGGCGGCTGCTGGACGCACTCGCCTACGCGCCGGACGCGGAGAAGCTCGCGGCTCCGTGGCGGGAACTCGGACGGACCGATCTCACCCCCGACGTGCTCGCGGCACGCCTGGAAGACTACGTCGCGTGCCTGTTCGGCCGGTTCGGCTGATCCGTACGCTCCTCGCGCCCGCGTTCCGGTCGCGAAGTGAGCCCGGGCACGCCGCGATCGCGGCCTCGGTCAACACGCCCGAGCGGCGCATGGTGTCCACCTGCGTACCCTTCAACGGGTCGCCCGGCCCGTACGCCGGGAGCCCGCGGCGCACAGCACGACGTGCGCCCTGTGGCCCCGGCGTATCCGAACCCCGAGGGCGACGCGGACACCGAACGCGATGCCCGTGGCGGCGGAGCCGTCGCGTCAGGGGCGTGACGTCGGCGGTGTGACGTCGGCCGGGGGCCGTACCGACTCGGCTTCGGCAGCGGGTGGTGCGTCAGTGAGCCACCGGGAGTTCGACGCGCACCGTGAGTCCGCCCCGGGGGAGCGCGGCCGCGGTGACCGTGCCGTGGTGGGCCGAGGTGATCGAGCGGACGATGGCCAGGCCGAGACCGTGGCCCGAGCGGTCACTGCCGACCCGTGGCCGCACCCGGTAGAAGGGCTCGAAGAGCCGGCCCACCACGGCCTCGTCCACCTGTGGGCCGGTGTTCTCGACCTCCAGAACCACCGTCGTGTCCCGTTCCCGGAAGACGGCGAGGTGGACGGAGCCGTTGTCGGGGATGTTGTGGTCGAGGGCGTTGTCGAGGAGGTTGAGGACCAACTGCCGCAGCAGGGTGGCGTTTCCGGCGATCTCGCAGGTCCCGTGGGCCGTGCAGTCGTCTTCGCTGTCCACGTCGAGGCGGATGCCGAGCTCCGCCGCCCGCTCGGAGCGCTCGGCTGCGGCCCGATCCGTCAGCTCGGCAAGGTCCACCGGGTCGGGGTCGAAGGCAGCGTGGTCGGCGCCCGCCAGGTCGAGCAGGGCGCGGACCACGCTGATGTTGCGCTCGTTGGTCTCCCGCAGCATGAGGGCGAGTTCGGCGAACTCCGCACCGCTGGGGTTGTCACCGGCGATCTGGAGGGCGGCCCGGGTGGTGGCCAGCGGTGTGAGCAACTCGTGCGAGGCGTTGGCGGCGAATCGCTGGTGCGCGGCGAAGGACTCCTCAAGGCGGGCCAGCATCGTGTCGAAGGTGTCGGCCAGTTGCTTGAGCTCGTCCTCGGGGCCTTCGGCGTCGATGCGGTCCCGCAGGTTGCCGTCCGCCACTTTCGCCGCGGCTTCGCTGATGGTGTGCAGGGGGGTGAGCAGCCGTTTGGAGAGCAGCCAGCCTGCGCCGAGGCCGACCGTCATCACCAGGAGCACACCGCCGGCGGACACCAGCAGGACCGTGTTCCAGACGTCCTCCTTGCTGGAGACGTCGCCGAGGTTCCTGGTCTTCGTGCCCGGCTGGAGGCCGGGTCCGGGGCTGCGGGTTGCCCAGGGCTGCGGGCTTGGACCTTGCCGTGGCCCGACCGCGGCTTCGGTGGCCGTGGAGCCGGGCGGGACGATGACGGTCCTACTGAAGTCGTACGTGGGCAGGTAGCGCATCCCGGTGTAGATGATGACGACCATCAGCGCGGCGCATCCCCCGAGCGCGGTTCCGAAGCCGAGGAACAGCCGGGCATGGATGCTCAGGGTCCGGGGCCGCATGTGGAAGCGGTACGTCACTCGGTCCCCAGGTAGTAGCCGGCGCTGATCGCGGTGTGCACCAGCTGGGGTTCGCCGAGTTTCTTGCGCAGGGTGTGCACCACCAGGCGCACGGCGTTGGTGAACGGGTCGGCGTACGCGTCCCAAGCCTTGTCCAGGAGGTACTCGGCGCTCAGCACTCCGCCGTCGGCGCGCATCAGCAGCTCCAGGACCGCGATTTCCTTGGGGGCGAGGCGGACCTCGGCGCCCGCGCGGGTGACCTGGCGGCGGTGCGTGTCCAGGCGCAGGTCGGCGAAGGTGAGGACGGGGCCGTGGGTCATGGGGCTGCGGCGGTACAGGGCACGCAGCCGGGCGATGAGTTCGGGGAAGTCGAAGGGTTTGGCGAGATAGTCGTCGGCGCCCAGGCCCAGGCCCTCGACCTTGTCGCCCAGGCGTGCGGCAGCGGTCAGCATCAGGATCCGGCAGCCGACGTCCATGGCGACGATCCGGCGGCACACCTCGTCGCCGTGCACGCCGGGCAGATCGCGGTCCAGGACGACCACGTCGTAGTCGTAGACGGTGAACCGCTCCAGGGCGCTCGCCCCGTCATGCACGACGTCGACCGCGATGGCCTCCCGGCGCAGTCCTATTGCCAGGATCTGCGCCATGTTCCGCTCGTCCTCGACCACCAGCACCCGCACGCGCGACAACCTTTTCTTTTCATGAATTCAGCACGGTGTTCTTGGTGCGCCGCCACTGATAGCGGTCCTGTACCGGGTCTGTCTTATCAAACAGTGGATTTGATTCGTGTATGAGAGGGCCGGGCGTCTCATACACCCCTCAAAACACCGCCTTCCTAGCGTGGTGTTCATGAATCTGTTCAAGAGAGCCTGGTGGCGGCTGTGGGCCCATCTGGGCAAGACGGTGATGCTCGTCGGCCTGTTCTTCGTCATCTGCACCCTGGTCCTGTCCGGGTTCCTGATCCAGTCCGCCGCGGCCCGCGCCGCCGACTCGGCCAAGGGCAGCGTGGGAGTAGTGGCCACGATGCAGCTGGACGTGAACGCGCTGATCAACTCGGGCGGGGCGTCGGAGAGCAACGGTGGCCGGCCCGGCATCATCGGCGCGAAGGGCGACCTGCACAGCAAGCTCGTGGACGAGATCTGCACGTCGTCGGTCGTGGCGCAGTGCAACTACACCGTGGACAGTGCCGCGGCCCCCACCGGCAAGGTCAAGCTCCATCAGCCCATTCCGGCGCCGGTCGGGCAGGACACCATGGGCACGGACCTCTTCAGGGCGTCCGGTGTCCGGGACCTGGACTCGGTCAAGGAGTTCCACCATGGCGACTCGGAGATCATCTCTGGTTCCGGGCTCAAGCGGGACAGCAAGAGCGACATGGCCGTCATCGAAGAGCGGGTCGCCAAGGACAACCGCCTCGAGGTCGGCGACAAGATCAAGCTCAGGGTGGGTGAGATCGACCCCCAGAAGGGCGGCATGAGCACCGAGGAGGTCGAGTTCACCGTCGGTGGCATCTACAAGAACAGCATCGCCGACACGGGCTCGTACGTACCGGCGATGGCCGACCCCTCGAACCAGATCTACGTCACCCCGGAGGGCGCGACACGGCTGCTGGGCAAGGAACCGACCGCCGGCGGAGCAGCTCTCAGGGAGGCCACCTTCACCCTGCGCAATCCGGACGACCTGGGCAAGCTGAAGGACGATGCGAAGGCAGCCGGCGCCGACCTAGAGATCTTCCCGCTGTCCGTCAACGACAAGCAGTACAAGACCCTGGTCGGCCCGATCAACGAGACGGCGGACTTCGCCTCCCTCACGGTCTGGCTGGTCGCGGTCGCGGGCACCGTCATCCTCGCCCTGATCATCGCCTCGAACATGCGCGAGCGCCGCAAGGAGATGGGCATTCTGCTCTCGTTGGGCGAAAAGAAGCCCAAGCTGCTCGGCCAGCACCTGGTGGAAGTGGTCGCCTGCGCGGCCCTGGCGATCGGCTTCGCCGCCGCCGGCAGCCAGGCCATCGCCCAGGGCATCGGCGACCAGTTGCTCTCCAGCCAGGTCTCCTCCGCCGAGGACTCCTCCGCCGACCAGGGCCCCCAGCAGGACCTCTCCGACCCCAACGGGCTCACGAAGGAGGAGGCCCCGCAGGCCAAGCCCATCGACTCGATGGACATCAGGCTGGGCGCGGGCGACATCGGCGCGGTCGGCGCCACCGGCCTCGGCATCGCTGCCCTGGCCACCATCGTCCCCGGCACCCGCATCCTCCGCCTCAACCCGCGCGACATCCTCACGAAGGGCGACTGACGTGACCACACCGATCCTCCACCTCTCCGGTGTCAGCCGCACCTACCAGTCCGGCAACAGCCGCCGCACTGTCCTCAAAGACCTCAGCTACTCGTTCGAAGAGGGCCGGATGTACTCCGTCATCGGCCCCTCCGGCAGCGGTAAGACGACCCTCCTCTCGCTCGCCAGCGGCCTCGACTCGCCCACCAGGGGCAGCGTCCACTTCAGGGGCGAGGACGTTGCCCGGATCGGCCTCGGCCGCTACCGCAACCGCCATGTGGCCACGGTCTTCCAGTCGTTGAACCTGCTCACCTACATGACCGCCGTCCAGAACATCACCTCCGCCATGGAGATCACCGGGGCGAAGGGCGTCGACAAGAAGAAACGCGCCACCGAACTCCTCGGACTGCTCGGCATCGACCAGGCCGACCAGCACCGCCGCACACTGGAACTGTCCGGCGGCCAGCAACAGCGCGTCGCCATCGCCCGTGCTCTCGCCTGCGAGGTCGACATCCTCTTCGCCGACGAGCCCACGGGCAGCCTCGACCAGGTCACCGCCGACGGGATCATCGAGGTGTTCCGCAAGCTGGCGCACGACGAAGGCAAGTGCGTCATCCTGGTAACCCACTCCCGCGAGGTCGCGGACGCCTCCGACGAAGTGATCCAACTGAAGCGGGGCAAGCTGATGACGATCTGAGCCGGCCCACCGGCAGACCGATGGGCGGCTGCCTCCCTGAGGGCCGGGACCGCACCCGACCCCTTGTCTGATGGGCTATCAGATACGACGATGGCCCCCGCCCGTTAAATGACGGAGCATCAGATGATCTCGGGGAGGAGGCCGTTCGGTGCCGATCACGACCACCGGGCCGCTGTCGTACGGAATGCAGCTCCCGATCCAGTCGCAGAGCGCGATCTTCGCGGAGGGGTGGGAGGCGGCGGCGACCCCGGCCGACCTCGCCGAGATCGCCCGCACCGCCGACCGCACCGGCTTCGCCTATCTGGCGAGCTGCGACCACGTGGCGATCCCGCGACGGCTCGCCGATGCCATGGGGACCGTCTGGTACGACCCGGTCGCCACCCTCGCCTTTCTCGCCGGGATCACCGAGCGGGTGCTGTTGATGAGCCATGTGGCCGTCGTCGGGCTGCGGCATCCGCTGGTTACCGCCAAGCAGTACGCCACCCTCGACCACCTCTGCGGCGGCCGGCTGATCCTCGGGGTCGGGGCGGGGCACGTGCCGGAGGAGTTCCGGGTGCTCGGCGCCGACTTCGAGGGGCGGGGCGGGCTGCTCGACGAGACCGTCGACGCGCTCAGGGCGGCGCTCGGGCCGGAGGAGTACCCGGAGTTCGCGGGGGAGCGGTACGCCTTCTCGGGGCTGGGGCAGCTGCCGCGTCCGGCGCAGGGGCGGGTGCCCGTCTGGGTGGGCGGCTCCTCGCCCGCGGCCGTGCGCCGGGCGGCGGTGCGGGGCGACGGCTGGCTGCCGCAGGGCGACCCCCGGGACCGGCTGCCCGCGCAGATCGCCCGTCTGAAGGAACTGCGCGAGGCGGCCGGGATCGATGAACCGATCGTCGTCGGGGCGATCACCGAGCCGCTGTACGTCGGCGATCCGGGGTGGTCCGTCGGTCGGCGCACCCTCACCGGGAGCCCGCAGGCTCTCGCCGAGTCGCTGCGCGCGTACGCGGCCATGGGCGTCCACCAGATCCAGGTGCGGTTCCGCAGCCGGAGCCGCGACGAACTGACCGACCAGATGGCGGCGTTCGCCGCCGAGGTCGCGCCCCATCTCGACCGGTAGTGCCGTCTCGTCTCGACAGGTAATGCCGTCCCATCTCGGCAGGCGGTGCTGTCTCGTCCCGACCGGTGGCGACACCCGTCTCGGCAGGCAGTGCCGTCTTGTCCCGATCGGTGGTGCCACCCCGCTCGACAGGTGGTGCCGCTTCATCTCGACAGGTAGCGCGACAGGCAGGAGGACTCGGACATGGGCAAGCTGGACGGGCGGACCGTGCTGATCAGCGGCGCGGCGCGCGGGCAGGGCGAACAGGAGGCACGGCTCTTCGTCGCGGAGGGCGCGCGGGTCGTGATCGCTGACGTGCTCGACGAGCAGGGCGAGGCGCTGGCCGGGGAGCTGCGCGAGAAGCACGGGGAGGGCGCCGCACGCTTCGTCCACCTGGACGTGGGCGTGGAGGACGAGTGGCGGGCCGCGGTGGCGGCCGCGAAGGACGCGTACGGGAGGATCGACGGACTGGTCAACAACGCGGGCATCCTCCGGTTCAACGAACTGGTGAGCACGCCGCTGGAGGAGTTCCAGCAGGTCGTCCAGGTCAACCAGGTGGGGGCGTTCCTCGGGATCAAGCACGTCGTGCCCGAGATCGAGGCCGCGGGCGGCGGGACCGTCGTCAACACCGCGTCGTACACGGGGCTCACCGGCATGGCGTTCGTGGGCGCCTACGCCGCCACCAAGCACGCGGTCCTCGGGCTGACCCGGGTGGCGGCGATGGAGTTGGCCGCCAAGAACATACGGGTCAACGCCGTCTGCCCCGGCGCCGTGGACACCGCCATGACCAATCCGGCGGCCCTGGACCCGGACGCGGACCCGGAGGAGACCGCGGCGGCGGTGGCCGAGCTGTACCGGAAGCTGGTGCCGATGGGGCGGATCGGCAGGCCGCAGGAGGTGGCGGCGTTGGCACTCTTCCTGACCTCGGACGACTCCTCGTACATCACCGGGCAGCCGTTCGTCATCGACGGCGGGTGGCTGGCGGGCGTCAGCCCCTTCTGAGCGGGCTCCGGGGAGAATATCTGACGGAGCATCAGGTATTGACGGGTGCGGGAGGCGGTGGAACAGTCGGACGCATCACGATCTGACGATGTGTCAGAAAAGTCAGGGCGACTGAGGACGGTGAACCCCCTTGGAATTCGGGCTCTTTGTACAGGGGTACGTGCCCGCCGCGCGGGCCAGGATCGACCCCGAGGCAGAGCACAAGGCACTGATCGAGGAGACCGAGTACGTCATCCAGGCGGACAAGTCCGGCTTCAAGTACGCCTGGGCCTCCGAGCACCACTTCCTGGAGGAGTACTCGCACCTCTCGGCCAACGACGTGTACCTGGGCTACCTCGCGCACGCCACCGACCGCATCCACCTCGGATCCGGCATCTTCAACCCGCTCGCCCCCGTCAACCACCCGGTCAAGGTGGCCGAGAAGGTCGCCATGCTCGACCATCTGTCCGAGGGTCGCTTCGAGTTCGGCTCCGGGCGCGGGGCGGGCAGCCACGAGATCCTGGGCTTCATGCCGGGCATCACCGACATGAACCACACCAAGGAACTCTGGGAGGAGACCATCGCGGAGTTCCCCAAGATGTGGCTCCAGGACGAGTACGCCGGCTTCCAGGGCAAGCACTGGTCACTGCCGCCGCGCAAGGTCCTGCCCAAGCCGTACGGGACATCGCACCCGGCGATGTGGTACGCGGCGGGGTCGCCGTCCTCGTACGCCATGGCGGGGAAGAAGGGGCTCGGCGTGCTGGGCTTCAGCGTGCAGAAGGTCTCCGACATGGAGTGGGTCGTCGAGTCCTACAAGACGGCTGTCAAGGAGGCCGAACCCGTCGGGGCCTTCGTCAACGACAACGTCATGGTCACCTCCACCGCCATCTGCGCCGAGACGCACGCCAAGGCCGTCGAGATCGCGGTGGGCGGCGGGCTCAACTACCTCCAGTCGCTGCTGTTCCGCTACCACGACACGTTCCCCCGGCCGGAGGGCATTCCGGAGTGGCCCGAGCTGCTGCCGGAGTACACCGAGGAGATCATCGAGCTGCTGATCGCCGAGGAGCTGATGATCTGCGGCGACCCGGACGAGGTGCTGCGGCAGTGCAAGCGGTGGGAGCAGGCGGGCGCCGACCAGCTGAGCTTCGGGCTGCCGATCGGCATCAGTCGCGAGGACACGCTGAACTCGATCCGGCTGATCGGTGAGCACGTGATCCCGAAGATCGACACGGACCCGGTGCACCGGACTTCGCGGTTCCGGGCGGCGGCGGGGAAGTAGACGCCGGGCGGGGCACGGCGGGGACGCGGACCCCGGACAGGGCACGGCGGGGCAGTAGCCCCCCGGCGGGGCACAGTGGGGGCGCGGGCCCGGGGGCGGGCGCGGGTGCGTCCGCGGCGGGTCCGCTCCCGGTCTGCGCCGCCCCTCCCGTGACCGGGCCCCGCCCCCGGCCCGGCTCCTCGATCGCCGGAGGGGCCGGACGAGACCAGCGGCGTCTTCCCGGACCGCCGCCGGGGGAGCCGGGGTGCGCGCCGCGGCCGTGCGCACCCCGGCCGCACACCCCGCGGCACCCCGGCCGCCCGTCCACGTCCCGGCCGCCCGTCCACGTCCCGGGCCCCGCGCACGTCCCGGGCCTCGCGCCGGCCCGCCCACGTACCCGTTCCGGCCACGTACCCGTTCCGGGCGCCGCGCCGCGCCGCCCACGTACCCGTACCTGCGGTTGGAAACACGGAAGGGAATCCCGTCATGCTCGACCACCTCATCCGCGGAGCGACCGTCGTGGACGGCACCGGCGGCCCCTCGTACCGCGCCGACGTCGGCATCCGCAACGGCCGCATCGCCGCCGTCGGCGAACCGGGCACCCTCACCGAGGAGGCCGTCACCAGCGAGGACGCCACCGGTCTGGTCCTCGCCCCCGGCTTCGTCGACCCGCACACCCACTACGACGCCCAGCTCTTCTGGGACCCGTACGCCACCCCGTCCATGAACCACGGCGTCACCACCGTCGTCGGCGGCAACTGCGGGTTCACCCTCGCCCCGCTCCATCCCGGACGCCCGGAGGACGCCGACTACACCCGCCGCATGATGGCGCGGGTGGAGGGCATGGCCCTCGCGGCGCTGGAGGAGGGTGTCGACTGGTCCTGGTCCAGCTTCCGCGAGTACCTCGACGCACTCGAAGGGCGGATCGCCGTCAACGCCGGGTTCATGGTCGGCCACTGCGCCCTGCGCAGGCACGTCATGGGCGCCGACGCCACCGGCGGGCAGCCCACCCCCGCGCAGCTCGACGCCATGCTCGCGCTGCTCCACGACGCCATGGACGCCGGGGCCTGGGGGCTGTCCACCACCCAGTCCTCCACCCACTCCGACGGCGACGGGAAACCGGTCGCCTCCCGGCACGCGCTCCCCGAGGAACTCCTCGCCCTCGCCCGCGCGGTCGGAGAACACGAGGGCACCCAGCTCGAAGCGATCGTGGCGGGCTGCCTCGACCAGTTCTCCGACGAGGAGATCGACCTCCTCGTCGACCTGACCGCCGCCGCCGGGCGCCCGCTGAACTGGAACGTCCTCACCATCGACGCCGCCGTGCCCGAACGCGTGCCCCGCCAGCTCGTCCCCAGCGAACGCGCCCGCCGGGCCGGGGGGCGGATCGTCGCGCTCACCATGCCGATCCTCACGCCCATGAACATGTCGCTGGGCACGTTCTGCGCCCTCAACCTCATACCCGGCTGGGGCGAGATCCTGGCCCTGCCCGTTCCCGAGCGCGTCGAACGGCTCCGCGACCCCGCCACCCGTGCCGAGATGCTGCGCCGCGCCGACAGCAAGGAGGCGGGCGTCTTCCGCCGCCTCGCCGACTTCGGCCGGTACGTCATCGGGGACACCTACAGCGCCGCGAACGAAGGACTGACCGGCCGGGTCGTCGGCGACATCGCCGCCGAACGCGGTCAGGACGCCTTCCACTGCCTCGTCGAGATCTGCGCCAACGACGACCTGCGCACCGTGCTGTGGCCCATGCCCACCGACAACGACCCGGCCTCGTGGGAGCTGCGGCGGCAGACCTGGGCGCACGAGGACGTCCTGCTCGGCGGCTCCGACGCGGGCGCCCACCTGGACCGCATGTGCGGCGCGCCGTACACCACGCGCTTCCTCGGGGACTGTCTGCGTCGGCGCAAGCTCGTACCCCTGGAGCAGGCGGTCAGGATGCTCACCGACGACCCGGCCCGGCTGTTCGGGCTGCGCGAGCGGGGCCGGATCGAGGAGGGCTTCCACGCCGATCTCGTTCTCTTCGACCCCGAACGCGTCGACGCCGGACCCGCCACCCTCGTCCACGACCTGCCCGGCGACAGCCCCCGCCTCGATTCCAGGGCCATCGGCATCGTGTCGGTCCGCGTCAACGGGGTCGAGACCCTGCGCGACGACAAGGTGACCGGCGCGGTCCCCGGTACGGTGCTCCGCTCCGGCCGTGACACCCGGACGGTGAGCACCGCATGAGCGACGGAAATGAGCACCGCATGAGCGCCGGAACGCGGGCGAAGCAGCGCCTCTTCATCGGCGGCCGGTGGACCGAACCGGACCGCGGCCACTACGAGATCGTGAACCCGGCCACCGAGGAGGTCGTCGGCCTCGCCCCCGAGGCGAGCCGGGAGCAGGTGTACGCGGCGGCGGCCGCCGCCCGTGAGGCGTTGGACGGCTGGTCGCGCACCCGCCCCGAGGAGCGGGCCGCGATCCTGGACCGGGCCGCCGACCTGATGCTGCGCGACCTCCCCGCCCACGCGGCGCTCGCCCAGGCGGAGAGCGGCGCCACGACGGGCACAGCACGGGGCATGCAGGTCGCGGTCGGCGCCGCCCGCTTCCGCCGGTACGCCAGGGGCGCCCTGGAACCGGTCGAGGAGCCGGTCGCGCCGCAGATCAACGAGGCCGGACCGATGGGCCGGGCCGGTGTCTTCGGGGCGCTCGCGGTGCGCCAGCCGGTGGGTGTGGTCACCTGCATCACCTCGTACAACAACCCCTGGGCCAACCCGGCCGGGAAGATCGCACCCGCGCTGGCCATGGGCAACACGGTCGTCGTGAAGCCCGCGCCGCAGGACCCGCTCTCCGTCTACCGGATGACCGAGGCGCTGGAAGCCGCGGGCGTCCCGGCGGGCGTCGTCAACGTCGTCACCGGTTCCGGCCCCGAGGCGGGCGAGGCCGCCGTCGACGCGCCGGACGTCGACATGGTCAGCTTCACCGGCTCCACCGCCGTCGGCCGGCGCATCGGCGAGGTCTGCGGACGCGCCATGAAGCGGCAGTTGATGGAACTGGGCGGGAAGGGGGCCGCCGTCGTGCTGGACGACGCCGACCTCGACTCCGCGGCGGCGGGCATCGGCACCACCTTCTCCTTCTACAGCGGCCAGATCTGCACCGCGCCGACCCGGGTGCTCGTGCAGCGCGGTGTCCACGACGCCCTGCTCGACAGGCTCGCCGCGTACGCGAACCGGCTGATGGTGGGCGATCCGACGGACCGGGGCACGGTCGTCGGCCCGGTCATCTCCGCCGCCCACCGCGACCGCGTCGAGTCGTACGTCGAACTCGGCCGCAAGGAGGGCGCGCGGATCGTCACCGGTGGTGAGCGGCCCTCGGGGCCCGGACTCGGCCGGGGCTTCTACGTGGCCCCCACCCTCCTCGCCGACTGCACCAACGACATGCGCGTCGTCCGCGAGGAGATCTTCGGGCCGGTCGTCGTGGTCGTCCCCTTCGACGACGAGGAGGAGGGCATCGCGCTCGCCAACGACAGCGACTACGGGCTGATCGACTACGTCTGGTCCTCGGACGTGGCCCGGGCCTTCCGGATCGCCCGCCGCTTGCGCGCCGGAGGGGTCGGCGTGAACACGGTCGGACGGAACATGGAAGCCCCGTTCGGAGGGTTCAAGAAGAGCGGGGTGGGCCGCGACGTCGGCTCGTACGCCCTGCACGCGTACAGCGAACTCCAGGCGATCGTCTGGCCCGGCTGAGGCCCCCACACGGCCATGGGTGTCCGTTGGTGTCCGCTGAGCGGACACCAACGGGAAATTTTTGAATGCGCACAAAACGGACAGGGGTGCGGTTCTCGTATGGTGTCGCGAATCAAGTCGACCTTCGTATCGGAAGGAATTTCGCGCGTGCGCCTTTGATTGAGGTCAACTTCGCCTGACTGTAACGAAAAATTCAAGGATTGGGTGACGGAGTCTCATAATCCGGATGTGGAAACCGCAGGGCTTAACGTCCTTTCCATGACACAGCTGGACGTACGGCCGCAGGCCGGAGACACGGTAGGGGAAGCCGCCCCGGCGGACGGCGGTGTGCGCGGCAAGGGCCTGGGCGGGAACTCCGTCGGCCTGATGGGGAGCGCCGTCATCGGCGTCTCCACCGTCGCCCCCGTCTACTGCCTCACCTCGACCCTCGGTTCCACCGCGGGCGAGGTCGGCGTGCAGATGCCCGCCGTCTTCCTGGCCGGTTTCCTGCCGATGCTGCTCGTCGCCTTCGCGTACCGCGAGCTGAACAAGGCGGTGCCGGACTGCGGCACCTCCTTCACCTGGACGGTGAAGGCGTTCGGCCCGCGCGTCGGCTGGATGTGCGGCTGGGGCCTGGTCATCGCGACGATCATCGTCCTGTCCAATCTGGCGGGCGTCGCGACCTCGTACTTCTGGCTCCTCGCGGGCGAGATCACGGGCAACCCCTCGATCGCCGCCCTGGACGACAACAAGCCCGTCCACATCCTCACCTGTCTGACCCTGATCGCGGTCGCCACGGCGATCAGCTACCGGGGCATGACCGCCACCAAGGGCGTCCAGTACACGCTGGTGGGTCTCCAACTCGTCGTTCTCGCGGTGTTTGTGGCAATGGCGCTGCAGAAGGCGGGCAGTGGGGAGTTCGCCACCTCGCTGGACTTCTCCTGGTCCTGGCTGAACCCGTTCGCGGTGGAGTCGTTCGCGACCTTCACGGCGGGGCTGTCGCTGTCGATCTTCATGTTCTGGGGGTGGGACGCCTGTCTGACCGCCAACGAGGAGACCGTCGGCAGCGAGAAGACCCCCGGACGTGCCGCTCTCATCGCGATGGTCGTGCTCGTCGGCTCCTACCTGGCGACGGGTATCGCCGCCCAGATGGCCGTCGGTTCCGGCACCTCCGGCCTGGGCCTGGCCAACCCGGACACCTCCGACAACGTCTTCGCCGCGCTCGCCGGTCCGGTGATGGGCCCCGGCCTCGGGATCCTGCTGTTCGTCGCCGTCCTGGCCTCCGCCGCCGCGAGCCTCCAGACCACCTTCATCCCGGTGGCCCGCACGGTGCTGGCGATGTCCACGTACGAGGCCCTGCCCGCCTCGTACGCCCGCGTCCACCCGCGTTTCCGGACCCCGGGCAAGGCCACGGTCACGGCGGGCGTGGCGACCGGCATCTTCTACGCGGTCATGACCCTGGTGAGCGAGCACGTCCTGGTCGACACGATCTACGCTCTCGGCCTCATGATCTGCTTCTACTACGCGCTGACGGCCTTCGCCTGCGCCTGGTACTTCCGCGCCGAACTGACCCGTTCCTTCCGCGACCTGGCCTTCAAGGGACTGTTCCCCGTCCTCGGCGGCATCCTGCTCAGCGCGGTCTTCTGCAAGACCCTGTACGACATGTGGGACCCGGCGTACGGCTCCGGCTCGTCCGTCTTCGGGGTCGGCTCGGTGTTCGTGATCGGCGTCGGGCTGCTGCTGCTCGGCCTGGTGCTGATGCTGGTGATGCGGCGCCACAGCCCGGCGTTCTTCCGCGGCGAGGTGCTGACGAAGGAGACCCCGGCGTTGGTCATGG
This sequence comes from Streptomyces sp. NPDC047982, assembly GCF_043204165.1. Taxonomy (NCBI): domain Bacteria; kingdom Bacillati; phylum Actinomycetota; class Actinomycetes; order Kitasatosporales; family Streptomycetaceae; genus Streptomyces; species Streptomyces sp. NPDC047982. The sequence goes on along the minus strand of NZ_JBIDBS010000010.1, from coordinate 140,323 downwards.
CGGACTGAGGGGCCATTTCGGGGGCGGCCCAGATGGGGCGGCCCCATGCGGCGCGCGGCCCCGTCCGGGCCGCCGTCGCGCGGTGCGCTTCACGTGGGGCGCCTCGCGCGGTGCGCTTCACGCGGGGTGTCTCGCGTGGTGCGGCGCCTCGCGACGTGCGCCTCGCGCGGTGCGCTTCACGTGCTGTGCTCGGCGTGCTCGATGACGTCGTCCACGACGTGCTTGTCCAGGGCGGCCCGCACCAGGGCCGCCGCGAGCGCGGCGGTCCCGGGCGTCCCGTGCTCGGGTCCTGCGCCGTGCTCCGCCTCCTCCGCCAGCCGCGCGAGCTCCGCAGGCGAGGTGGGAAGCCCGAGCCTCTCCGCGCCCTGGAGGGCCTTCTCGTCCACGAGGGGGGCCGCCTCCGGCCACACGGCCTGCACCTCGCGCAGGAAGATGTCCGCCCCGGCCGGACCGATGCCCGGGGTCCGGCGCAGTCCGGCCCGCAGGGCGTCCAGGTCCCCGTCGGCCTCCGCGCGCAGCCGCCGCAGGTCGCCGCCGTAGTCGTCGAGCAGGCGCTGCGCACCCTCGCCGAGCTGGGTGGCGGTCCGCTCGTCGTAGCGCCGGTAGCCGCCCTCGCCCAGCGCGTCGACCCGTTCCTGCCAGGTCGCGTCCCGCATCCGGTCCGGGGAACGCAGGCCGTGGGCGAACAGCGCGCGGGCCGCCGCCACCGCCACCGACGCCCGGATGCGGGCGCTGAGCAGATCGCTGAGCACCAGGAGCTGGTAGAGCGGCTGCGGGGTGTTCCGCAGCCGGATGCCGGCCTCGGCCGCGTACGTCGTTCCGTAGCGGTCCAGCAGGGTTGCCACGGTTTCGCGGGCGGTCGTGGTGTCGCGCGAGGTCACGGGGACCCGCCTCCTTCCTCGGCGGCGACCTGCGCCAGGGTGCGTCCGGTACGGGCGGAGCGGGCCAGGTACGGGTCGGGGGCGTCCGGTCCGTCGTGCGTGGCCTGCCCGTCCCTCGCCTTGATCAGCAACCACACCTCCTCGCCCGGCACGTCGTGCCCGCTGCCGCCCTTGAAGCGGGTCAGGGCGAACTCGCCGTGCAGCTTGGTACCGTCGAGCCAGAAAGTTGCGTGCCCGTCTTCCAGAGCCTGCTCGAACGGCACGGGGGTGCCCCATCGGTCGTGGCTGAGCGGGTGGTAGGTGCCCTGGTCCCAGACGATCACCGTGCCACCGCCGTAACGGCCCTTCCTGATGACCCCCTCGAACGTGCGGTACTCCAGAGGGTGATCCTGCGTGGCCACGGCCAGCCGCCGCTCGCGCGGATTCTCCGAGGGGCCGCGCGGCACCGCCCACGACTTGAGCACGCCGCCGACCTCCAGCCGGAAGTCGAAGTGCATGCGCCGCGCCTGGTGGATCTGTACGACGAAACAGGGCGCGGACGCTTCGGGGTCCCGTGCCGCTCCGGAACTCCCGCCGTGGTGGTCCCGGAGCCGCTCGTCGCCCGCGCCGGTCGCGTTCATCCCGAAACCTCCTCCGGAAGCCCCCGGTGCCCCCTCTTCCACTGTGACCCTCCTGGCGGCAGGGCGCACCGGCACTGTGACGCTCCTGGCGGCGGTGCGCACCGCTTGCGAAAAATTAGGGTAGCCACACCTAAATTTCTCTGGAGTGCCCCTCATGGACCACTGGGATCTGGCGGGTGTCGTCCTCGCCTCCGCGCTCGTGCTGGTCGCGCTGTTCACCGCAGTCGTCGTCGGGGCCCTCCTCGCGGCCCGGGACGCCCTGCTCGCGGACTATCCGCCGGCGATCCGGGAGCGGTACGGGAGCCAGAGCGAGCGCGGGAGGCGCGTCACCGCCGCGGCCGGGCTGCTGAACGTGCTGGTGTTCGTCGCGGTGCCCGTGGGCGGCGTGCTCGCGCTGCGCGACCGGGCGGACGGTCCGCTGGGCTTCTGGCCGCCCTTCGCCCTCGGTGCGTTCTGTTTCCTCGCCCTCGTACTCTTCGACCTGCTGGTCCTGGACTGGTGGCTGTTCTGTCTCGTGCAGCCGCGCTTCATGGTGCTGCCCGGCACCGAAGGCATGCCCCAGTACCGCGACTTCGCCTTCCACGTACGCGTCCTCGTCCCCCGGCCGGTGCCGTGGCCGCTGCTCGCGATCCCCGGCTACGGGACGGGCGTGGGAGCGGTCACCTGTCTCGTCGAGGCCATCGCACGCTGAAGGTCGTCCTACGCCGACGACGGCGCCGTCTGCCGACGACGGCGCTCGGTTTCGCGCGAGGTACGGCATACGTTGGGGCCGTCACCGGACCCGACCACGACGGAGGTGTCCTTCCCATGCGGATCGCCACGACCATCTTCCTCACCGATGAGACGATCACACCGCTGCGGCTCGCCCGTGAACTCGAACAGCGCGGGTTCTTCGGGCTCTACCTTCCCGAACACACCCACATCCCGGTGAGCAGGCAGACCCCTGCTCCCATGGGTGGCGAACTCCCGCGCGAGTACGGCCGCACCCTGGACCCCTTCGTCGCCCTCGCCCAGGCCGCGGCGGTCACCGAACGACTCGCCCTCGGCACCGGCATCACGCTCGTCGCCCAGCACGACCCGATCGACCTCGCGAAGCAGGTCGCGACCCTCGACCACCTCTCGGGCGGCCGGTTCACGCAGGGCGTCGGCTACGGCTGGAACGTCGAGGAGGCTGCCGACCACGGGGTGGAGTGGTCGACCCGCCGCGCCCTCACCCATGACCGGCTGGCCCTGATGCGTGCCCTGTGGGCCGACGAACCGACGGCGTACGAGGGCGAGTTCGGCTCGGTGCGGGCCAGCCACGCGCACCCCAAGCCGGCGCAGAAGCCGCGCGGCCCGGTGAACGGCCCCCGCACCCTGTTCGGCGGTGCGGCGGGCCCGAAGCTGTTCGCCCACATCGCCCGACACGCCGACGGCTGGCTCCCGATCGGCGGCCACGGCCTCACCGAGTCCCTGCCGAGGCTGCGCGCCGCTTGGGAGGCGGCCGGCCGCGACCCGAAGCGACTCCACGTGGTCCCGTACGCGGTGGTCCCGAACCGGGGGAAGCTGGCGCACTACGCGGAACTGGGCATCGACGAGGTCGTGCTGCAACTGCCCGCGGCGGGGGAGGCGGAGGTGCTCCGGGCGCTGGACGCGTACGCGGAGTTCCTGTAGCGATCCGTACGGCGGTCCCGGCCGCGCCGCGCCGTGACGCGCCGTGACGTGACGTGGCGCGCCGTGACGTGACGTGGCGCGGCCGGGAGGTGTCCGGCGAACCCTTGTCGGCCGGACGGCGCCGGGCGGCAGCGGGCCCGGCGCGGCCTCGCGTCACAGCATGAGCAGGGCCCGTACGGGGACGGCGGTGCCCGCCAAGGGGGCGTACCGCCATCCGCATCAGCGCGAGGGCGTTGTCGTCCCCCGCGATGCGGTTGACGCTCAGCTCGCCGCAGGACAGGCACTCGTGGATGAGCGCCCATTCCCCGTCCGGGCGGACGGACAGGCTCAGCGCCGCCATCCTGCCGCCGCAGTCCGATGCCCGGTCGTGCGGGGTGCTCCGCCACGAGCCCCCGCCTCGTCGTGAGCCGCCCCCGCCGAGGCCCTGGTCCGGGGTCAGGCTCTCGCTCGTATGCTCGATCCATGACCGATCCCCAGAGCGGACGCCCGACCACCAACGCCATGCGACGCGCACTCAAACGCGCCCGTGACGGCGTCGCCCTCGACGTGACCGAGGCCGCGGTGCTGCTCCAGGCGCGGGGCGACGACCTGACGGATCTCGCCGCGTCGGCGGCCCGGGTGCGCGACGCCGGTCTCGAAGCCGCCGGGCGGCCCGGAGTCATCACGTACTCGCGCAAGGTCTTCATTCCGCTGACCCGACTCTGCCGTGACAGGTGCCACTACTGCACCTTCGTCACCGTTCCCGGCAAGCTCCGGAGCGCCGGCCACGGGATGTTCCTGTCGCCCGACGAGGTGCTGGCCATCGCCCGCGAGGGCGCGGCCCTGGGCTGCAAGGAAGCGTTGTTCACGCTCGGCGACCGGCCCGAGGACCGCTGGCCCGAGGCGCGGGAGTGGCTGGAGGCCGAGGGGTACGACGACACCCTCGCGTACGTACGCGCCATGGCGATCCGGGTCCTGGAGGAGACCGGCCTCCTCCCGCACCTCAACCCCGGCGTGCTGACCTGGACCGACCTCCAGCGCCTCAAGCCCGTCGCCCCCTCCATGGGCATGATGCTGGAGACGACAGCCACCCGCCTGTGGTCCGAGCCGGGCGGCCCGCACCACGGCTCCCCGGACAAGGAGCCCGCCGTACGCCTGCGCGTCCTGGAGGATGCGGGCCGCTCCAACGTCCCGTTCACCACCGGCGTCCTGATCGGCATCGGCGAGACGTACGAGGAACGCGCCGACGCCCTCTTCGAACTCCGCAGGACCGCCCGCGCCTACCACGGCATCCAGGAAGTCATCGTCCAGAACTTCCGCGCCAAGCCGGACACGGCGATGCGCGGCATGCCCGACGCCGAACTGGACGAACTCGCCGCGGCCATCGCCGTCGCCCGGCACATCCTCGGCCCGTCCGCCCGCATCCAGGCCCCGCCCAACCTCGTCGAGGCCGAGTACGCGCTGCTCATCGGCGCGGGCATCGACGACTGGGGCGGCGTCTCCCCGCTCACCCCCGACCACGTCAACCCCGAACGCCCGTGGCCGTACATCGACGAACTCGCCGCCAGGACCGCCGAGTCGGGCTTCACGCTGCGCGAACGCCTCACCATCTACCCGGAGTTCATCCGGCGCGGCGAACCCTGGCTCGACCCCCGCCTCCTCCCGCACGTCCGCGCCCTCGCCGACCCGGAGACGGGGTTGGCGAAGGAGGGCGCGATCCCCTCCGGCCTGCCCTGGCAGGAACCCGACGAGGAGTTCGGCGCCACCGGCCGCACCGACCTGCACCGCACCATCGACACCGACGGCCGCACCGGCGACCGCCGCGCGGACTTCGACGAGGTGTACGGGGACTGGGACGCGCTGCGCGAGGCAGCCGCGCCCGGCATGGTCCCGTCCCGCATCGACACCGACGTACGCCAGGCCCTCGGCCAGGCCGCCGACGACCCGACGAAGCTCACCGACGACCAGGCGCTCGCCCTGCTCCACGCGGACGGCCCGGCACTCGACGAACTGTGCCGGATCGCGGACACGCTGCGCCTGGACGTGGTCGGCGACGACGTCACGTACATCGTCACCAGGAACATCAACTTCACCAATGTCTGCTACACCGGCTGCCGTTTCTGCGCCTTCGCGCAGCGGCGCACCGACGCCGACGCGTTCACCCTCTCCCTGGACCAGGTCGCGGACCGGGCCGCGCAGGCGTGGGACGTCGGCGCCGTCGAGGTCTGCATGCAGGGCGGCATCCACCCCGACCTGCCCGGTACCGCGTACTTCGACATCGCCCGCGCGGTGAAGGAACGCGTCCCCGGCATGCACGTGCACGCCTTCTCCCCGATGGAGGTCGTCAACGGGGCCACCCGCACCGGCATGTCCATCCGCGACTGGCTGCTCGCCGCGAAGGAGGCCGGGCTCGGCTCGATACCCGGCACCGCGGCCGAGATCCTCGACGACGAGGTCCGCTGGGTCCTCACCAAGGGCAAACTGCCCACCGCCACCTGGCTGGAGGTCATCCGCACCGCCCACGAGGCGGGTCTGCGCTCCTCCTCCACCATGATGTACGGGCACGTCGACCAGCCCCGCCACTGGCTGGGCCACCTCAGGACCCTTGCCCGCCTCCAGCAGGAGACGGGCGGCTTCACGGAGTTCGTCACCCTCCCGTTCATCCACACCAACGCCCCGGTCTACCTGGCGGGCATCGCCCGCCCCGGCCCCACCGACCGCGACAACCGGGCCGTCACCGCCATGGCCCGACTGCTGCTCCACCCGTACATCACCAACATCCAGACCAGTTGGGTGAAGCTCGGCACGCAGGGCGCGGCGGAGATGCTGCGCTCGGGTGCCAACGACCTGGGCGGCACGCTGATGGAGGAGACCATCTCCCGTATGGCCGGGTCGAGTTACGGCTCGTACCGGTCGATCCAGGACCTGGTCGCCATCGCCGAACTGGCCGGCCGCCCGGCGAAGCCGCGTACGACGCTGTACGGGGAGGTGCCCGAGGAACGGGTGGCGGCGGCCACCGCGTCCGACGGACACCTCCCGGAACTGCTGCCCGTGCTGCCGGACTGAGCCCTGCGCCGTCGTCCCGGCCCGGAGGCCATCAGGCGGGACGGGCGCCCCGCCGGGCCGAGACGACCGCCCCTCGGCCCTGTCCGCCTCGGGCAGTCCGGTACGACCAGGATCTCGATGTCCGTGGACGGTTCCGTCCAGCAGGCTCTTGCGCTGCTCGCGGAGCGCCAGGGCACGAGCCCGTCACCGAGGCGCCGAAGCGGGCCCTGGGCACCGTGCGCCAGGGCATACCGGGCCCCGCGCTGATCGAGTTGCCGGCCCCCGGCTGTCCGCATGCCTGACCCGCCCGCCCCGTGTGCGCCCGGCGTGGGGGAGAGAGGGGCGGAGCGGCCCATGGAGGAACCCTCGAACGGGCGCGGGGGAACCCGATCTTCTGTCGCTGATCTGGAGCCGTTCGGCGGGGCGGGGTTGTTGTCAGACCTGTGTGCGAGCGTGTGGGTACGGGGCTCGTGCGGAGCCGTTCCGATCGCTGGAGGGGGGCATGGTGACAGCGCAGGGAGAGGGCTGGGACCGTATGGCCTGGGACTGGACGGACCACGACGAGATCCGCCGACTCCTCGACCAGGGCGCCGACCCGGAGGCATGGAGCGGGGGGCGGCCGCTGCACCGTGCGGCGGTATTCGGCTCTCCGGAGGTCGTGGCGGAGCTGGCCCGCCGGGTCGCGGACGTGGACGCGCTGGAGAACGGGGTAACGGCGTTGTGGGAGGCCGTCGTGTCCAGGAAGCCGGACAACGCACGGGCCCTCGCCGCTGCCGGGGCCGATCCGTGGCGGCGGTCGATCGGCGGCTGGTCGCCGGGGCGGCTGAGCCTGGCGGGGCCGACGCCGGGCCTGTTCGCCGTGCCGGCCGGTGAGCGCCTGACCGATGCGGAGCGTGTGGTGGCCGAGGAGGGCCGACGGCTCACCGGGGTACTGGGCAGCCTCGACTACGACGGCACTGGCCTGGCCTGCGTGGCCGGGATCGACGCGGCCGAAGCGGTCCGCCGCCTGGAGGCGGAGCCGGTGCGGGAGGGGGTGACCGACGAGGTGCTGGACGAGCCGTACGCGTACGACATGGACGAGCTCATACAGGTCGTCGGTGTGACGTCCGTGCCGGGCGGTTGCGTCGTGACCCAGCCGTGGGGGTACGCGCCGCAGATGCCGGGCGTGCTGACCCGGCTGTCCGGCGGGACCCTCTGCTACGGCCTGTACGCCAATCCCAAGAGCGGCGATCAGGGCAGCATCGCCCGTGACGGGTCCCTTGTCGCCTGGGACCTGCACCCGGGCGGCGGGGCGATCGAGGGCGACACCTCCGAGGAGGTCCTGGCCTCCTACCTCTATCAGTACGACGCGGTGGCCTTCTCGTGCGCCTTCGCAGGGCTGCGCCTGACCGATGCGCGCGCGGTCACCGGGCCGCCGGATCTGTGGGTCCGCCTGCCACGGCGCGACTACTGGAGCCACTGACACCGGCGGAACCGGCCAGCGGCCACCACCTGCCGTCCACCGGCTGCCGGTCACCACCTGCCGCGCACCGCCACGACGACGGTCTTCCCCGTGAGCGGCATTCGTCCTCCCGGCTCTGGCATATGACCTGACGGAGCGTCAGAGTGGGTCGTCGTGAGGGAGTACGGAAGGGACAGGGGCGCGGAAGGGACGAGAAAGGGAGCTGGCATGAGCGACGAGACGCGCAGCGACACCTACGCCGAACTGGCCGCGCTGGGACCGTACGGAGTCCGCCCCGGCCATGCGCTGATCACCCTGGTCGAGCCGACGGTCGCGGAAACCGGGATCGGACGGGTGGAGTTGGTGGCGCCGTTCATCCCGACCGTGCCCGGTACGGACGCGTACGTCGATCAGCTGCGCTGAGGCCCGGCCCGTGGTTCTGGAACCGGGCGGCCGTCGGGCGGGTCGGGTGGGTGCTGGTGCTGGTGCTGGTGCTGGTGCTGGTGCTGGTGCTGGTGCTGGTGCTGGTGCTTTGCGCCGGGGCGAGGTGCCGCGGTCGGGCGGTGAGCCCTCTCGGCCAGGACGGCGAACGAGTCGAGAGGGCTACCGGCAGCACCGGACCGGGGCTGCGACGCGGGCTCCGGGCGACATCGATCAGGCGTCGACAGCGCCCTTGCCGATGTCACGGACGAAGGCGTTCCATGCGGCGGGGACGAAGTTGATCGAAGGACCTTCGGGCGCCTTCGAATCGCGTACGGCGACGGCCTGCGCGAAAGGCGACCTGATTTCGACGCAGGCGCCGTTGCCCCCGGAATACGAGGACTTCGTCCACTTGTCCGTAGCGCCCTGAAGAATAGCCATGTTCACTCCGCTTCAGATTCAGAGATTCGTGTGGTCGTGCGAAAGGTGCCAACAACGTTTTCGGTCAACGCTTTTTGTTGGCGTGATCGACGCTACTCGGCAACCTCCGGGAGTGAAGGGGGCGTTCACTCGACCTAGTGGTATGTACTAGTCAGGTCTTCCCTTGTGGGGCGACGGCGGTGTATCTTGCCGTCGCCGCCCCGAGGAATCGTCTCATTTCCAGCATCCCACGCTTTTTGGATCGCGGATCACAGGTCGGTGCGCTGAGCATATTCCTTGGCGATCTCGCCGATGAAAATTCGGCTCTGTTCCACATTCATTGACTGCGCCCGCAGGTGTTCGTACATGAAGCTGTACCGCTGTACGTCGTGGGCCTTCTCCAGGTACAGATCGCTGGTGACGCCCTCGATGTAGACGACGCTGGAATCCGCGGCGTCCGGGAATTCCAGAATGGCGTACTGTCCGTTGATGCCGGGGTGGGCGCCCATGTCGAACGGCAGCACCTGCACGGTGACATGCGGCAGGTGTGACAGCTCGACCAGCTGTTCCAACTGCTCGATCATCACCTGCTTGCCGCCGACCATGCGGCGCAGTGCCGACTCGTCGATGACCGCCCACAGCCGCAGCGGCTGCTCGGGCGTGGTGATCCGGTCCTGGCGGCGGGCCCGGACGGTGACTCGCTTCTCGATGTCGCTCGGCGGGGCCTCTGGCAGCGCGCCGTTGATCAGCGCCTCGGCGTAGCCCCGGGTCTGCAAGAGGCCGGGAACCACCTGAGGCTCATACACGCGCAGCGACTCGGCGTCGGTCTCCAGGCCGATGTAGACGCTGTACGGGATGTCGCCGAAGGCGTGCCACCAGCCCTGCTGGCGCGAGTCCTTGGCCATCTGCATGAGTGAGTCGACGATCCGGTGGTCCTCGACCTCGTAGACTCCGCAGAGGTCGCGGACGTCACGCTGGCTGATGGAGCGGCGACCGTTCTCCAGGCGGCTGATCTTCGACTGGGAGACCAGCAGTCGTTCGGCCACCTCCTCGGCCGTCATGCCTTTGAGTTCGCGCAGGCGGCGCAATTCCTGGCCCAACCGGCGTCGCCTGACGGTGGGATTGACGTGGGACGGCACGGAAACAGCACCTCCGGCTATGTAGCTGTACGTCGTAGCTGTGCGTATCTACTGCTGAGCAGATTGCCACCCCCGGCGGGGGGCGCGCTGGGAAATGGGCACAGACGAGTGCGCGGGGCAGCCGTGTTTGACGGCTGCCCCGCGCTCGGTGCGGCTCCCGGACCGGCTCGTGGGGATGACGGTACGGCGGTGTTCGGTTGCTGGTGTTCTCGTGGTGCTGAGGGTGCTGATGGTGCTGGTGGTTCTGGGGTTCGACGTGGTGCCGCGGTATACGGCGCCTTGACGTCGTGCGGTGCTGCGGTGCTGCGGTTGTGCGATGTTGCGGTGGAACGACGTGGTGCGATGTGCGGCGGTGGTGCGGTGCGTGGGCCGGATGCGGCCCTAGCGGGCCGCGGTGTGCGCCATGCGCCCGCGGCGCGACTGCGCTTGCGGTTGCAACGGCATTCCGCCCGTCTGGACGCGACGCGGTTGTGCGACCGCGCCGTTCTGGACGTCCATCACGGCATGCGCCACGAGTCCGCCCATCGGGTCGTGCCTGATCAGGTCCCGGAGCCGGGAGCGCGATGAACGCCCCTCGTTCCCGGGGTACAGGTGCTTGCCCAGTCCGACCGCGTGGGCCAGAGCGGCGAGCGCCGCGGTCCGCGCGTCCGGTGGTACGCCGGTGCGGATCGCGCTGTCCAGCCTGGCTCTGATGTCCCGGCTGATTGCCGTGTTCGTCGCCTGGTAGCGAGTCGTCGGCAGCACTCCGCACATCTGGCCCGCCACGGCATGCACCATGCCGCACCGCTCCAGATGCGCGAGGTAGATCTGACGGAGCCCCAGCCGGGGTCCGCCGATCCAGTGGACCGCCCGGACCGGGCTGCCGCGTCGGCGCAGCAGTTCCAGTGCGGAGTCCAGAGTCGGATCTCCTGTCGGCCGTGGCATCACCACGGCGATACGATCCCCGTCAGGGGCTATCCGTCCTGCCAGAGCCAGCTCCACTAGCTGAGCTCCGGCGAGGCCGAGGTCGAGCGACTGCGGCTGCGCTGTGGTACCCGTGGCCGGGTCCAGAGCGAGCAACAGAAGCTCCTCCGGAATTGTTCTGCGGCTCCTGCCCATCCATGCCTCCCCGCGTGGATGAATGACAGGGTGACGCCTCTCACATTGGTCTGTCGAGAGTGCCTGGGCGCTTTGCATGGGAACCGGTAGGTATGTCGTTCTCGTCTAGCAGCCGAGGCCGGTGGTTCACCCAGGACACTGGTAGATGGTTCGGACAGTGCGGGAATCCACCCGCGGCGCATGGAGGAGGCATCGGTGGCGGGCGAGTCCCCCGACAGGTCGAAGCAGCAGAAGTCGTCGGGCACGGCTCGGAGCGAGAGCGATCCGAGGCTCGCCGTCTCCCGTGAAGAGTCCGCCGGGGGCGAGGAAGGCGGCGCCACGGACAGCGCGACGGCCGTCTTCCGTACGGAGCCGTCCGGCAACGGCGACGGGGGCGGTGACGGCGTGGGCGAGGGCGCCAACGTTCAGGGCGCCGGGAACGGCAAGGCGGACACGGCGACGGCCGTCTTCCGTACGTCGGCGTCGGCGTCGGCGTCGGCGTCGGCGGGGGCCGAGGGCTCCGGGGGCTCCGACGGTTCCGACGAGCCTGCTGGGCGCGTTGCCGGGGGCCCGAAGGGGGCGCGGGACTCGGAGGGCCCGAAGGGCTCTGAGGGGGCGTCCGGTGCCGATGCCGAGGGTTCGGCGGGTTCCGGCGGTGCTGCTGACGCCGACGCGGTGAAGGCCGAGCCGGGTGACGCGCGGCTGGGTGAGGCGGTCGCGGCGCGGGCGGCCAAGGACGACGCTTCGAACAGCGACGGCGACCGGCCCGTCGCGGCCGAGGCCGACAACGGTTCGGAGGAGGCCGGCAAGGGCACGGACGCCGCGAACGCCGCGGAAGAACCGGACGAGGCGGAAGAACCGGACGAGGAGCCGGAGGCCGGGACCGGGACCGAGTCCCGGACCAAGCCCGAATCCGGGCAGAAGCCCGACTTCGAGGCTGCCGACGAGGCCGGCGGGGCCGAAGGGGAGGTCAAGGGCCCCAAGAACGCCCAGGGCCCCAAGGACGCCAAGGACGACGAAAGCGACGCCGGTGAGGCAGCCAAGGGCGCCAAGGAGGCCGAGGCCGACAAGCGGGGCGTCGATCAGCCGACCGCCGTCTTCAGGACGCCCGCCGCCAAGGTCGACCAGCCGACGACCGCGCTGAAGATCACCCCGCCCGCGCCGACCCCGAAGCCGGTCTCGGAACCGAAGCCCGAGTCCGACGCCGAGCGGACGAGCAAGTTCGTACCCCTGCGACAGGACGACGTACGACCGGCGCAGAAGCCGGCAGCCGCCCCCGCCGCGACGCCCGGCGCGAGCCCCGCCGCCCCCTCGCTCGCCACCGCCGAGCGGACGACGCAGCAGCCGACGCCGCCCAAGCCGCCGCTCGACCTGTTGGCCGAGCTGACGAACACGCCCCCGCCGCCGGACACCCCGGTCCGCGTCGCTGTCCGCAGGGTCAAGATCTGGACGCCGCTGGTTCTGCTCCTGCTGATCGTCTTTGCGATCGTGCAGATGGTCCGCCCGCTTCCGGCCCCCGAACTGGGGCTGTCGGTGGACCCCGCCTACACCTTCAAGGGCGAGCCGCTGGACCTCGACTGGCCGTCGCAGGGGCAGTCCGCGGTGAGCGTGGACGGCGTCGGCTCGATGGGCAGTTCGGGTGCGCAGAAGCCCGCGCCCATCGCCAGTGTCGCCAAGGTCATGACGGCGTACGTGGTCCTCAAGGACCACCCCCTCACCGGCAAGGAAGAGGGCGAGAAGATCACCGTCGACCAGCAGGCGGAGGACGAGTCCAAGCGTGAGGACGAGTCGACGGCGCCGATCACGAAGGGCCAGCAGTTCACCCAGAAGCAGCTGCTCCAGTTGCTGATGATTCCCTCCGGCAACAACGCGGCGCGGCTGCTCGCCCGCTGGGACGCTCCGTCCGAGAAGGAGTTCGTGGCGAAGATGAACGCCGCGGCCAAGGAGCTCGGCATGACGAACACGACGTACACCGACCCGAGCGGCCTGGACAAGGCCACCGTCTCCACCGCTGAGGACCAGATCAAGCTGGCCCGGGCGGTCATGCAGAACGACGTGTTCCGGGAGATCGTCGACACCCCGCAGATAAAGATCCCGGGCATCGACCAGCTGATCTACAACAACAACACCATCCTGCTGGAGCCGGGTGTGAGCGGCATCAAGACCGGCTCGTCCACTCCGGCGGGCGGCAACCTGCTCTGGTCCGCGAACACCGTCGTCGACGGCAAGAAGCTCTGGATCTACGGCGCCGTCATGGGACAGCAGGCGGGCACCGGCCAGCCTTACGACAGCCTCGCCATGTCGCTGGAGAACAGCCGCAAGGTGATCAAGGGCGCGCAGAAGGCCGTCACGTCGGCTCAGGTCGTGAAGAAGGGGGACGTCGTCGGATATGTGGACGATGGACTCGGCGGCCGTACCCCGGTGGTCGCGACCCGCGACTTGAAGGCGAAGGGCTGGACGGGTCTCGAGGTCGAGCTCTCCGTCTCGGACAACGGCAAGACGATCCCGCACAGCGCGCCGGCGGGCACCGTGGTGGGTGAGGTGACCGTGGGCACCGGACCGGGCAAGGTCAGCGCCCCGGTGGCCCTCCAGGAGGAACTGAAGTCCCCGGGCTTCGACCAGAAGCTGACCCGGCTCGGCTGACCCGCTGCATCGGCGTCGAACGGACGGCGGCTCTGGGGATTTCCCCTCGGAGCCGCCGTCCGTTCATCCGTGAGGTCAGTCGCGGTGTTCCCAGTTGCTGGGTGCAGGTGGCCTCATCGATGCCGCCGCCCCACATCGCACACGTGCCGCTCGCGGCGACCCGGCCGGGGCCGGCGTACATCGATGACCTGGAGCATCGGCTTCATGCCGGCGTCTCCCGCTTCCCCGGCGCTCACAGCGCCGGGTCGGAGCCCCTTCTCGCCGGGGAAGCACGCTGGGCCGGGACCTTGCTGCGGCGAGGCGACAGAACTCGGTGCCAGGCCGGACCATCGCGCCGTTGAAAGTGAGCCGGCCGACGAACGCGGCGCGGATCCAGGGCACTTCCACGGCATGGTCACATCCGCAGCGCTCCGGCTCACGGCTCCGCCCATGAGCCGCCGGTCACAGCACTGGCCGTATCGCCCTGTGCGTCTGGGGGCGCGGTCGGCGGGCCGGGGCTCCGGTGGGGCATGTGGGTGGAGTGGTGCGTCGTTCCCGCTCCGAGCGATGAGTGTTCATGCTCCGAGCGGTGAGGAAGGGCGCGAGCCTGTGCGCCGCACGCGATTCGAGTCGGGTCCCCGTGAGCCGCGTCCCCGACGGGATCGTCCACGTACGCCCCGTACGAGGACGACCCTCCGCCTTGCGATGCACCGCACCGGACGCCGAGGGCCCCGCCCTTCGGGTGGACGACGCCACTTTCGAAACACGCCCTAGTAGTACTTCGTTAGGTTGGTTTGATCTTGGTGGTTGCGGTGGTGCATGCTGCGGCCTGTGGATCTTGGTGAGGTGGAGCGGCTCCGCGAACACCTTGGCGCGTTCGTGGCCGAGGTGTTCGTGTCTCTGGCGCGCAAGGACCAACGCCGGCAGGGGAATTGCTATCTGCGCGGGCTGATGCTGGACGGGCGGCGCAAGTCGATCCAGCCGATGGCCGAGCGGCTGCCGGACGGGAACATGCAGGCGTTGCAGCAGTTCGTCAGCCAGTCGCCGTGGGACCACACCCCGGTGCTGCGGCAGATCGCCGGGAAGATGACCTCCGCCCTCGCGCCGGAGGCGTGGGTGATAGACGACACCTCGTTCCCGAAAGCCGGGGATCAGTCGGTGGCCGCTTCGCGGCAGTACTGCGGCGCGCTGGGCAAGCGCTCGCTCTGCCAGGTCGGTGTGAGCGTCCACGCCGTCACCGACAAGGCTTCCAGCCCGTTGTCCTGGCGGCTGTTCGTGCCGCCGGACTGGGATGACCGCGACGATGTGCGTCGGCGACGCACCGGCCTGCCGCCGGAGGTCGGGCACATCGAGAAGTGGCGGCTGGCCATCGACGCTCTCGAAGAGTTGATCTCCTGGGGGCTCGCCCCGCAGGTCGTGGTCGCCGACGCGGGCTACGGCCAGTCGGCGGCCTTCCGTCATGCCCTGCGCTCGCGGGATCTGGACTACATCGTGGCGGTGCGCGGGGACGAGACCGCACACCGCCACGACTCGCAGCCCGAGGCGCCCGCCTACGGTGGCGCCGGCCGCAGGACACTGCCCCGCTACCGCACGGATTCCGTCGCCCTGCACGAGCTCGCCGCCGCGGGCGGCCGCCGGGCGTTTCGGCAGGTCACCTGGCGCCAGGGCAGCCGCGGAGCGATGCGCTCAAGGTTCCGTGTCCTGCAGGTACGGCCCGCAGGGAAGATCCCCCGGGCGCTCGCCGCCGCCGACGCGGGCGGAAGCGCCTCCTGGGACGGCGTCCTGCCGGCCGAGACCCTCCTGGTCGAATGGCCGCCGGACGCGAACGCACCCACCGAGTACTGGCTGACCAGCCTGCCGCCCGAGACCGCGGTCCGCCAACTCGTACGCCTGGCCAAGATCCGCTGGCGCATCGAACACGACTACCGCGAGATGAAGCACGGCCTGGGCCTGGACCACTTCGAAGGCCGCACCTGGCGAGGCTGGCACCACCACGTCACCCTGGTCACCGCTGCCCACGCCTTCCTCACCCTCCGGCGCCTCGACCCAAAAGTCGAGACGCCGGCCTGACCTTCTACCGAGTCCTCGACGCCGTCCAGGACCTGATACGGGCCTGGACCGGCGAATGCCCCACCTGCCACCGCGAGTTACCCACCACACGCCAACCAAGGCGCACCGGACCACTTCAGACCTAACGAAGTACTACTAGCAGGCGGGCGCCGTGCTCTTTGACGGGCCCCCGTACGTGGAGCTGATCCGGACCTGGCCCGCCTTCCTCACCGTCAGCCGGGTGAACTCGCCGTCGGCCGCCAGGCATCCGTTGTCCGCCCACAGCCACGGCGAATACGCGATCCGCACGGTCACCGAGCCCGCCTCCGGCATGCGTACCACGAGGTTGGCGCCGTCGGAGCTGACCACGGATGCGGGCCGTTCCACCAGCGGCGTCGCGTCCTTCACCCGGTAGATCCGCCAGTTGACGTCCTCCCACACCCGCTCCAGGTAGTCGGGCTCGCTCGTCACCAGCGCGTGTTCCAGTTCCGCCGGGCCGTCCGGTTGCCCGTTGGCGACGACCACGAAGCCCACGGCCCACTGCGAGAGCCAGGCGCGGTAGGAGGCGGGGGAGAAGGTCCCCTTCGGCACGTCGGTTCCGCGGTGCCCGTCGTAGAACAGTCGCCCGCGCTCGACATCGGCCTGCCGGTTCCAGCCGCGTGCCAGGTTGACGTGGGGCGCGAGAACGGCCGCTTCCCGGTGGTCGCGCGCCGGGACCACTTCGACCCGGGTGTGTTCGCTGCCCAGCCTCCGGAGCTCGGCGACGACACCGTCGGTGTGGACGGCGTACTCGGGCACCTTGGTGTTGGTGATGACGTCGGCGACCGTCTTGCCGGTCAGCCAGGTCAGGGAGAGGACCAGAGCGACGACACAAATCACCCGCTGCCACCGGGGAGTGAACCACCTCGACGACGGTCCGGTGGCGGGCGCGTTCTCCTCGTTCCGGCGAACGCCGTCCAGCACGATGGCGAGCAGCGCGGCGGGAGCCGCCAACTCCGTGAGCCGTTCGACGTTCGTTCCGATCGGCGAGGCGATCAGATAGCAGAGCACCACGCCGAGCGCGTACACCGCGCTTGCGAACCGCAGCACCCGCCATGCGCGCGGTGCCATCAGCAGAACCACCAGGCAGAGGATCACCGGCGGCCAGATCCGGACGAACGCCATGGGTTGCTCGCCCTCGAACGGGAACAGCAGAGTGGTCAGCGCGACGACGGCCGTCGGCGGTACGAGGAGCGCGGCGGCCCTGCCCCACTCGCGCGACAGCAGGAAGGCCGCTCCGACCACGACGAGGAACAGTCCGGCGACCGGACTCCCCATGGTGGACAGCGTTGCGCAGACGACCGCCACCACGATGCGCCGTCGGCCGACGAGCGCCAGCACGGCCGCCAGCCCGAAGGCCACACCCAGCATGAAGGTCGATCGCCCCGACACCACCTGGCACCACAGCGAGAACCCCACCGCCAGCGAGGGCCAGAGGGGCTTTCGCACGCCGCTGCGCACCATCAGCGCCCCCGCCAGCCAGGACGACAGGAGCCCGGACAACAGCGTCACGGGCACCACGCCGAGAGCCGCCATCAGATAGGGCGAGATCACGCTGTAGTTCGCGGTGTGCAGACCGCCGTACCAGAAAAGGTTGTACGCGGAGCCGGGGTACATCCTCGCGAACTCCGCCCACGCCACCTGCGCCGCGAGGTCGCCGCCGCCGGTCGCGAAGACCGCCCACCACAGGACGTACAGGGGCAGTACGCAGATGGTGACCAGGGCCGGTACGCGGTGGTGCCCGAGCCACGAGCCGCGCGCCTCCGCGGGCTCGTGGGCGTGCAGGCGGGGGCGGTGCGAGGGCAGCTCGGCAGAGGCCACTGCGGCGTTCCGTTCTGGTCGGGGAGCGGTCCGGGCGTTCGGTAGAACGCTAACCGGCGGGGGCAGGCGGGCCGATGGGGCATGGCGCGCGTGCGACGGGCGGACGGGCGCCACGGTCGCGCGTCGCCTGCCTGCCCGTCCGCGTGCCCGCCCGTCCCCCGTCCGTCCGTGTGCCTGCCCGTCCCCTGTCCGTCCGCCCGACGGGCCGCTCAGCGTGACAGCGTCACAAAAAAGTTGAGCCAGAAACCGAGCTTCGACAGCACCGTGCTGGCCTCGGGCCGGTTGGGGCACGGTGTCGTCGCCTCTCCGGACCGTTCGCCGCAGCGCGCGCGTCCTGCCGACCACCTGGGGTCGGCACAGCCCGGAAGAGACGGCATAGAGTGGCGAAATGTCACTGCCTGCCGACCGGACTGCCCTGGATCTGCTCGATGCGCACCTGGAGGCGCTCTGGGACGGCGCGGACCTCCCGCTTCCGCAGGGGCTGGTCTGCCTTGCAGCGGAAGGAGGGGGTGAGCTCACCCACTGGGCCCTTGACCAGTTCCGGCGCATCCCCTGTGAGCCGAAGGACGCCTTTGCCCGCCAAGTCGGCGATCTGCTGGCGGAGTTGCGCTGCCGTCGCTGTCCCTGGAACGCGGCGGCGCTGCGGCTGCTCGACGACACGTACACCTTCGCGGCCACCGGCCCCCGGCGGCACGAGGACTGGGCGCACGACGTCCACGCCGTGCTGCACCGGTCGGTCCCTGATCCCCGAGGCTGGGTCCGACTGGACTGGGACCGCACCAACGTCGCCCGCCACACGGCGCCCGCGTACCCCTTCGACCCCCCGGACGCGTCAGAGTTCCCCGACCGTCTGTACCCCCTGGAGACGGAGGCGGCGGTCGCCGCGCTCGCCATCATGGCCGAGGAATGGCAGTCGGAGCCCGCCCCCGTTCGCTCCCGCCCGGACCGGGACGCCGTGCTGGCGGACGCCCGAACCCTCCTCGGCCGGTACGGGCCCACCGCGCGCTACTGGACCAACGCGACGGCCGCCGCCTGCGACCCGGCCCGGGACTTCCTCGCAGCAGGCCTCCGGGGCACGGAATCCCATGGCTTCCTCACCTCCGAGTACCTCAACGGCCTCGACTTCTTCGAGGACCTGGGTCTGATCGCGGTGACCGACGACGAGGTGGGCGTCTTCTGGTCGTTCGGGGCGTACTGACGACGTTCGGAGAAGGGCACCCGGCGATCGTCCACCACCGTCTTGACGACCCCGCGGCCGGGCACCACCGCAGTTGAGGCGGGCCGTGCCCTGGCCGACCGCCTTGGGGTGCCATTCCACTTCGCCTCCCCGGGCGTCCCCGACGACGAGGCTCGACGCCTCCGGGCAGCCCAGGGCCTGTCCGGAAGGGCGCGCTCGACAGGCGGATCGAGACGACGCTCGGGAGCGCGCCCGCCGGCGTCCGCCACCCCAGCCCGTCGGCCCGTTCCGGAGCCCCTTCCGATCTCCCGAGCGGCACGATCCCCATGCCTCCTTCTCCTATTTCTATCGTTTCTGAAACGCTCGTTTCATTTCCGAGCGTTTACACTCAAGCGGAGAGGGATCGGCAACGGTCACCCGGACGAGCCGCCGGAGCGATGGCGCGCGTGAGGGCGTGACGGCATCACGGGGTGAAGTCGTGACGGCGTGATGCGAGAGGGCGACAGGTGACGGGACGACGCGGTGGGACGGCCGAGAAGGGCGAGGAGGAACGGTGACGGATCCGGAGAACGGGAACGGCCCCGCGCGGCAGAGCGGGCCGGTGGTGGTGCGCCGGGGGATCCCGGAAGGCGTCGAGGCGCGTGTTGCCGAGCTGTACTGGGACGCCTTCGGCCGGAAGCTCGGCCCCGCCCTCGATCCGCCCGACACCGCACGGGAGTTCATCGCCCGGCACCTCCACCACGACCGGGGTGTCACCGCGCTCCTCGACGGCGAAGTCGTCGGCGTGGCCGGATACCGGCTCGGCGAGCGCGCGCTGACCGGTGGCGGTGCGCGGGACGTGCTCGCCACGTACGGAGCGGTGCGCGGGCTGCCGCGGCTTGCGCTCCTCGCCCTGTTCTCGCGCACCCCGGCGGCGCACGAACTCGTGATGGACGGCATCGCGGTGAACCTGGCGCACCGCGGCCACGGGATCGGCAGCCTGCTGCTGAAGGAGATCGTGGCCCTCGCCGCCGACCACGGCTGCCGACGTGTCAGGCTCGACGTCATCGACGTCAATCCGCGGGCCCGCGCCCTCTACGAACGGCACGGTTTCAGCGCGGCGCGCACCGAGCGCACGCCGTACCTGCGCGGCCTGATGGGTTTCTCGGCGGTCACGACTATGTACCGTCCGGTCACGGCTGCGGCGGAGAACGGGGAGCCGCGATGAACGCCGGAAGAAGCCGGGTGGACGTTCCGACCCGTCTGCTGGTGCACGCGCTCGTGCGCGAGGACGGCACGGTGGACGCCGGGGAGCTCTACGCCGTGGCCGGCATCCTTCAGATGACCGATCAGCAGGTGAGGCTGTGCGTCAAACGCCTCGTCGCCGAAGGGCGGTTCACCCACGAGGGCCGGGGCCGCAAGGCCGTGCTGAGGGCCACCAGGGACGCCGTCGGCTCCATCGCCCCGGACGCGGGCTTCGTGCGCCACGCCTACCGGCAGGACCGGGGGCTCGCCCCGTGGGACGGCGTCTGGCACCTGTTCGCCTTCGCCGTGCCCGAGGCCAGGCGGGCCGCTCGCGACGCCCTCCGCGACCGCCTGCTCCAACTCGGCGCCGCACCCGTCCAGGGCGGCCTCTACGTGAGCGCCAACCCCATCGAGGAGTTCGTCGAGGCGGAGGCCCGATCGCTGGACCTCCTGTCCGCGGTCACCTTCCTCACCAGCGGCGATCTGCGCGTGGGCGCGGTCGACCGGCCCGCGGACCTGGCGCCGTCGCTGTGGCCGCTGACGGAGATCGCTGAACGGTACGAACGTCTCGCGGCCCTCGCTGAATCCTGCCTCTCCGAGATCGGGCGCGAGGGCGAGATCGAGAGCGAGGTCGGGCGCGGGGGCGGGAGCGCGAGCGACAGCGATGGGGGAGGGGCCGGCGGCGAGCTGTCCGAAGCCGAACGGCTGACCATGGCCGTCGAGCTCGCGGCCGAGTTCACCCGGGCCTTGGAGCCGGACCCACTGCTACCGCCCGAACTGCTGCCCCACCCCTGGCCCGGCAGCCGGGCCAGGGCCCTCACCGCCACCTGCTGGAGCCGCCTCCTGGACGCAGGGCCCGAATCGGCCGCGTCCGCGCAACTGCCGCGACTGTTCCGCCTGTACGGGGACGTACTGGGCTGAATCGCGCAGGGTTCCGGCCCATGTCGCTGACGGATGTAACGGGCACCGAGGTCGAGAAGGCGATCGAGGAGTGCGACCGCCCCGGCCGTGATGTACGTGAGCCTGCCCCCAGGCGGTCCTGGCGATCGCCGAGGCCGCAGCCCGGCCCGTACCGCGCGCCCGTGCCACCGCCGAGAACACCGCTTCCGAAGCGGAGTCCGAGCCCCCACAGCACGGAGATGCCCGATCCGGAGTTCGTGTCGGATGACGCTGATCCCTAGGGAGATTCTCGGGAGAGCAACTTCCCGTCCATTCGCGCAAACGGCCCCGGACGAGGAGTCCGAGGCCGAATAGGGCTGCTCTTTGACGGAGAAATCCCAGGTCAGAGCGGTAATGCTTGTGCCCCCGGCAGGATTCGAACCTGCGACACCCGCTTTAGGAGAAAACGTAAAGCGATCATGTGCCTCAGCGAGGCTGAGTGAGTCTCGGTGGGGCTCCGATAGCGGGGGCATGACCTCGAAGAACAGGTTTCAGTGAGCGCCGGTGAGGTTCAGTGAGGGGGTGTTGTGGACTCCATGTGGACTCTCGTGGACTCCACCCCCTACACCGCCCGCAGCTTTCGAACAGCCGGCGTTGGCGGCGCCATCATTTCCAGCACCTGGGCTGCCACATCCTCAGGCGAGTGCTGGTAGATCCACGTCACCTTGGACCCGCGGTCATGCCCGAGGATCGTCTGTGCTTCCTTCTCCTGCACGCCCAGATCCTTCAGCCACGTCGCGAAGACATGCCGCAGATCGTGCACCCGAGGCCACCACTCGTCCCGATCCGTTTCGGGATTGGTGACCTGTCGAGCCAGGCCAGCGGCCTGAATCGCAGGGATCCAGGTACGTCGGAAGTTGTGCCGGGTCAGCACACCGCCCTGCGGACCACGGAAGATCAGCTCGTCCGCATGCAGATCTCTCCCATCACCGAAGGGGGAAATCGTGTCCTTCGGCCGCCACCGGTCCACCATCGTCAGCACGGCCGCGATCGCGTCCGGCGTCAACGGCACGGTGCGGAACCCGGCCGCCGACTTCGGCGCCGGCTTCCGGAACAAAGTGCCTTTGTCCTCACTGAGCACTTCCTTGACCTTGAGGTGCTTGGCCTCGAGGTCCACGTTTCCCCACCGCAGGCCGGTTGCCTCTCCCCACCGCAAGCCGGTCTGCTCCAGGAAGACGAGCAGCGGCCGGTAGTACATCGGCGTGTGCTTCCGGATCGCCGCGCATTGCTCTCTCGTCGGTGGGCGGAGTTCGTCAGCGTGCTTCTTCGGCGGCGCCTCGATCTCGATCTCAGCCGCCGGGTTGAACGGGATTCGCTTCCCGTCTTTCACTGCGCCGCGGAGCATCGCGTTGAGGAGCTCCAGCACCTTCTTGCGGGTGTGGTGTCCCTTCACCTCACGAGTGAGCCATCCCTGGAGCTCCATGTACTCGAGGTCGCACAGCCGCCAGTTCCCCCACTTCGGCTCGATGTGGTGCTGCCAGTTCGAGAACTTCCGGTTCGTGGTCGTGACTGCTCGAGGTGGTTGTGCCGGCCACCACATATCCCACCAAGCAGCGAGGGTGATCTCGCCGCGCTTCGGGTCGTTGTAGGTGCGGCGCCGGACGCGGGTGCGTACGTCGTCGAGGAAGTCGTCTGCTTCCTTCTTCTTCGGGAAGTTGCGAGCCTTTTGCTTGCCTGCCGGATCCCGGTAGCGAGCCTGCCAGCTGCCAAGGCAGTCTCGGCGGCGATTGCGGTCGCCGTGCTCGGCCGGAGGGTATGCCTCCACGCATTGTGCGCAACCACATGACTTGCTGCGTAGCTGTCGTGGGTTGTTCGTTGCTCTACGCGCCACGGCGCATCACCTCGCCCATTCTCCGCTGGTACGGGACGCGGGGCAGGAACGAAACTGGTGCCCCGCAGAAGCAGATTGCACCGACATCGGGCTGCTCTACAGCGAGTTCACGGAGAACAGCTCGTACGACAAGGGCGGTGCTTGCGGTGGGGAGCGCGGCTGGCAGCGTGATGGTGCGTGCGAGCGGGTCCCATGGATCGGATGGGCAGTGGGCGGAAAAGCGGACGCGGATGCACATAGAGCCCCCCGGGGCGCGCAGGCAAGCGGATACCTGCGGCCGATGGGGGAGGACATCGGCCGACCGGAAGACCGTACTCCGATCTGGTGGAATATGCGACTACTGTCGGGCGTGTCGGGCTTACGCTCCGGAGCGGTTTCGGTCGACCAATGCGCGGATCTGGATCTCAGTGAACTCCTGCTGATCTTCGGTGAGTTCGTCGATCAGTGCCAGGATCCGGTCGCGTGCTTCGGGGCTGAGCGATCCCGGGGTGCGTCGGCCGGCGGCGGCGAAGATCTCGTCCACGGTGAATGCCGGGTAGGCGGCGGCCAGGGCGCGCAGCTTGTCCTTGTTGGGGCCGCGCGTGCCGCCGCGCTTTCTATGGACCCAGGAATTCACGGTGGCAGGGGCAACGCCGATCCTGCGCGCGATGTCCGAGTCGGTGACACCGTAGGTGTCTTTGAGTCGGACGATCAGCTGCGCCAGGTCCTCGGGCTCCTGCTGCTCATGCCTGTCCACAGGCATAAGACTGCCTGTTGATCTTCTACTTTTGCAAGTAAAAGTAGAGGCGTGCCGGGGTCGAGATTCGGCGCTTGACCTCCCCTGTCGTGCGCCCTGGTAGCGACATATGCAGACGATAGAACGCACGTTCGAGTGAACGCTACCCTCAAGGGGCCCTCACTGAAACTCACCGCCCCTCACTTGACCTCACTGACACTCACACAGTAGAAATGTGTCAACGGCAGCGTGAGCGGCCGAACAAGCCCCACCATGCACGAGGACCACATGACCAACCTCATCCGCACCGGCGACGGCCAGTCACTCCGAGACGCAATGCGACGCCGCGGACTGACCCAAGTCACGTTGGCCGCCCGCACTCGGGAGGTCGATCCCCACGGACGAGGAATCAGCCTCGCCACGGTCATCAAGGTCACCGGTCGGGGTCGATGGGCGAAAGACGTGTGTCGGCCTCGCACGGCGAGGCTCATCACCGCCGCACTCGGAGAACCGATCGACCAGCACTTCCGCATGCCCACAGTTTCAACCGACACAGTAGAAAGGTCCAAGTCTGATGGCCAGTCTTGCTGACCGCACCGAGGCGCTCCGCGTAGTCGGCCTGACGCCTCTGCTCACCACTGCGCAGCTCCAGGCCCGTTACGGGGTCTCGAACTGGACGGTCAACGAGTGGGTAAAGGCGGGCTGCCCCGTCGAGCCCACCGTCTTCCGTGGCCGGCGGTTCGACCTGGACAAGGTCGCCGCCTGGATGGCGAGCGCGAGGCAGCTCGCCGCGTCGGCCTGACCAACTGACCAAAACGAAGCGGGGCCGCCCTGGACCAGGCCCGGTCCGTGTTTGCAGCCCCTCGATCACCTCAACCACTCAGAAAGAAGAGGTCACCGTGAACAACAAGCCTATCCCGCAGTTGGGTGCCGCGACGGCGCTGGTGCAGCTGCTCACCGAGAACCCGCATCTGCCGGTGCTCGACTGGTCGCTGCCGGAGGACGGTGGCCCGCTGACCGGGGTCGTTCTCAACCCGGCCGTGGACATGCGTCCGGTGATCGACGCGTACGCGGCGGTCCTCGGCGGCGTGGTCCGCGAATTGGAGTTCGTCGGGTCGGCGGGCCGGATGTACAGCGCCTCGCTGTATGTGACGTGGCGGGATGTGCGGATCCACGTGAAGGGGATCTGTGCGGCTGCGGCTCACACGATGGCGGTGGCGGCATGAGCGCCGCTGACCGACTCTCTCTCCTGGGCCGAGCGATCCGGGACGGCGACGAGGACGAGTGGACCACCTGCCGTGTGAAACGCCTGTATCGGTCCTACGGGTACGCCGCGCCGAAGCGGAAGACCGCGCGGGACGATCTCGCGCGCTTCGCTCGGCGGGGCCTGCTCGTCCCTGACGACACCGACCCCGGCCGCCGCTGCTACCGCCTCAACCACGCCCACGGAGGCGCGCTGTGACCACCGACATCACCGCCCGGTTCGCCCGGGACACCGCCAACCACGCGATGACCGTCCTCCACGACGACGGCCTGTACCGACACCTGCGGTTCATGAATCCCCGGAACAGTGAGTACTGGTTCGAGATCGTCACCTGGCCCGGATCCCTGGCCATGCGGGGCGACGTCGGCGACGGCTACGTTTTCACCCGCCTCGACGACATGTTCCAGTTCTTCCGCTCCGACCGTCCGGGCATCAACCCGCACTACTGGGCGGAGAAGCTTGGCGGTGGGCGGCGCTCCGTCAAGGAGTACTCCGAGCAGCTGCTCCGTCGGCGCGTAGTCGAGCAGTTCGTCAACGACGCCCGCTGGGAAGGTGTGCCGCCCGGCACCGGCAAGCACCTGCGCAGGTGGGTCCTCAACGACGACCTGAGCGACGAGCACACGGCGCGGAACCTCATTGAGGACTTCTGCTACCAGGGCTACGAGTTCAGCGACGTGTGGGAGTGGGACTTCCACGACTACGAGCCCGAGTTCCTGTGGTGCTGCCACGCGATCCGCCACGGAATCGACCTGTACGACGCGGCTCGTCAGCAGGTGGCGGCATGAGCAACCACCCGTCCACGTTCGGCGGGACCTGGACCCGCCCTGATCAGTCCGGCATTGGCCGGTCGCAGCGGGATCTCCAGGACCGGGCCTCGTTCGACCACGGCCCCGCCGCCGGGGCGTCCTGCGCCCTCATCCTCGCTCTTCCCCTCGCCGGGCTGGCCATCCTCGCCGCCCTGATCAGCACCAACGGAGTGATCGCATGACCACCGAACTCGTCCGCCACCAGTCCTCTGCCCCGGCCTCGCTGCCCGACAAGATGCAGTACGCCAAGGCTCTTGCCGCCTCCGGCATGCTCCCCTCGCAGTACCGCAACCAGCCCGCCAACCTGCTCTACGCACTGGAGTTCGCCGACTCCCTCGGTCTCCACCCCATGACCGCGATCACCGGCGTCCACGTCATCGAGGGCAAGCCGTCGGCGTCATCGGCCCTGATCTCCGCGCTCGTCCGCCGGGCTGGCCACAAGCTGCGGGTTACCGGCGACGACACCCGAGCCGTCGCGCAGATCATCCGCGCCGACGACCCCAGCTTCACCTTCGAGTGCACGTGGACGATGGACCGCGCCCGGCAAGCCGGCCTCACCGGCAAGAAGGTATGGCAAAACTACCCGGCCGCGATGCTCAAGGCCCGCGCGATCACCGAGGTGGCGCGCGAGGCGTGCGAGGAAGCGCTGTCCGGCGTGCGCTACACGCCTGAGGAGCTGGGCGCGAACGTCAATGAGGACGGCATGCCGGTGGACGCTACGGTGCAGCAGCTGCGCCGGGTCCAGCCGGGCGAGGCCGACCGGTGGGCCACCCCTTCCGCCACCGTCCAGGCGGGCATCGCCGACGTTTCGCCGGAGTCGCTGACGCCGAGCGGGCGGGACTACCTGCACGAGGCGCTCGCCGCGCCAGACGCGGCCACGGTCCGGCTGATCTGGCAGGACGCCAAGTCCGAGGGCGCGCGGCCCGAGTACCTCGCCCAGATCGCCGATGTCGGCAAGGCCAAGGCCGCCGCTCCGACCGACACCGAGTCCCCCTCGACGGACGAGGTGGTCGACGCCGAGAACATCAGCCACGAGGACGACTACGCCGCCGCGGTCGCCGAACTCCGCGCCGCCGCCGAGGAGGCACGGCTGGAGGACTTCGAGCAGGGCACCGAGCAGGCGCTCGGCATGCCGCTCGCCGACGCCCCGGTCGACGCGATCCGGGCGCTCACCGCGCAGATCCGCCCCGCCGCCGCCTGACCACCCCCACGCAACGGGCCGCCCCCGAGGAAAGCGGGGGCGGCCCCCTCAAGGAGACCACACACATGAACTTGCAGCAGCTCGCCCTCGAAGAGGCCGCGCTCAAGGCCCTCGCCGACACCGTCAACGACCGGCTGAAGGCCGTGAAGGCCGAGATGCAGGAAGCCCTCACCACGGGCGGGGTCGGGCGGGTCGACGCCACCCTCCCCGACGGCACGAAGGTCGCCACCATCAGCCGCACGGACCCGAAGCCCGCCGCGACCGTCGTGGACCCCGAGGCATTCCTCGCCTGGGTCCGGGCCAACTCCCCGCACAACGTGGTGTCCCGCCTCGTCACCGAGGTTCGGCCCGCGTACCAGGCGGCGCTCCTCGCCGAGATGACCGCGGCCGGGACCGCCGAGGTATCGGACAAGGAGACCGGCGTCGTCGAGGAGGTGCCGGGGGTGGAGATCCGGGCGACCAGGTCGACGACGCACTCGGTCCGGCCGACGAAGACCGGCCGCGACCAGATCGCCGAGGCGTGGCGTTCGGGCGCCCTCGCGCACCTGAGCCTCCCGCAGATCACCGGCGGTGCCGCATGAGCTGGCACAACGGACGACTAGTCGGCTTTGACCTGGAGACAACCGGCGTCGACGTCGAGACGGACCGCATCGTCACCGCCTGCATCATCGGGTGCGGCGGTGGGGACCCGGTCGTCAACGCCACGTGGCTGGCCGACCCGGGCATCGACATCCCCGCCGAGGCCACGGCTGTCCACGGCGTCACCACCGCCCAGGCGCGTGCGAATGGGCGCCCGGCTGCCGAGGTGGTCGAGGACATCGTGCACGCCCTCGCCGACATCGTCACCGACGGCACGCCCATCGTCGTGATGAACGCCTCCTACGACCTCACGCTCCTGGACCGCGAGGCCCGCCGGTACGGCATCACGCCCCTCACCGACCTGGTCGGCGACGAGCTCCGTGTCATCGACCCGCGCGTCATGGACAAGGCGGTCGACCCGTACCGCAAGGGCCGCCGCACCCTCACCGACTTGTGCGCGCACTACGGGCTCCGCCTTGACGCCGCGCACACCGCCGACGCGGACGCGCTCGCCGCCTGCCGCGTCGCCTGGGTGCTGGCCGAGCGGTGGCCGCAGCTGCGCGGCACCGCCCTCGACCAGCTGCACGCCGTCCAGCAGCAGTGGGCCGCCCAGCAGGCCGCGTCGTACGCGGGCTACCTCGCCCGCACCCCCGGCCGCGAGCACGAAGCGGCCGCGGTCCGGCCCGAGTGGCCGCTCGTTCCGCACCAGAGCAGGAGGACGGCATGAACCCGCTGACCGCTGTGCGCCGCCTCGTTGCTCCCGCCGGCCAGCACCGGGCCGTGCCGATGGACTCGCCGCGGGTCACCCGCGTCGCCGGGTGCCTCTGCTGTGGCTGGGACCGGCTCACCACCCACACCGTCGACGGCGGGGTGCTGACCTGCCAGGCGTGCGGGCGCCGCACCGCCGAGATCAACGGGGCCGAACTGGTACCGGGCACGCGCTGGTTGGCGTGTGACGACCCGGTATGCGGCCACATGACCACCCGCCACGTCCCGGCCGCCGCGCCGCGGTCCTGGGCCTGCACTTGGTGCGGCACCGTGAAGGGAGACCAGCAGTGACCACTTCCGAGACCCGCATGGTCGCCGTTGATGGCACGGACGCCCTGGCGTTCGTCATCATCCGCCCCGGCAGCACCGAGGGCAGCGTCTCCATAGAGGCCGCCGCCAACGGCATGAGCAAGACGGCCGCCGCGTACGTCCTACGCCACATCGCGGACCAGTGGGACGCCGAGGGGGACAAGTGATCATTCCCGCTCGCCCTCCGCTCGTCATCGGCCTCGACCTCTCCCTCACCTGCACCGGCGTCGCCGGGGCCGGATGGTCCGACATCATCCGCACCAAGCGCCGCGGCGACGACCGCCTCAACCACCTGCTCGCCGCCGTCGCCGACTTCGTGAAGCGTGCCGACCTTGTCGTCATGGAGGGCCCGTCCTACGGGCACGCCGCCCTTGCCGGGCACGAGGACTTGGCCGGCCTGCGGGTCCTGGTCCGCCAGTACTGCTACCGGCACCGCATCCCGTACGGCGTCGTCCCACCGTCCAGCCTGAAGATGTTCGCCACTGGACGCGGAAACGCCACCAAAGGCGAGGTCAGGTCCGGTGTCGCCGACCGGTACGGGCATCACACCGAGGGCGTCGGCCGGTACGACCAGGCCGACGCGTACACGGCGATGGCGATGGGCCTGCACCACCTCGGCCACCCGCTCGCCGAGGCCCCGGAGCGGGCGCTGCAAGCCCTCGCCGGGTGCGAGTGGCCTGAGACCGTGGCGGTGGCCGCATGACCCACGCACCCGACACCCTGGCCCGGCCGACGGAATGGGTCGCCAACGCTGTGTGCGCCCGTCCGCCCTACGCGGGTTGCGACCTCTGGTACGCGGACAAGCGGAAGGCGGCCGACCGCCTCCTCGCGATCAGCCTCTGCCGCGCCTGCCCCGTCATCGACGCCTGCCGGGAAGCGACGGCCAAGGAAGAGGCAGGCAAGGGCCTGAAGCACCGCTTCGGCGTCCGCGCCGGGATGACCCCGCGGCAGCGGTGGCTCGCCGAGCAGGCCAGCAGCCAGGAGAGCTGGCCCGTCTGCGGGACGACGAAGGCGTACTACCGGCACCTCCAGTTTGGCGAACCGGTCGACGACGCGTGTCAGGCCGCAGGCGACGCGTACGAAAAACAGCTCGCACAGGGCTGACCCTCCGGCCCGGGGCCGCCGCGCCCCGGGCCACCACCCGCACAGCACGAAGCCCCGCACCTCGGTACGGGGCCAGAGAGGAGGACGGGATGCGCTCAGGGCTCGTAGTCAGCGATACGCCGTGCAGCAGCAGCGTCCCGCTCCTCGACTTCCGTCAGCTTGCGGGCCATCAGCGCCAGGAAGTCCGCCGTCCTTTCCGGCTGCGGCCTTTCCCCAGCAGCAGCGTGGAAGGCCCGGACCATGCGGTGATCCGACTGTGCCGCGTCGAATGCGTCCGGGGTGACGAGGTAGGCGCGGCGCCGGCCGCGGACGGTGAGGGCGCTGACCAGCCCGTCTTCGCGGACCTGCTCGATGAGTCGGGTCAGGAGCGCGCGTGCCCGGGTGAGCGGCACGTCCTGAATGCCGTCTTCGGCAATGCGGGGCTCCAGATCAGACGCCATGGCGAGAGTGTAAGTCATGACCATCCTTTCCATAATTACCAATCTTTAAAGTAGCATGGCAGGGGAGGGCCGGACCTGCCAAGACGCAGCCCTTCAACCACGCACGACTGAGAGAAGACAGCCCGTGGGAATCCGCTTGATGGTCGAGGTGCTCAACAGCGCACCCGAGGCCCTGACGCACCGGGAGAAGCTTCTCCTCGTCGTCCTGGCCGAGGACGCCAACGAAGACACCCGGATCACGTGGAACAGCGTTGAGCGCCCCGAGGTGCTGCGCGGGGCGAAGCTCAGCCGCTCCCAGCTGTACGCCGTCCTCAAGACGCTCGCCGCGAAGGGCGCCCTGGAGAAGCTGACGGCCGGCCAGAAGAACGGGACCGCGAAGTACAAGATCCCGATGTTCGCGGAACCTCAGTGTCCCGAAAACCCGGACACTGACACCCCTTCTCAGTGTCCCGATTCTCCTGACACTGACACCCCTCAGCGTCCCGGAATTGCTGACACTGAGCAGTCTGGTCAGTGTCCCGAAAACGCGGACACTGAACCGGCTCAGTGTCCCGGAATCCGGGACGTCAGTGTCCCGGAATCCGGGACCCCTACCCCTCTTTACCCCTCCTCTACTACCCCCTCAGCAAGCAAGCAGGAGGAGCCAGCCGACGACCGGCTCAGCTACGGCATCCCCGAAGCAGCCCTGCCCCTCGTCGAAGGCATCACCGCAGCAGGCGTCAACGTCCGCTGGCCCTTCAAGGGCGACCAGTGGTTCCCCGTCCTCGCCCTCATCACGAAGAGCGGCGTCCCCGCCCTCATCGACTACGCAGTCCGAGCAGCAGCCCGCACCAACATCGACTCCGCGAAGTACTTCATGCGCGGCTGGAGCGAACTGCCGCCGCTGCCCCGCCCCGGCACCGAGCGCCCGCCGCTCCGCGCCGTGTCTGGCGGCTGGCAGCCGTACCGCGAACCCACCCCCGAAGAACGCGCCGCAGACCTCGGCCACTTCTAAGGAGCACCCCGTGCCCGAACCCCAGACCCTCGCCGAGCAGAAGCCGTCCATGCTCGCCCGCCTCATGGCCGGCATTGCCCAGCACGCCCCCGACGTCACCGCAGGCCCCGTCGACAACACCCCCACCCCCGACGATCCTGGCCATCCCGAGTACCACCGCCGCCAGCGCGCCGAGTTCGCCCTCAGCCGCTGGTCCACCGCCGCCCCCTACCGATACCGGCAGGCAACAGCCACCGACCCGGTGGTGCAGGCGTGGGCCGACCACGCCTCGATCGATATCCGCAGCGCCGGGATTCTCGTCCTTCACGGCAACATCGGTACCGGGAAGACCCACCAGGCATACGGGGCGCTGCGAAGGGTCGCAGAAGCCGGGCCCTGCAACTTCCACATGATCGCGACCACCGCGCCCGACCTGTACGGCCTTCTGCGCCCCGGTGGGTCCGACAAGGGCAGCGAGACCGAGCTGAAGCGCCTCATGCGGATCCCCTTCCTCCTTCTCGATGACCTCGGCACCGAGAAGCTGTCCGAGTTCACCGAGGAGGCCACGTACCGGATCGTGAACCACCGGTACAACGAGTCTCTGCCGCTGTTGATCACCACCAACCTGCCGATCAAGACCGGGTCGCCTACGCCTGACCTGGTGACTCGCCTGGGTGACCGGCTCGCTTCCCGTCTCGCGCAGACCGCGACTGTCGTCGGCTTCGACGGCCCCGACCTTCGTCGCGGACTGCGGAGTGTCTCGTGACCGACCCGCTCACCAACCTGGACGCTGTTTCCACCACCTACGGGGACACCACCTTCCGCTCCCGCCTCGAAGCCGACTGGGCCCGCACCCTCGACGCCAACCACATCCGGTGGGAGTACGAGCCCGAGACCCTCACGCTCCCCTCCGGCGCCGTCTACATCCCCGACTTCTGGCTACCCGAACTCGGCACCTGGATCGAGGCCAAGGGACCCGGCATCCCCCGGGTCGAGAAGACCGTGGAGCTCGCGCAGACCCGAGCCTGCTGCTGTGCCGGAGATTGCGCCTGCCGTTGGCCCGGCGGGGAGCTCGTCCTCATCGGACGACAGCAGCTCCCGTCCGACCCGACGCGGCCCGGCCGGCGGCTGTTGTGCGGCTACGCGAACTGGGAGACGCCGCACGGCCCGTCCTTGTACTACGCGGCATGCACCTGGTGCTTCCGCAGCCAGTGGATCACGCTCCGCAGGCCGTGGCGGTGCCGCGTCTGCCGGAGGTCGATGGAGAAGGTGCGTGCGTACCGAGCGGTTGACCGTGAGCTGCGGTTCGTGGAGGGGACGGGTGGTTTCGGGAGCGTCTTCGCAATGCCTGATCTAGGCGGGCCGTTCACCGCGGACGAGTGGCCTAACGACGAGTTCGACGAGGAGCCATGACCACCCCGTCGTGCCGCGTGTGCGGCCGTCTCCTGAAGTCCGAGACGTCCAAGGCCCGAGGAGTCGGCCCCACCTGCCACAGACGCACAGGAGGTCACACAGGACCCCACATCCCCACACCACCACCCGACCACCACGTACCCGGACAGACCGAACTCCCGCTCGTCCACCTGCAGCCCCGCCTCTGGAGCCTCTGATGTTCATCCCTGCGCCCACATCCAAGAAGACTGTCCGGACCGCCACCCACCGGCCGGCCACCAGACGCCGCCGGTTCCGCCACGACGACCTCA
Source organism: Streptomyces sp. NPDC047982 (assembly GCF_043204165.1). Classification (NCBI taxonomy): domain Bacteria; kingdom Bacillati; phylum Actinomycetota; class Actinomycetes; order Kitasatosporales; family Streptomycetaceae; genus Streptomyces; species Streptomyces sp. NPDC047982. The sequence goes on along the minus strand of NZ_JBIDBS010000010.1, from coordinate 108,084 downwards.
CCGCCGTAGATCTCTTCTCCGGCTTCGGGGGCCTCACCGAAGGCATCAAGCGCGCCGGATTCGCAACGATCATGGCCGCCAACCACAACGCCTACAAGGTCGAGGTCCACGAGGCGAACCACCCCGAGGCGGAGCACTGGATCGCCGACCTGGTCAACCCCGACGCAGCCGACTACCACTCCGCCCGAGACCTCCCCGCCGCTGACCTCCTGGCCGCAGGAGTGAGCTGCGTCAACCACTCACTCGCCAACACGATCAAGGCGTACGAGCAGGGACTGACGCTGTTCGAGCTGGAAGACCCCGACTACGAAGCGCGTGTCACCAGGTCCGAGCGGGACCGGGCCACCGCGAACTGCGTCCTGCAGTACGCCGCCAAGCACCACCCACGGCTCATCCTCGTCGAGTGCACCACCCAGCTCACCTCATGGGGACCCGCGCTGCCGGGCCGCCCCAAGGTCGGGGACGGATCCACCTACCGGTGGTGGCTCAACCAGTTCGACCTGCTCGGCTACCGGCACAAGGTCCTGTACCTCAACAGCCAGTTCTTCGGGGTCCCGCAGTCCCGGGACCGCGGCTACTGGGTGTTCGTCGACAAGTCCCTCCCGATGCCCGACCTGGAGCACCGGCCCGTGTCGCACTGCGGACGCTGCGACAAGGACGTCGAGGCGGTCTGGGCATGGAAGACCGGCATCCCGGCGACCGGCACAGTGATGTACGGCAAGCAGTACGAATACCGGTGCCCGTCCTGCCGCCGCCCCGTCATCCCGCCGATGACGCCGTCGCTGGCCGCGCTCGACCTCACCGACCTCGGTACCCGCATCGGCGACAAGCCGATCAAGACGTTCAAGGACGGCTTCGTCGGGCCGCTCGCGCGGTCGTCGATGGCGCGAGCGGAACGCTGCCGCCAGCGCTTCGCCGACTTCCCGGCGATCCTCATGCCGGCCAAGGGCGTGCATGGCTCGGAACGGCTCCTGCTGCAGCCGATGGCGACACAGACCAGCCAGCAGGAGACCGCGATCCTGTCGACCGGACCGGTCGTCCAGCCGCTGTGGGCCCAGGACGCCGCTGACGGACTGGCCGCACCGGCAATGGCGCTCGCGGTGGACAACTTCCAGGGCGCCGCGCGCGGCGCCGGGGAGCCGCTGCCCACCCAGGTCGGGTCGGAGACCCTCGCCGTGCTGTCCTCTGGTGTCATCCCGTACCGGAAGAACACGCTGCCCACGCTGCACGGCGAGGCGATGCCCACCTTCACCTCGGAGCAGATCCCGGCGGTGCTGACGGCCGCCGGCTGGTACAAGCAGAACGGAACCAGCCCCGACCACGGGACCGCACCGCACCCGGTCACGGACCCGCTCGGCACCCTCACCGCCACCGACACGACCGCGCTGCTCATGGCCCAGTGGCGGGCGTCGCTCGCCGAACTCCCGCTTGAGGACTGCTTCTACCGGATGATGGCGGCGCACGAGATCGGCCGTGGCTGCGGCTTCGACGTCGACTTCAACGACTACCGCGGCACGTTCACTGTCTGGGGCTCCGCCCGTAACCAGGTCGACGGGTACGGGAACGCGGTCTCTCCCCAGGTCGGGGAATGGATCGGCGCCCGGCTGCGGGCCGTCATCCACACCCCGCAGGACCAAGACTTCACGGCCGCCGCCTGATGCACGACGCACCCGCCGGCGGCTATCCGGCGGGTGCCCACTCACCGTACTCACTATCTGGAGGACCTCATGGCTCACCTCGACCCGTCCGCCGCCGAGACCGTGCACTACGCCACCGACCCCCGCATCCGGCACCTCGCCGAAGCCGCATGGCGCATGCGCACCGACGGCACCCGGAGGGACTGGCTGATGCTCGGCAAGAACAACTCCGAAGCCCTGATCACCGAAGCACGCGAATGGGTGCGCGCCGCTGTGGCCACCGGGCTGCTCCCGGCCCCCAGCAGCCATCCCGCGTGGAAGTCGGCCGCTCACCGCGCCGCAGAAGCCGAGCAGGGACCGAAGGGACTCAAGCCCGCCGACCGGGCTGCGATCCTGCGCGAGGCCGCCGACGAGATCGCGGGCATCGACTTCCACCCGAACGCCGTCGCCCGCTCCCTCGACATCGCCACGGTCCTCGCAACCCGCCTCCGCCGCCTGGCCGACGAGGCGCAGCAGGTCGACGCGCCGACCGTGGCCGACCGGTCCACCGACCCGCTGGCCGGCAACGCGACCGAGTACCGGGTCCCCTGCCCCGAGAACGGCGGGACGGAACTGCGCGTACGGCGGCAGGAGCCGGTATCCGGTAGCGGCTGGGCGGTAATGGTTCCCGGATACGGCGGCGGCCGAGCCTGGACCCGGGAGGGCTGGCAGGAAGCGATCAGCGCCCTCTGCGTCGATCGACTCTTCTGCTGGCCCAACGCGGCCACCGCCGTCGACGAAGCCCGCCGCGCGCTCGGCGCCACCGAGGAGCCGACCCGATGAGCGACTGGTACGGCACCCACAGCGTGTCCACCGACGCCCTGACCGACGAGGAATACCGCGACTGGATCGCCGAGAATATCGGCCCCGAAGCGGCCGAGGACTTCTGGTACGGAGAGCCGAGCCGATGAGCGACCGCATCCCCTGCGCCGCTGACAACTGCGAGGCAAAAGTTCATGCCCGCGGTCTCTGCGGGCCGCACTACAACCGGTGGAAGCGAAGTAGAGATCCTCATGCCGAGCCGCTGCTGAACCTCTCCGGCAATATCGACGAGCGCTTCATGTCCCGCGTGGACAAGACGAAAAGCGGCTGTCGGCTATGGACAAGCACCCACAGCGCCAACGGGTACGGTCAATTCCACTTCAACGGCGCTCGGTACCCAGCTCACGTATGGGCCTATGAACGACTCGTCGGCCCCGTTCCGGACGGGCTTCAGCTCGACCATCTGTGTCACACCAGTGATTCGTCATGCACCGGAGGCGTCATCTGCCTGCACCGGCGATGCGTAAACCCGTCGCACTTGGAGCCTGTCACCGCACGAGAGAACACGCTGCGCGGAAACAGTCTCCAGGCTGCAAATGCGGCCAAGACTCACTGCTCCAAAGGGCACCCGTTCGACGCCGAAAACACCCACTACACAGCACGTGGCAGGCGTGTTTGTCGCGCTTGCCAGCGTGCGTTCACTGCCAGCTACCGGGCCCGCAAGAAGATCGGAATGGGAGACCTGTCATGACTCAGCGGCTTTCGGTCGACGACCTCACTGACGAACAACTCGACGCCCTGCACGACCAGCTCGACGCCACGTACCGCGAGCGCGCCCACCTCGTTGCCCACCTCGCAGCCCTCCACCCCTCCCACATCGGTCACACCGACCCGGCCGCCCCTGACTGGGCCGTCGTCACCATCGAGACCCCCGCCGGACAGATGACCTGGCACATCGCCGAGCGGGACATGGACCTCTTCACCCACGTCCAGCCCACGAACCGGATCTGCCGCGGCTGGGACGGCCACACCACCGACGAGAAGTACGCCCGGATGCGAGACCTCACCGAGTCCGCCCCGAGCCTGCTCTCGCTGGAGGTCGTGGCCGACCAGCAGGCCGAGCACATCAAGCAACTCACCGCCCAGCTCACCAAGTCCGAGCAGGGCCGTCGGAACCTTCGCGGCCTCCTCGAGCACCACCGCGATCAAGGCTCGCTCGGCATCCTCCACGCCACCCGGACCCGTCTCTCCCGCGCGCTCAAGGCGTGCGCCCGGTACCGCGCCGAGATCACCGCACAGGCCGCCCGGATCACCACGCTGGAGCACGTCGCCGCGGGCAACCGGAAGCACGTCGCCGCCATCGTGCCCGAGCTGGAAAGCGCCCAGGCCGCCCTCGCCGGCGCACGGGCCCTGCACCAACCCACGGAGGGCCTCGGGTTCGGCTGCGACGAGGACGAAACTCCCGGCTCCTACGGCGATATCGCCCAGGTGTGCACCTCGTGCGGCACAGCCAGCGAATACGGCGTCCGCTGGCCCTGCCCGACCATCCGCGCCCTCAACGAGCAGCCCACCACAGCCCAGCCGAGCGGCTGCCCACACTGCGGAGCCACCACCACGCACCTGCCCCGCCGCTACATGAAGAACGGCCGCATCGGCTACTGCCACGGCGAACTCACCACCGACGAACAGCCCACCTGACCCGCCCGGCCGCCCCGCACCCCGGGGCGGCCCCCGAACCCCAACCGCCGCGAACGGAGACCCATGACCACACAGCACCTGATCAACGACGCAACACGCCTGATCAACAGCATTTCCAGCGACATCAGTCGTGCGGCAGAGCTTCCCGACGGGCGCCGCCGCAACATGGACGGTCCCACCGCTGCGGGCTTTCTCACCGCCCAGTCGAACCTCGCGGTCGCCACAGCTCTTCTTGCACTCGTTGCAGCGGTGCGGGGTGAGCAGCAGTGACCAGCACCACCATCTGCGCCGAGTACTCCACCCACACCGACCGGCCGCCCGTCGGACCGTGCATCCTCCGGCCCGGACACCTCGGCCACATCCACCAGGACATGCGCGGCATCCAGTGGGCCAGCCGACCAGACACCAGCGGGTGCTGCATCTGCGGGGGCGGCCCCATCGTCTACCACAACTACCTCGGGAAACCGATCTGCGCGCACTGCTCCAACTGCGAATGCGGAGAACGGCCGTGCGCCGTAGGTGGAAAAGACCAGCCTGCGGGTGAGGGGCTTCAGGTCCAGTTGTCCGCGGCGCTTCGGGTAATGCTTCGGTCCGAGGAGGAGATCGCCGACCTGCGCGCCGAGATCCGGGCCCGCGACAAGGTGATCGCCCAGCAGCGCGCCGTCGCCCAGCGCGCCCTCCGCGACGTAGCCGCCGTCGCCCGAGTTCGGGACCTTGCGGACCGCTGGTACGGGCAGGGAGCCCCCGCCAGCAGCTACGCCCGTGAACTGCTCAGCATGCTCGACAACGCCGCCTGAACACGAAGGAGCAATGACCATGCGGATCTTCTACGACACCGAGTTCCTCGAGAACGGCCACACCATCGACCTGATCTCCATCGGCATGGTGGCCGAGGACGGCCGCGATCTCTACGCCGTCTCCTCTGAGTTCGACCAGGACGCCATCCGCCGCCACGGCTGGCTCATGGCCAACGTCTGGCCGTCCCTCCCCATCACCAAGAACCCCGCCGGCCAGCGCGGCATGGACCGCCTAGACGTCACCCACCCCGACGTACGCCCCCGAGCCCAGATCGCCCGCATGGTGCACCAGTTCATCACCGAGACCCCGGACCCTGACCTGTGGGCGTACTACGCGGCCTACGACCACGTCGCCCTGGCCCAGCTCTTCGGCCCGATGAGCGAGCTGCCGCCCGGCATCCCCATGCAGACCGACGACCTGGTCACCGAGGCCAAGCGGCTCGGGCTCACTCCGGCGGATCTCCCGCCTCAGCCGGACGGGCTGCACAACGCCCTCGCTGATGCTCGCCACAACCTCGTCCGAGCCCAGTTCCTAGACGAGGCTGCCCGGTCCTGAACGCGACGGCGGGGCGCGCCTGCTGTCTGGCCGGACCGGCGCGCCCCACTCGGCGAGATCACCGTACCCGCACCCAAGGACCACCCGCGATGATCGACGCCGTACTCCCCGACTTCCTCCGCACCCTGCCCGCCGGCGCCCGTACTCCCTGCCACGGGCGCGGCGACCTGTTCGTCCACCCGTTCCTCAGCACCCCGACCAAGGCCGCCGTCGCCGAAGCCAAGGCCCTCTGCGCCCAGTGCCCCATCCGGCAGGCGTGCGCCGACCACGCCATCCGCTGCGGCGAAACCGACGGTATCTGGGGCGGCCTCACCCCCGCCGAACGCGCCAAACGCGCCCGCCCCCGCCCACCCTGCGGCACCGACGCCGGGTGGCGCAGCCATTTCCTGCGCGGCGAGTCCTGCCTGACCTGCCGCGAAGCCCATGCCGAGCGGGCTCGCGATCAGCGACTGAAGCGACTGGCGCACGAACACGCCGATCACGGCGGGTCCCTGACCGGATACCGGCTCGAGCGGCTGCTCGGGCTGCCGACCTGCGTCCGGTGCCGGGCCGCCCGGCAGGCGTACTACGCCGACCGCCCCAGCCCGGGGAAGTGGTACCGGCGAACGGCGGCGTGACCCTCACCACGGCGCGGGCCACGTCTCAGGACCGCCGCCCCGCCACTCGATCATCCCGGACGTGGCTACGTCGTCCTCGGTGATGTCGTCCAGGCCAGCACGGCGCAGGAACTCCGTCACGTCCCGGACCGAGTGCGCCAGGCCGAGGATCTCTCCGTCGACACGCACCCGCCGGCCGCCGGACTCGTCCGGCGGGTACACGACCACAGGCACACGACGCATGGCCCCAGCGTCCGACGGCCAGCGCCTGGCCGCACCCCAGCACCGGCCAAACGACGGACGGTCAGTCGATGAACGAACCGTCCGACCGCCGTACGTGCCGGCCGAGCAGGTGCTTGCACTGCGGGCAGTGCTTCATCCCGCCTCGCTTCACCGCCCATGAGATCCCCGCCGTGCACAGGTGCATGAAGCCCACAGCCCAGTTCTGGATCATCCGGGCCAGCCCCGGCTTCGTACACGTCCCACAGTCCCGACACCCGCTACTCATTGCGTCCCCTCGTCGAATGGTCCGAAAGGTCGGAACCTACTGGACTCGGCGACGCCACGGGGCCCTTCTGGACAACCTGGCGCATTTCCCGACGCGGACCACGCGCCGGCCGATACCGTCCGGACCGTGCGATACACCTACCGCTGCCACACCTGCCGCCTCACCTGGGACACCCGCGACGACCTCTACGACGCCCAGGCCGACCAGAAAGCCCACAAGTACCAGGCCCACGGCGGCGCCCGCCCGGACGGCCAGATCATCGAAACGCCGGGCCCGCTCGACGAGGTGGGCAGCGTAGTACGGGCGGGCGCGGCCGGGTTGGCCCGAGGCATCTACCGCGGACTCACGTCCAAGTCGGTCCAGAAGGTCAGCGAGACCGAATACTTCCGGCAGGCCGCGATGCTCCTCGGCGGCGGGATCCTGCTCCTGATGGTCATCCGCTGGCTCACCCACTGACCCCACCCGGCGGTAGCCTGGACGCGGACAGCAAAGGGCCCCCACGCCGATTCGGACAGCGTGGGGGCTCTGCTGCGCCTGGCTACTTCTCAGCATCACCCTTCCTCGGCCTGTGCGAGCCAGATCCCGAGTAGCCGCGCAGGATGTCCTGAACCGTTGCGAGCGACGTTCCCACTCGTTCGGCGATCTTCCGATACGACAGGCCCTCCGCCTTCAGGTCGAAAACCAGGTCTCGACGCTCCTTCTGCCACGTCTTGTTGCGCTTCACCTGCTCCGCCATGACCTGACTCTTGGCTCGCACGCGCGCTTCCAGGTCGGCGATCTGCTCGACAGCATCCAGGGCTTGAGACACCTGCCGCACCTCCTTGTCGCTCACACCCGCACCTCTCCAATCGGGCGGGGTACTTGCCAAGAGTGTATGGGACCCATACAGTCTATGGAAGTAGCCCACGCTGCTACGCAAAAGCCCCCGGCCCGGCGCTGGCACGCCATATGGGCCGGGGGCAGCCAGAAACCTGACATCACCAGGAGACTGACCGTGACCAAGGCTATCCGCCGCGAACGCCGCGCAACACGCCGCACCGCCCGCGCCGTCCTCCGGGACCGCGCCCGCGCCAACCGTCCGCACTCCCTCGCGTCCCACGTGATCGCCCGGGGAGAGTCCGCCGAGACCGCGAAGGGCATCGCCAACGGGCTCCGCACCGCCGCGAAGCGCCTCGGCCTCGTCGGAAAGGCCGGCCGAACCCGCCGGACCGTCGACGGCCGCGGCCGACTGCGCCGCGTCGTCCGCTACACCGCCGACCAGTTCCGCACCGCGCTCGCCGTCTACCGGCCGCGCAAGGCCGCGTACATCGCCGCCCGCGCCCGCCTCCTGGAGGTGGCCGCATGATCGCCGCCGACGACATCCGCGCCGACATTGCCGAGTGCGAGAAGAAGATCGCCCGCCTGGAGCGGACGTGGCACCTGCACAACAGCCACTACGACCGCGAGAACGCCGGGGCCGAGCTGTCCGGCCTCGTGCAGTACGTCGCCCGGCAGCGCGAGGAACTCGCCGAGGCCGAGGCCGCCGAGCGCGCCACCCAGAACACCGTCGACCAGCTCACCACCGCCGCCACCCGCAGCGGCGACCCCGCCGCCGTCGCCGTCGCGCACGTCGTCTCGGGAGTGGCCGCCGACTCCAACCCGGTCGCGAACGAGCCCCTCCACGCGGTCCCCGTCGACCAGCCGCTCTACGGCCCCACCGCCCGCGCCATGCGCGACGCCCTCAAGGCCCTGCCCGCCACAGCCCACAACGGCGACTCGGACCCGGACGTGGAGGAAGCCCTCCGCCGCATCAAGCCGCGCAAGTCCGCGGCCCTGGAAAAGATCGCCTCGCACTTCACCACGCACCGGCCGGCCGACCCGATGACCGAGGCCGCCCGTATGACGGTCGCCCTCCGCACCGCTGGCAGCGCCGCCGCCGCGCGACCCGTACTCCGCGTCTTGCCGTTCCCGACGGGCCAGATCAGTCGCGGCGAGTACGGGCGCCGGGTCCTCGCCCAGGTCGGAGGTGCCCTCTGATGCCCACTGAAGAAGAGGCCGCCGCCGAGCGCGTGGCCGAGCTTCAGCGCCAGGCCGCCGCCGAATACGCCGCCACACAAGCCCGGGAGGCCGAGGCCCGAAACGCACTCGCGTTCGCCCGCATGCACGGAAACGAAGCCGCCAGCTGACCAACCCAGTCCGGCCGGGCCGCGCCACATTCCCCGCGCGGCCCGGCCACCCAATCCGAGAGGACACCCGCATGAGCAAGGTCGCAGCGACGCAGGCCGCGATCAACGCCGTCGCCGTCGCCACCACGGCGATCAACGAGTACGGCCGAACGAGCCCCGAGGCGGAGAGCGCGCTACAGGCCGCACGCACCGCCGTGGCCGCCGCCCACGCCGCCGGGGCCACCGACGACGACCTCCGCGCCGCCCGCCCGCAGTAGCCAGCCACCACCCCAACAACCAGAGGAGTCCGATCGTGAGCCGCTACCTCGAAGAGGCCGCCGCACTGCTCCGCAAGGCCGCAGCGACAAACGAGGAGGACAACCGCAACTACCCGGCGCTCCTGACCGAGGGCAGGGAGCGGATCGCCAAGGAGTTCGCCACCCTCGCAGCCATCGACAACGGCCTCCTTCCCGCCGACATGCTCCGCGACGTTCTCGACGCCATCACCCGCCAGGACGCCTGACCGCCACAGCCCCGGCCACGCCACGAGGGCGCCGGATCAGGTCCGGCCCGGGGCACTCCCGTGCACCAGCCGACAACCGGAAGGAATCTCATGACCGCGCAGACCACCGCCGCTTGGCCGACGAACGTCTTCGCCCGATACCTCACCGTGGCCGGGTCGTCCCTCGGCCGCGATGACCTCGCCGTCGACCTGACCCACCGGCTCACCATCCACAACCCGCCCGAGCCGTTCGCCACGCTCGCCACCTGCACCGGCTGCCAGGCGACCGAGGAGGCCAGCCACTGGCGCTCCCACTACCCCTTCGCTGGTGCCCTGGAAGAGAAGCACGAGCCGGAGGCGGCCGACAAGCGGGCCCGTGAGTGGGCGCAGGCGCACGCGGAGAAGTGCCGCGCCATGCCGAAGCCGACCGCCTGACCCGGACCTCCCTGTCGTCACCAGCCACCCCGGCCGGTGGCGGCGGAGAGGCCCGGACCAGCCGGAGCCCCGTCCCGCGAGGACCCCCATGCGCGCCCTCTACCTCCTGGCCATGGCCTGGCCACTCGTCCTCATCACCTACCTCATCGCCCGCTGACACCGGACTGGAGCCACCCCGTGTCCACCACACCCGCCAAGAAGGACATCCCCCACAGCGTCTCTGTCCGTTCCCTCACCAGGGGGCAGATCGCGGTCCTCGTCATCGCCACCGTCCCGATGGTCGCCGCGGGAGGGTTCGGAGCCTGGGGCACCTACAGCAACGTCAAGACGGTGTTCCCCGACAACGGGACCGCGGCCGGTGTCGTCGCGGCCGGGGAGGGCGCGACGTTCGTCCTCGCGCTCGTGTACGTGCTGCTGACCCTGCTTGGCCAGGCAGCGCCAGCCCCCGTCCGCTTGGGCCTGTGGCTCCTGCCCGCGGTCGCCTCGGCGACCAGTGCCAAGCTCGCGGCGACCTCGACGGAGGCTGTCGTGTTCGCCGTCACGCCGATGGCGATGTGCGTCTCGGCCGAGGGCATTGGCCTTGTCGCCCGCCGAGTCGTCGTCTACTGCACCGGTGTCGACATGGAGGCGCAACGCCGCAACGCCGACCTCATGCGCCGGATCGCGTACCACACGGCTCGGTCTGAGCGGCATCCGTGGGAGTGGGTGAAGAGCCGGTCGGCTCTCATGGCGTGGCGGCTCATGAGCCGGACTGGGAGCGGTGACGCGCAGCTCGGCTCGGAGCTCATCGCCGTGCAGCGGACACGGCTCACCCAGGGAGCGGACACGGCTCTCCTGTCCATGCTCCAAGGCGGCACTGAGCCGACACCAGTTCCCGTGAGCCTGCCTGCTGAGCCGGTCCGGCCCGCTCTTGAGCCGGGTGAGCCAGACGGTGAGCCCACCGATGAGCCGGGCGCTGAGACCGTCACGGAAGACGAGCCGAGCACTCCCGTGCTCACCCCAGCCGAGCCCGCTGCCGCTTCTCCCACCCCCAGTGACCAGGGCATTGAGCCTGAGCCGGTCTTGAGCCTGGATGACCCCACCCCGGCGCACCAGCACAGCGAGCCGGACGCGAAGCCACACCCCGCCGACGACGAGCCCGCCTCCTCGCTGAGCCGGGAAGAGCAGCAGGTCTCCGCCCTGGCTCACCGTCTCAGGATCGGCGAGCAGCTCACCAAGACCACCGCGGCTCAGCTCCTCGGCGTGAGCCCCGCCACCGCTGGCCGACGGCTCAAGATCGCCCGCGACCGCGTCGGCGACGGCACCGGCCTCTACATGTAACCAGCCCTGAGCCCACCACCCGCACCCGCGAGGAAGCACCGATGACGACCACGACGTACTACGCCCCGAGGCCCCGCCCGGCCGACCCGAGGCAGGCCCGCACCACCAACCGCCCGGCCCACGACAGCGACATCCGGCACACGCTCGGCGTTGCGCTGCCCGACGGCTACGCCTGGGCCCGCCGCCCCACCCTCACCGTCATCAACGGCGGCGACCCGACCGCTCCCGGCCTCGACGAACGCCGCGCCCGCGCCGCCGTGATCCGCGCGATCGACCGGTGGGGTACGGCATGAGCATCGACCAGTCCGAGTCCACAAGTACTGAGGCGCCGGTAGAGAGGCCCGCGGCGCGCAGCGTCGACGACTTCCTCGCAGACCTGGACGCCGTCCTGGCAGACTCCGCCGCCCCTGTTCCAACCACGGAAACGGTCCCGGAGGACACCGCCGCAGCAACCACGCCCGAGGCCGACCAGAGCCTGAAGATCGCGAGTGACGCCGCAGCAATCGAACCGGCCCCAGCGGAGACCTACACGCCAGCCGCCATCGCCCCCTCACCCGATATCAAGCCAGTCGTAGAGACCCCGGCAACGCCCCCCAAGCCTGTCGCGCCCCCTGTGTTCCCCGCGCCACGTCGCCCGAGGCCCGTACCGAAGAACTGGTGGGACAACGTCTATAAGGACGACAAGGCTGACCAGGACACCTTCACCGGCAACCTCCCCGAAGACGCCCCCGCACCGACGTCCCCGACCCCCGCGGAGCCAGTCGAACCCGTAAAGCCCAAGGTCGTCCAGGTCGTCAAGAAGGAAGCCCCGGCCGACAGCGGCGAAGACGACGGTGACGACGACGCGGAAGGCACCCCGCCGGCCGACGCCCCGTCGAAGGCCCGGCGCGCCTGGGGGCGGCTGAAGCAGGACCACGAAGCCCGGAGGGAAGCGCCGAAGGACACGTCCGGCGGCTTCCTGAATAACCCCCGGGGCCGTCAGGTCATCTTCGCCGCCACGGCGTACGGAATGGGCTGGTCAATGGGCCTGGATGACTGGGTGTCGGGCCTGCTGAACATGTCCGACCAGTACGCCATCCCCGGAGCCGGATGCACGGCCTGTATCGGCATCGTCGGCCTGTCGATGCGCAACCGGTTCGGCGGCCTCGTCTTCGCCTCCTCGCTGGCCCTGATCGCCGTACTGGCCATGGCCGGGCCTGCCGTCTTCATCGGCGGCAGTCTCGCGCTCGGAAGCCAGCTTGCCTACCGCGTAGTACGCGGCTTTACCGGCGAATACGGCCAGCAATGGCCTTGGAAAGCGGTCGTCTGGGCCGCCCACATTCCCGCCGCCACCACCACCGTCGAATTCATCCTCCACGGCACGAACTGAAAGGCCGAACACTCGTGAACCAGATCTTCGGAGCCATCGGCTTCACCGGCGCAGCAGTCCTCATGACCGCGCTCCTGATTCTCGGCGCCCGTGGCGAGTGGAAGATCAAGCTCAGCAACGAGGGGGTCGTCGGAGTCGCATTCATCACCGGCCAGTTGTACGCGCAGGCCGGTGAGACCTTCGCCTTCGTCAAGGACATGGGCGGTGGCATGTCCGAGGCAATTCAGAACAGCTTCGGATCTGCGGGGAACTTCGGCTCGGGCGCCGTGGCCCTCCTGATGTGCGTCCTCATCTACGGCATGAAGCCGCACAAGTTCCGTACTGGCGTGCTCGCCCTGATGCTTCCCTCGCTCTTCACCGCAGCTGGCGGAATCTTCGCCACCTTCACGAACCTCATCAGCAACATGACCGGCATGGTGGTGTCCTGACCATGGCCGTCAACCTGGTCAAGCCGGACCCCGACGACGAGGACCTGGACCTGGCCGACGTCGTAGAACTCGCCTCCGCCCAGGGGATCTCCACCGCACTCCGCCTGCGGGAATGGTGTACCACCGCCTGGGCCCGCTTCCTGCAGGAAGGGGACCGGACCTCGAACGGTGAGCGGGCCATGTCGGCCCCGTCACTCCGCCCCTACCTCGTCAACCGCGGCGACCTGCACGCCGCACGAATCGGCGCCCTGATCATCTTCCGCAGCTCCTGGGCACTCGCCCGGCGCGCCGTGACTATGGCCGTGGCACTCGTCCGTAAGAGCCGCGGAACAGGCACAACAGAGGGAAAGGAAGGAGAAGAGAAGGCGGCAGAGAGCGGCAAGAAGACGGCCAAGGGAAAGAAGAGCGAGAAGAAGAACAGCACTGTCAGCATCGACACAGTCATCGGCGCGCTGATCATCACCGGCATGGTCGGGACGTTCGTCGTGAAGACCTTGATCCCGTTCGCGGGCGGCGCCGTCACTGGCCTGCTTGCCTGGGCCGCTGACCACCCCGTGTCTGCTCTGAGAGCAGCCGGGTTCGTGCTGGTGATCTTCGTGCCAGTCGCCTGGATCGTCGGCCGGATTGCGCCCGACGGAGAAGGTGGGAGGACGGCCGCTGCGCACGCCCCGTTGGAGAGCGGCACGGAGGCTGCGGACCGCGGCGAGAGGCTGCTGTGGCACGTGCTGCGGTGCCTGGCTGACGCCGAATCAGCAGGCCGGCGCGCCGTGCACCTGGACGTCGTCCGCGACTCCGCAGCGGCTGCCCACCTGATCCCCGAGGGCACCAAGGTCACCGTCCTGCGGGCATGGGTGGAGTCGACCGGCCTCCCCGTAGACGACAAGGTCGGCATGCGGATCAAGGGCAAGTCCGTCACCCGCGTCGGACTACGCGTGGACACGGTCGGGGAGGCCCTGGGGATGACCCCTACAGAGTGGGTCCGTGCCCGCGCTGCCACCCCCGCCGAGGGGGGCCCTGGCACCCCCGCTCAGCCGGTCGGTGAGGCCCCCGAACCGCCCCCTGCCGAGGCCCTCTCTCCAGCCCCCGCAGAGGGCCCCGCACCGGCCGCTCTACGCATCATCCCCGGGGGCGCGGACACCCCCTTCTGAGCCCCTTCCCCGCCCCTCTCCCAGCAGAGGGGCCAAGGCCCCCGATAGACCGCCCTATCACCGCTCTGACCTGCGGTTCTATCGGCCCCCTATCGCACACCTGACACCCCTCCTATCGGTCTCCCTGACGCTCAAACGCCGGGTGCCGAGAGGGGCCACCACCGGCCTCCCAGCGGACGCCCCGGCCCACCCGGAGCGCGCGCCGGCCGACCGGCGGCCGATCACCGAATAACGAGAAAGGCAGACCCATGGCCAGCAGTCGACACTTCCGCGTGACCCAGACCCCCGCCGAAACCCGCCAGGAGATCGAGGCAGACATCGCCACCGCCCGGCGCAGCCAACGCGAGTTGCAGGCCGCCGGACAGCACCGCCTCGCCAAGGACATGGGCGCCGCAGTCGACGAGTACCGCGCCGAGCTCGCCGACCTTGACGCGGGCCGCTGGACACCGCGGCACAGGTGACCCGCTGACCGCACCCCGTTGTCGGCCCCGGAGCGTACGGTTGGACGCATCCCATCCGCGCTTCTGGCTGCTGCGCGCTGGACCACGGCCCCGCCTGGTCACACCAGGCGGGGCCTGCTCGTACCCGCCCCTACCCTCCCTATCAACAGGAGGGGCCAGGAGGGCCAGGAGGGGACATGGACGACCTCAAGGGACAGCACCGGCCGCGCGCGTCCTACGCACGCTGGGTACGGCGGCCCGAGACCGCCGAACGCTACGCCGCAGCAGCACGGCTACGGGCTCAAGGACGCACCTTCCAGCAGATCGCTGACGAGCTCGGCTTCGCGTCCAAGGGGGCCGCACACGACGCCGTCAACCGCGCCCTGCACGCCATCGTCGCCCCCGACGCCGAAGCCCTCCGCGCCCGCGAAGCAGAGCGGCTCGACGGCCTTTACGAAGAAGCCCTTGCCGTCCTGGACCGCACCCACTACGCGCACTCAGGCGGTCGGCTCATCGTCGGCCCGGACGAGCAGCCGGTCATCGACGACGGCCCCCGCCTCGCCGCGATCCGCGAACTCCGCAGCCTCCGCGAGTCGTACCGCAAGCTCCACGGTCTCGACGCCCCCGCCCGTGTGAGCGTGGACGCCGAGCAGCTCGGCGCCGAGATCAGCGGCCTCCTCGACACCATCACGGCAGATGGCGACAGCGACGACTGACCACGTCCGCCGGCAGATCGACCAACTCGTTCGCGCCGGGGACGTCCAGGCGCTCCGCCGTGTCCGGGACCAGCTCAAGACCGCGGCAGACCGGCGAGCAGTTGAGCAGCGCGCAGCCCGGTACTCGACCGACCCGGTCGGATGGGTGGAGACCCGGCTCGGGCAGGTGGTGTGGTCGCGGCAGGGCCAGGTGCTGGAGTCCGTGCGGGATCACCGGCGGATTGCGGTACGGTCCGGGCACGGCGTCGGGAAGTCGTGGACGGCGGCGCTCGCAGCGTGCTGGTGGCTGGACACGCACCCACCCGGCACCGCGTTCGTGGTGAGCACCGCGCCGACCTTTGCACAGGTGCGGGCGATCCTGTGGCGGTACATCCGCAAGCACCACAAGGCCGCCGACCTACCCGGCCGCGTCAACCAGACCGAGTGGCTCATCGAGGACGAGCTCGTCGGCTACGGGCGGAAGCCGGCCGACCAGGACGAGTCCGGGTTCCAGGGCATTCACGCCCGGTACGTCCTCGTCATCATCGACGAGGCGTGCGGCGTGCCCGAGCAACTGTGGACCGCCGCAGATGCGCTGACGACCGGCCCGGACTGCCGGATCCTCGCGATCGGCAACCCAGACAACCCGGCGAGCCACTTCCGGAAGGTGTGCGCGCCGGGCTCGTCCTGGCACGTCATGGGCATCAGCGCGTTCGACTCCCCCAACCTCACCGGCGAACAGGTCCCAGAGGAGATGGCCACGGCCCTCGTGGGCCAGGCGTGGGTGGAGGAGAAGCGGCGCGAGTGGGGCGAGGATAACCCGCTCTACAAGTCCAAGGTCCTCGGTGAGTTCAGCGACGACAGCCCGAACCAGATCGTGCGCGCCTCCGACATCGCAGCCTGCCGCATCGCCCCCGACGCCCCGCCCGCGGCCGGTCTGCTGCTGCCCGTCGAGCTCGGCGTCGACGTCGGCGGCGGCTCCGACGAGACCGTCATCCGCGAACGCCGCGGCCGGCAAGCCGGGCGGGAATGGCGAGCACGTACGGACAGGCCCGAGCAGATCGCCCCCATGGTGATCGCCGCGATCCGGGAGACCGGCGCGACCGCGGTGAAGGTCGACTCGATCGGGGTCGGGTTCGGCGTGATCGGCGAACTTCGGAACGCTGCGCACCGCGGCGAGCACTCGGCGACGATCCGTGCGGTGAACGTGGCATCGGCCGCCTCCCGCCCGGACCGGTACATCAACCTGCGCGCCGAACTCTGGTGGGAGATCGGCAGGAACATGGCCGCCGAGCACGCATGGGACCTGTCCGGGATGGACAACGCCGACACCACCGTCGCCCAGCTCCTCGAACCCCGCTGGGACCTGGACCCGCGGGGACGGATCAGGGTGGAGAAGAAAGAGGAGGTCATCAAGCGGCTCGGGCGCAGTCCAGACAACGCTGACGCGCTGCTGCTCGCATTCGCTCACCCGGTCACAGCGGACGTCATCAGCAGCCCGGCAGCGGTGTCGCTGTCGCAGGCCGGGCAGGCGCGGGGTGGTCTCGGGTCGATCAGCATCGGCCGCGGCGGCTACGGCCGCTGAACCAGGCTGTACCCACCCCTACCGTCAGGGGGTGGCCCTCACCGTGATCCTTGCTCTCCTCACGCTTGGCGCGATCGCCCGCGTCACGCGGTTCATCGTCGACGACTCCCTGTTCCAGCCCGTGCGCGCAGCGGTCGACAAACGCGCCGGGCACCGCCTCTTCGCGTCGCTTGCCGACCTGATCAACTGCTCGTGGTGCACGAGCATCTGGGTATCCGCCGGCGCGGCCGTGGCGCACTGGGCGTGGCACGACACCGTCCCGTACGTGTACGTCGTCGCGGCGCTCACCGCCTCGCACGCCGTGTCCCTGGCCGCGTCGTGGCTGGACTCCCCGCCCCTGCCGAAGCACATCGTCCTCGACCCCGTGGCCGTCGCGATGTCCGTCCGCGACCAGCGCCGATAGGAGGACTCTGTGGCCTGGTGGAAGCTCCACAAGCGTGACAAGCCCGGCGGTCCGCCTGGCGCGGGCGGCGCCGTGCTGGCGTCGGCGGCGATCATCACCCGCGACCAGGTCCGCAGTGTCATCGGGAAGACGCAGGAATGGCAGGCCCAGGGCTGGGACTTCTACCGGAGCGTGCCTGAGCTGAAGTCCGGGGTCCGATGGGCCGCGAACGGTCTATCGAGGGCGCGCCTGTACGTGGGACGGATCGATCCGGACGGATCCTCCGCGCCGGTGCCCGTCGACGCGCAGGACGACGACATGAGCCCCGAGCTGGCGGCGAAACTCCTTGCCCCGCTGGAGGAGCTGGCGGGTGGCCAGCTCGGCCAGTCGGAGATGCTGCGCCGCCTGTCCGTCCACCTCGACATCCCCGGCGAGTCCTACCTCGTGGGCTTCGACGACCCCACGAGCGGCGAGCGGCGGTGGCTGGTGTGTTCCCCGTCCGAGGTCACCAGCACGGGTGGCGGCGGAACGATCCGCGTCCAGCTCCCCGATTCGCAGAGTGCCCGGATTGAGCTGTCCATCGACGACTGCACCCTGATTCGTCTATGGCGCCCGGACGACGAGTTCGGATACCTCCCGGACTCGCCCATCCAAGGCCTTCAGGACCCGTTGCGGGAACTACAGGGCCTCACCGCACACGTCCTTGCGACGGTCGACTCACGGCTGAAGGGTGCCGGGATCGGACTCATCTCCGACGAGGTCACCCCCGCATCACCACAGCAGTCTGACGGCCCCAACCCCATCCACTCAGATCCGGTCACCGCAGCGCTGATTGAGGCCTTCGGAGCCTCCCTGAGAAACCGCGATTCCGCCGCCGCCCTGGTCCCGATCCTGCTACGCGTTCCCGGAAGCGTGGAGGACAAGTTCAAGTGGTTTGACTTCGCCGCCCAACTTGACGAACAGCTTCTGCCGCTGCGCGAATCCGCCACGAAGCGGGTGGCGATCGGCCTGGACACCCCACCCGAGGCGTTGACCGGCATGGCCGACGTCAACCATTGGACCGGTTGGCTCGTCTCCGACACCGGCATCACCATGCACCTTGAGCCGAAGCTTGGCCTGGTCTGCGATGCCTTCACCACGCAGTACTTCCGTCCCGCGTGGGAGGCCCTTGGCGTGCCAGACCCGGAGAACTGGGCATGCTGGTACGACACCTCCGACCTGAAGCAGCGCCCGAACCGCGCCCCCGAGGCGGCCGAAGCACACGCCCGCGGCGCCATCTCCGATGCCGCTTACCTGCGCGAACTCGGATTCTCTGCGGAGGACATGCCCGACGAGGACGAGCAGCGCCGACGCCTCCTCGTCCAGCTCGCCACGACGAACGCACAGCTGGCCCCTGCAGCGCTGGAGGCGCTCGGTGTGCGACTGCCAGGCATCGAGCAGGCCGCCGCGACGGATGCGGCGCGGGCGCCCGTGGAAATCAGCCGGGTCGCGCCAGCGGTTGAGGCACCGGTCCGCGACGAGCCTCCCGCGCTCCCCCTCGCGGCATCCGCCGTGCTGGACGACGGATGGCGGATGGCGTGCCTCGACCTCGCCGCGCGCCGAGCTCTCGCGCGGGCCGGGAACTGGCTGTTGTCCCGCTCGGGAAGGTCCCGGCGCGGACAGCTCTCCCACGTGCCAGTCCACGAGGTGCACATGCACCTGTCTCCCGACCAGGCTGACCTGAACCAGATGCTCGACGGCGCGTACCGCGACTTCCACGCGGCCACCCCGGGCGAGACCGGCCTGCACGCCGCGGTCGATCTGTACGTGCGGCGGCTGCTCCTGACCGGGATCGCGCACGAGCGCAGGCTGCTCGCCGGCCATCTGGCGGCGGCTGGCCATGACCGGGCGGCGGCATGACGGTGACGGATCCGTGGCTCGCGGCACGCATGCACAACCGGGCGCAGGTCGCGGCCGGGGAACAGGTGCTGGGCCCGGCTGTTCGGGCCGCGCTGACCGAGTACCTGTCCGCGGTACGGTCCGGGCTCGGACTCGACGACGCGGTGACAGCTGCCGCGTCGCCGGATGACCGTGAGCCAGACTGGGCCGGGTTCCCGGACGACAGCCTGTGGCGGCGGATCGTGGGACGCCGGATCGCCCCGGCGTGGCGGAGGGTCTTCAGCCGCTCATACCGGAGCACCGCACCGAATGCCCCGGACGGGGCCGGGGACGCACGTGCCGACGACGAGGGCGAGCAGCTGGCCGAGCGGCTGCGGCAGTTCCCGCGCCGGGTGTGGGCCCGGATGCGGGAGACATGGCGGGACGGCATTGCCCGCGGCGAGTCACCGGCCGAGCTGCGCGGACGAGTCGCCGAGCTGGCGACACTGGAGGGCTGGGATGGCGCAGCCACGACGATGACGCGCACTGAGGTGCAGTCGGCACTGAACTCCGGTTCGCTTGGCGCTGCCCTCGATGAGCAGTCCCGCACCCGCATGACGTGGATGAAGACCTGGCTCGCCACAGCTGACGACCGGACCCGTCCCGCGCATCGGGTCGCAGACGGGCAGACGCAGCCGCTGAACCAGCCATTCGACGTGGGCGGCGACCACGTCCAGTTCCCTGCCGACCCCCGTGGCAAGCCCGGAACGTCGATCAACTGCCGCTGCGCCATGACCCTGAGCCCCGCCGAGTAGGAGACCGCCGTGCTCATCCCCTGGACGTCATCTCTCATCGCCGCCGCCGACCCGGCGACCGTGGCCGTCGCGGACGACGGCACCTGGACCGGCCCTATCACCCTGGTCAACGAGTGGTCGGCCGACCAGCGGATGCTCGCCCTCGATGACGGCGCCGAGATCGACGTGCGCCCCCTTCCGCTCCCGGTTACCGTTCAGTACATCACCGGCCCCGGCCACGACGGGGCGACCGTCGGCCTGATGACCCTGGACAAGGTGTGGCAGGACGGCCACCGAGTCATGGGTCAGGGCCGCGTCGACCTCGACGACCCGCAAGGCGCCGCCCTCGCCCGGAAGATCCGCGGCGGCTTCTTCCGATTCGTCAGCGCTGACGTTGACCGCGTCGACGGCCGCATCGTGTGCGTCGACGAGGACGGGCAGCCCGTCGACGGCTGCGACCCGGCCGACAGCGGCATGGACGCCGGGGAGCTGTACACCCGGTGGCGCATCATGGGCGCCGCGCTACTCGCCCACCCGGCGTTCCCCGAGGCACAGATCGGCATGGCCGCTGCCGCGCTCGCAGCCGACGATGAGGAGACGCCGGAGGTCCCGGACGACGAGGACGAGCCGTCGGCCTGTGTCCGCCTGGACGACGAAACCGGCACGTGGGTGCCGGCCGACTGCGACGAGGACGGCGCCGTACCCGCCAACGAGGCCGGTGACGGACCGGCGGATCCCCCCGAGGAGGCGGTCGTCGCTGCCGCGTTCCGGCATGACAACTGGCTGCCGCCCACCGAGTGGTTCCGCGACCCGAAACTGACCGAGCCGACGAAGGTCCACATCAGCGAGGACGGGCGGATCGTCGGGCACCTTGCTCTGTGGGGCGTGCCTCACGTGAGCTACCAGGGCCGGAAGATCTTCGCGCCCAAGTCGCCGACCAAGTACGAGCGGTTCCACTCCCGGCCGATCCACACCACCGAGGGCCTGGTCGAGGTCGGCCCCCTCGCGATGGACACCGACCACGCACGTCTCGGTGCGCCCGCCAAGCAGGCCGTCAAGCACTACGAGACCACCGGCTCCATCGCCGGTGCCGTCCGCTGCGGCGAGGACGCCTACGGCATCTGGGTAACTGGTGCTCTCCTGCCCGACATCACCGACGACCAGCGGCTGCGCCTGTCCCTGGCCGACTACTCCGGGGACTGGCGCGACGAGGGTCTCGGCGTGGACCTGAAGGCCGCGCTCGCAGTACCGGCCGGGCATGAGGGCTTCTACACGCCGAAGAACCGTCCGCTCAGCAGGGAGGATTACGCGCTCGTCGCGTCTGGTGCTGTGACGGACGAGCACATCGCGATGGCGCGGAGCGCGGCCGGCGCCGCGCCGCCCGTGCTTGCGCAGGTGGATGTGGCGGCGCTGGCCGATGCCGTGCTCGCCGAGCAGGACCGGCGCACCCGGGCGGGCGCGGCTGCCGCCCGGGTGCGCTCCCTGCGAGTCCAGGCGGCCAGGAGTCGACTCCACGGGCCACGCGCAGAGTTCGCGAAGAACTGGGTGGAACAGACCGGCACCGGCCATCTCCCGCCGTACATCCGGGAGATCGCCGACGCGCTGATCCGCGATCACGGATACGCGGAGAGCAGAGCCATCGCCACGGCCGTCAACCGGACCAAGCAGTGGTGCCGTGGTGGCGGCAACGTGAAGGCCGATACCCAGGCGAAGGCATGTGCAGCCCTCGGCGAGTGGGAAGCGAAGCGCGCTGAATCCCGCGCCACGTGACCATCCCGTACCCGCACCTACCGTCGGAACACCACCACCTGAAAGGGAGAGACCCATGGCATCGAGTTGCGGCAGCTGCGGAGGACGGTCTGGCGGCCGGGCCACCGGCAGGGCGGCAGGCATCGTGTGGCGGCACACGGACCCGCACGGCGGCCGGGTGGACTACCCCAGCCAGGAGCGCGCGGAGATCGCCCTCGCCGCCCGTGGTGGCGTGATCCAGCAGGTCGACGCCCGGACCGGGGCCCCGATCCAGCCCGCGACCACGGCCTAGTTGTACACGCACCTACCCTGAACGAAACCCGCGTTGCTGGTTAGTGGACCGGACGCTCACTGAACCGACCCAGAAGGGACGGAGCCTTGAGCTTCCTCGATGACCTCCTCGCCGAGCTTGGCGAGGCCCCCGCAGACCAGCACGCGGACATTGTCCGCCAGGCGATCAACGACGCCGGTGCCGACTTCGACCCGGCCAGCGTGCAGGCGGATGTCCTGGCCCGCTTCGACGCCGCCACCGCCGGTGACCCCCCGACTGACGACGCGGCCGTGGCCGTGCTGGAGACGCTCGCCACGATCGGCGAGGGAGTCTCCGCGCACCAGGCCGCAGTCGAGCAGCGCACCGCCCGCGCGGCCGAGCTCGGCGGCCGCCTCAACGCTCTCCGTCCGCCGGCCGAACCCGCCGAGCCGGAGCCGGTGGCCGAGCCCGTCTCCGAGCCGGTCGTGGCTCCCGCCGTGGTGGATGCCCCGGCACCTGCCGAGGTGGCCCCGGTGGCGGAGCCGATCGCGGCTTCGGCCCGGCCGCGTGTGCCGCTCGGCCTGAACAACACCCAGGCCCCGGCTGTCGGAACGGACCGGGAGACGTTCACCCTCGTCGCCGCCGCCGATGTCCCTGGCTTCTCCCAGGGGCAGAAGCTTGCCGGGCTCGACGACTTCGGACGGGCGTGGGAGCAGCGGATGATGCCACTGATCACGACTGGTGGGCGGGGCGGGGGCCGTCAGCGTGTCGGTGTCGCCCGTATCAAGCGGAACACCCCGGCCGAGCTCACGATCAACCATGCCGACGAGGCCGACGCAGTCATCAAGCGGGCCACCGACGAATCTCGGCTGCCCGGCGGCAGTCTGGTCGCGGCCGGTGGCTGGTGTGCCCCTTCCGAGACGCTGTACGACCTGTGTGACATGCGGATCAGCCAGGAGGGCATGGTCCGGCTTCCGCCTGTGACTGCTCGTCGCGGGGGCGTCCGGTACCCGGCGGACTTCGACTGGGCGGCCATTTTCGGTGCGTGGCAGAACGTCGGGTTCCACCAGACCGAAGCCGATGCCATCGAAGGCAAGCCGAAGGACTGCAATGAGGTCCCCTGCGACGACGAAATGATCGAGTGCCGTCTCGACGTCGACGGCGTGTGCCTGCGGACCCCGATCCTCACCGAGCGCGGATGGCCGGAGCGCGTTGCGCAGTTCAGTGAGGGTGTCCTCGCGGTCCACTCGCACAAGATGAACGCGTGGAGGCTCGCCAAGATGGAGGCGCTCTCCACCCCGGTCACGATGCCCGCGCCGGCCGCTCCGAATCCCCAGGCCGCGATCAGCGACCCGCACGGTCCGGGTCTGTTCGAGTCCACGCTGTCGATGCTGGAACTCATGGCTGAGTACCAGCGGTACCGCGAGCGGCTTTCGCCGAATGCGACGCTGGAGATGCTCGCCCCGCTCTGGCTGCGCGGCATTCTCAAGAGCGACTTGAGGAAGAAGCAGGCGATCGAGCGCCGGTGGAACGTCGCGGATGGTGACGTCGACGGCTACCTCCGCAGCATCAAGGTGAACCCGCAGTGGGTGTACGACTGGCAGGACGCGTACGCCGACCAGGATCCGGCAGGCTTCGGCGGCGAGACGGTTCCGACCGTGTGGCCGGGCGAGGTCAAGATCATGCTCTACCGGGCGGGCAGCTTCTTCGAGCTCCGGTCCGACGTCATCAGTCTCGACGGCGTCTACGACCACCCCAGCCTCACCCAGAACATGTACACCTCCCTGTTCACCGAGGAGGGCATCCAGGTGTGCATGCGGTGCGGCGTCTCCTACGTCGTGACGATCCCGCTCTGCCCCAACGGCCTGTCGGGTGGTCTCCAGACCACGACCTGCGCAGCCCCGACCCCCTGATCCGGTAGCCCGGAGCGTCCGCTGATCCGTCCCCCCGCGTGGCGTTGACGCTCCGGGCTGCCTCCCCCAGCTTGCGGAGGCGCAGTTGAGTACCCCAATCCCGGGGCGCGTGGAAGTCGATGCGCCCCCGATCGAGCCCTACACGTATGGCCTGCTTTCGGTTGCCCAGGTCGTCACCTCAGACGGCCGGTGGCAGATGGGCGGCGTCGAGTACGAGACCGACGCGTGCGCCCAGGGCGGCCGCGTCGAGGGATCGTGCCCGGTTCCCGTCGCCGGTGGCGGCACGTCCCACGACAAGCCCTTGGCGGAGGGCCTGACCTTGGTGGAGGGCGGAGGCCCGTTCACCGTCTACACCCGAGCCGAATGCTCGCCGGTCGGGTTCACGGCGGCGCAGGAACGAGCGCTTCGTCGCCTGCGGCTGATCGAGGCCCGCGAGGTGGAGCGGGCTTTCTCGCTCCAGCTGGCCGGTGAGACGCCGCGGCTGCCGCTTGGCAGCACGGCGGTTCCGCTGCTGACGGCGCTCGGCGCGCTGGAGGCCGACGCCGTTCTGTACTACGCCGGGCAGCCCACGTTGCACGCCCCGCGGTGGACACAGCCGTACTTCACCGAGCGCCAGCTCGTGTCCCAGCAGGGGCCCGTGCTGCGCACCGAGCTGGAGTCCAGGGTCGCGTTCGGCGGCGGTTACTACGACGACCCGGCCGCGCCCGCCGATCCGGCTCCGACGGCCGGCCAGTTCTGGCTGTACGCGACCGGCACGGTCACGGCCCGTCGGTCGCAACCGTTCGCGCACGAGGCGTTCGAGCCACCGACCAACAGTCTGGTAGCGATCGCGGAGCGTACGTACGCGCTCGATCACGACTGCTACGTCGCGGCTGTCCTCGTCACCGTCGCTCCCCCGACCGGTGGTGCGTGATGGCCGAAGTGGTTTTCCCAGAGCCGGGCGAGACGCTGCGTGAGCTCGTGCGCCGCGTCTTGTCTGACCTGTCACCCGAGGTGCGGGCCGGGGTGCAGGTGGTGACGGGTGGTGAGCGTGCCGGGCTGGTGGTCCCTCAGCACGCCGCCCCCGTCCCCGAACCCCCGCCCGCTCCCGCCGAGTCCGACGACGGATCGGCCAAGTCCTCTCGCCGCCATGCCGCGCGGCGCCGAACCACGTCGAAGGAGACTGACTGATGGCGTGCCCTCCCCTGCTGCGCGGCGTCGTGATGCGCGCAACCCGCCTGGACGCCTGCGGGCGCCCCGTGTACGGCGACTGCAACCAGGTCGTCACCGATGGCTTCATCACCGTCTCGATGTCTGCCGAGACCGAGGAAGGCGAGGCGATCTCGGTCACGAAGGCCAACGGGCAGACCTGCATCAACGAACCCGGCTGCGAGCAACTCTCCGGCTACACCCTGGAGATGGAGTTCTGCGCAGTCGATCCCGACCTCGTGCAGATCATGAACCCCAGCTTCGAGATCTACCGGGACTACGACGGCAACCCCATCGGCTGGGACGAATCGGTGGAGCTGAAGTGCGACACCGGCTACGCGCTAGAGCTGTGGACCAACGTCTACGCATCCGGTGACGCCTGCTCCGGGGCCGGTTCCCAAGGCGAGTGGGGCTACCTCCTGCTGCCGTGGGTAGTCGGCGGCGCGCCGGGCGATCTGGAAATCGGCAACGACGCGGTGTCCTTCACCTTCAATGGGCGGACCAAGGTTGGCGCGGGCTGGCGCCGCGGCCCGTACAACGTGCAGGCAGGAGCGGGCGGCATTCCGGTACCGCTGCTGAAGCCGGTCGGCCCCAAGACGCCGCGCCGGTTCTTCAAGACGACGATCCGCCCGCCCGAGCCCGAGTGCGGCTGCCAGCCCGTCGACCGCCCGACCCCGGATCCGGCGGATCTGTACATCACCGGCATCGGCAACGAGTCTCCGAGGAAGACGATCCGCTTCCGGGCGGACAACCACGGCTTCGGCCCGCTCATGGTCGACTTCGGCGACGGCACCCCGCCGCAGGAGGTCGCGGACGGGGCGTGGGTCACCCACGTCTACGACACCGACGGCACCTACACGATCAAGGCGTGCGACAAGCAGACCCCCGTCGTCTGCTCGTCGCGCGACGTTACGGTCCCGCTGCCGGCCGACGAGCCGACCCTGGTGCTGTCCGCCGAGAACGCGGACGACCCGTACGAGGTGACCGCGACGGTGGGTCTGCCGTCGCAGTCGGACGGCACTGCGATCATCGACTGGGGCGACGGCACTGCTCCGAGAGAGATCGCAGTCGGCTCGAACGGCACGGTCGCCGACATCCACAAGTACTCGGTTCCCTCTGTGTACACGGTCACGGTGCGACGGGGCGACATCGACACCTACCGCACCCGGGCCGCGATCGTCGTCCCGGCGGTTCCGGAGCAGACCCCGGAGGTCACTGCGGCCCCGGACTCGGCGGACACGACCGGCCGGACCGCCGCGATCACCCTCGTGGGGTTCCCGGCCGATGGCACGGTGAACGTGAACTGGGGCGATGGCAGCGCCGCGCAGACGCTGCCTGCCAGGACCACGACCGCGACGCACGCCTACGCGGCCGGTGTCGAGGGCGCGCAGACCATCACCGCTACCTCAGCCACGGACGCCACGAAGACCGCGTCGGCGACGTTCACCCCGGCCCCGCCCGTCACGGTCCCAGCGGCAACCGCGACGCCGGACGCCGCAGACCCGATGACCGCCGCCCTGGCGTGGACCGGCTTCCCGGCCGCCACCACCAGCGTCTCGGTCACCTGGGGTGACGGCAGCGCCGCACAGACGGGCCTCGCCGCCACGGGCGGCGCGGGCACCGCCACCCACACCTACGCGGCAGGGACCGAAGGGACCGAGCAGACGATTACGGTCACGTCGGAGCAGGACACCACGCAGACCACGACCGCGACGTTCACCCCGACCGCCCCGGCGCCCGCGCCGGCAGTCACTGCGGTCGCGGACGCGGGCGACGCGACCGGGCACACCGCCACCCTCACCCTGACCGGCTTCCCGGCCGGCAGTGCCGTGTCGGTCAATTGGGGCGACGGGTCGGCGGCCGAGGAGATCGCGGCGGGCACCACGACCGGCAGCCACGTCTACGCCGCCGGGGTGACCACGGAGCAGACCATCACGGCCACGTCCGTGGGCGACGCGTCGAAGACCGCCAGCACCACGTTCACGCCGGGCGGCGCCGGGCGGCGCGCGGCGGCCCGGAAGAAGTAGCCGAAGCGGGGCCGCCCACGCGGCGGCCCCGCCTTGCTCGGAGGAGGCCGGCCGTGCCGGATGAGGTACTCGACGGGCCGTGCGGTCCGTGGCCGCTGGATACGTCGTGCTGCCCTGGCTGGCCGGAGGACCCGGCCGACTGGTCTCCGGCTCAGCAGGCTGCGGCGGAAATCGCCACGGACGTGCTGTGGCGGCTGACGGCGGGCCGGTACGGGGTGTGCGAGGAGATACTGCGGCCGTGCCGGAAGGGCTGCGACGAGCCGTCGCCGTCGCTCGCCTTCGGGGGCGGTCTGCTGCGCCCCGTGTTGGACGGTGGCCGTTGGTACAACCGGCCGTGCGGCTGCGGCCCGTCGGGCTGCTCGTGCGTCCCGCTGTGCGTCATCGATCTGCCGGGGCCTGTGTACGACGTGGTCGAAGTGCTGCAGGACGGGCAGGTCGTCGACCCGTCCGGGTACGTGCTGCACCGGACGGCGACCGGTGGGCGGCTCGTCCGTACTGGGGATGAGTGCTGGCCGGAGTGTCAGGATCTGCGGCTGCCGGACACCGAGCCGGGCACCCTGTCTGTCCGCTACCTGCGCGGCCTAGAGGTACCGGCGGCCGGGCGGCGGGCGGTCGGGCAACTCGCCTGCGAGATCGCCAAGCTGTGCTCGGGCGCGGCGGGCGGGTGCTCACTGCCGACCGGCACGAAGTCGGTGACCCGCGAGGGCGTGGCGTACGAGATCGTTCCTCCCGGGTCGTGGCCGGAGACGCTGCAGGCGCACATGCCACAGGTGTGGGCGTGGGTACAGCTCGTCAACCCCAAGCAGGTGAGGCAGTTCGGGGCCGTGTTCAGCTTGGACCTGCCGCCCGCCCCGGTGGCGGCCCGGTACCGACCGGGGGTGCCCCGGTGACGACTCCTGCGGACGTTCTCCTCCCGCCGGATGCTGACCCGCGGCTCGGGCCGGTGCTGTCTGGCCTTACCGCGTGTCTGTGCGCGACGCTCGCGGCCGGCAGACGCCCGGCGTGCGCGTGCTGCCTGGTCTGGGGCAATCAGCCGCCCGCGCAGGACTTCTGTAGCTGCGACTGTGATGGTGGCCACGGGCAGGCGTGGGTGCGGGTCGTACGGCAGGACCCGGTGGTGACGGATCAGCGGCGGCGCCGCTGCCAGACGTGGCGCATGCAGACGGTCATCGAGCTGGGTGTCGCCCGGTGCGTCGCCACGACCGCGCCGGACGGGCAGTCGGCACCGACGTGCGACCAGCGGGAGACGGACGCGTGGGGGCTAGTGCTCGACACCCGGCTGCTGCGGGAGGCTGTGGCGTGCTGCGACGCACTGACGGATGTGCAGGTGTGGCCGGGCCCGGTGACTCCGATGGGGCCGCAGGGCGGCTGTGCGGGTGTAACGGTACAGATCACGGTGGAGGTGTAGAAGTGGCTGGGACAACAGCGTTCGTGTGGGTGCTCCTCGGCGGGTGCGTGGTCGCGGTGACGGCGGTGCTCGCGCGGGCGAAGGTGGAGATCTCCCGGATCGAGGCAGCGGCGGAGAGGCGGCGGAAGTGAGCGTTCGCGTGACGACGGACATCGACGAGGCGGCCATCGTCGAGCTGGTCCGCGAGGTCGTCGGCGAGGTCACGACTGCCACGGCGAATCAGGCGCGCCGCCTTGCCCCCGTCGACAACGGGCCGTTGCGCGCGTCGATCCGCGAGTCGGTGGCCGTGCGCGGCAGCACGGTGGTGGGTGAGGTGTACTCGGATCTGGAGTACGCCGCCTACGTGCACGAGGGCACCGGTATCTACGGGCCGACCGGGCAGCCGATTCGTCCGGTGCGGGCCCGGGTGCTGTCGTGGCAGCCGCGCGGCGGGCCGCGCGCGTTCGCCCGCTCGGTGAAGGGACAGCGCCCGAATCCGTTCCTACTCAGGGCGCTGCGGGACGTGGCGCCGGGGCCGGTCGATGGGTCCGTGCGGTACTGACCCCTACGGTCGTGACGATCAACCGCCACCACAAGGGGACACCATGACCACCGAGTTCGTCATCAAGTCCGAGCCGTCCGGATTCGACCCGAGCGCGCTGAAGCCCGTCTCGGTCGAGCTGTCTGACGGCAGCCGGTACACCGCGCACGGCTTCGACCCGTCGTCCGTTCAGCTCCAGCTCTCGTACATGCAGGAGGTCGCTGAACGTGAGGACGCTGCGGGGGTGCTCGCGGAGCTTCGCAACGCTCTGCTGCATACCTTCGATGAGGCATCGACCGACGACATCCTGATCAAGGCCCGGTCTGCACAGAACCCGGTGACGGTCACAGAACTGTTCAGCAACCTGCTGCCGAAGTTGGCTGAGCACTACGAACCGGAGCTTGCCGCGTACCAGGAGGAGATGGGGATGGCGACCGGCAACCGTGAGCAGCGGCGTGCCGTGAAGAAGACGGCGGCCAAGAGGACCGCGGCGAAGAAGACCACAACGGCCCGGACCGCCCGGTCGTGAGGTTCGGCCCCGCCTCGCCGGGGCCACTGCCCATCACCATCGACGACAACGACCTGACGGTCCACGTGCCCGATGGGCGGGTCCTCGCCGGGATCGCCGCGGCCGGGCAGTGGCCGCAGATCCTCCCCGGCCTGCTCGTCGGCCCGGACCACGACCACGTGATCGACCGGCTCCGCGACCCGTACGACCCGATGACCTGGCACTCGGTCTTCCGCATCATGCTCGGCCTGTGCCCGGAGCTGTACGGCGTGGAGTGGTGGGCTGCACAGCGGCTGTGCGGCCTGGCACAGGAACGGTGGCGGGACTGGTCCGCGTGGTGTGCCCGCCGCGGCCTCGACCCCGACACCGCTTCGGGGCACCGGATCGTGTCCTCGGTGTGGGCGTGGCTCTGCGACGGCGTGCAGGAAGAGAAGGACCTGTTCAAGGCCGAGCGCGCCATCTTCGATCCGCCGCCGGAACTGCGGCGCACTCAGGCCGCCGTCCCCCGCGGGTTCAGTGAGGCAGAGATGGAGGCGCAGGCCCGGCAGATCGCGGCCATGGCCAGCGACGGCATCGACGAGTAGCCAGGGTGTACCCGCCCCTACGCTCGTCCTTGTCGTCGCTGGCTACTGGGCCGGACACCACCCGCTGACCGTGCGGGTGCTCGTCCCGTGCCCGGAGGTGCCAGCCCATGCCGCAGGTCGGCCGTACCTCCGTCCAGATCACGTCGGACACCGCCGCCTATGCCGCTCAGCTCCGGGCAGATCTCGCCCGCGCCGGCCGCGATGCCGGGCAGGCGCTCGACGACCAGATCCAGAACGCGATCCGCGGAACGGGCGATCGGGCTGGCAGGCGGATCGCGCGCGGGATCCAGCGGGCCCTTCGCGGGATCAGCGCCAGTGTCCGGGTGGACCCCGACACCACCGGCTTTCGTGCTGATCTTCAGCGCGCGCTTCGGGGTCTGGCGGCGGTCTCGGTCCGCGTCACCCCTGACACCTCGACTTTCCAGGCCAGCCTCGTGCGGGAGACACGCGGCCTGACAGCGTCGGTTCGTATCGAGCCGAACATGGCCAGCTTCCGGGCGCAGATCGACCGGGCTGTGCGGCGGCTGCGGGTGGCTGTGGACGTGGTCCCGGACACCAGTCGCTTCCAGGCGGCCCTTCAGCGGGCGGTGCGGTCCGTTTCCGTGAGCGTCCGTGTCAGCCCGGATGTGAGCCGGTTCGCGCGCACGCTTCAGCGCGACCTTCGGGCGCTGGGCGATATTGCGATCCGGGTGGTCCCGGACACCAGCAGGTTCCAGCGTGACCTTCAGCGGCAGCTCCGCCGTATCGACCCGGTACGAGTGCGGGTCGAGCCGGACCTGGACGACTTCGACGCCCGGCTGCGCGCGCACAACCTACCGACTCTGCGGGTCAACGTGGAGCCGGACGCCAACCGCTTCACCCGCGCGCTGGGCGGGATCGGTCGGATCGCCGGGCGGCTCGGCTCGTCCCTGGCCGGGCTGCTGCGGATCGGCGCTCTGGGCGGGGCTTTCCTGTCGGCCGCGGCTGGGATCTCTTCGTTCGTCGCGTCGCTCGCACCGGCGATCGGGATCACGGCCGCGCTCCCTGCGGTGATCGGCGGTGTGGTTGTCGCGACATCGGCCCTGAAGATCGCGTTGTCTGGGGTCGGCGACGCGTTCGGCGCAGCCCTGAGCGGCGACGCCGAAAAGTTCGAGCAGGCACTGGTGAGCCTCTCACCCGCCGCCCAGTCCGCGGCCCGCGAACTCCAAGCACTCAAGCCACAGTTCGACGCGCTGAAGTCCACCGTCCAGGACGCGTTCTTCGCGCCGCTGGCTGGCCAGATCACTGGTGTAGCGCAGGCTCTGGGCGGCCCTCTCAAGTCTGGGCTGTCTGCAATTGCCGGGCAGTTCGGGTCGGCCGCCGCGCAGGTCGGGGCCTTCTTGCGGTCTGCGACCGGCGTCAGGTCGGTCTCACAGATCCTGACTGGCACGACCAGTGCGACCCGCGGCCTGGCCGCGTCGATTGCCCCGGTCGTTGCAGGGTTCACTCAGCTCGCTGGTGCGATCTCGGCGGCGGTCGGGTCGCAGCTCGGCGCGGCGCTCGGCGACCTCGGCGCACGGTTCGGGGCGTTCCTCTCGTCGGCCGCACAGGGCGGACAGGCCGTGGCCTGGGTACAGGGAGCCCTGGCCACCTTCCGCCAACTCGGGGCGTTGGTCGGGCAGGTGGGCGGCATCCTCGGGGACGTTTTCGGCGCGCTGGCCGCTGGCGGCGGAGGTGGCCTGGGTGCGCTGACTCAGATTCTCGGTACGGTCCGGTCCCTGATTCAGCCGCTGCTGCCGCTGATCACCCAGCTCGCGCAGCTGTTCTCGACGGTCCTGGGTGGGGCGTTGTCGACGCTGGCTGCTGCCCTCGGCCCGGTCGTGTCCGCGATCGCCAGCACGCTGATGCCCCTGATCCCCGGGTTGACCTCTGCGTTCCAGGGGTTGTTCGCTGCGCTCGGTCCTGTGGCCGCTCAGTTGGGTCAGGCGCTCGGGGGTGCGGTCTCTGCTCTGCTGCCCGCTCTGACACAGCTGGTCCCGATCCTGACCGGGACGCTCCTGCCGGTATTCAGTCAGCTGGTGGCCGCGGTGGCGCCGCTGGTGACGATGCTCGCGACGACCCTCGCCCCGATCATCGTGCAGATCGGGACCCTGTTCGCGACCGTGCTCGGCGCGGCGCTGCAGGTGGTGACGCCGCTCCTTGGCCCGATCGTCACGCTGGTCTCGAATCTGCTGACCGCGTTGTCGCCGCTGGTTCCGATGCTGTCGCAGGTCGCGGCGGCCCTCGGTGAGGCGCTCGGGTCGGCGGCGCAGGCCCTGGCGCCGCTTCTGACGAGCATCGGTGAGGCGGTGACGACGGTGGTGGCGGCGCTGGTGCCGCTGGTCACGCAGATCGTGTCCGGGCTACTGCCTGTACTTCCCCCGCTGGTGGAGGCGTTCAACGCGATCGTGGCGGCGCTGGTGCCGTTGCTGCCGCCGATCGCCGAGTTGGTCGCCGCGCTGGCGCCGATCGTGTCGCTGCTGGTCGCGATCGCCGCACCGATTCTGCAGATCGCGGCGGCATTCGCGAGCTGGCTGATCATCAAGACCGTCGTCCCGATCCTCACGCTCGTCGTGACGGCGCTGACTGGCCTGACCCAAGGGCTGACCTCGGCGATCAATTTCATTGTCGGGCTGCCGTCGCAGATCGTCGGCGCCTTGTCGAGCCTCGGTAGCACACTCTCGGGGTTCTTCTCCGGGTTGTGGTCGAGCATCACCAGCGGGGTCTCGTCAGGGATCGACTCCGTGGTGGGCTTCTTTACCGCTCTGCCGGGCAGGATCATGAGCTTCTTGTCCGCGTTGCCGGGCATGCTGGTGGACCTCTTCACGTCGGCCATCGCACAGGTCGGCATCGCGATCCTGACCGGGATCGCTGCGATCATCTGGACCTTCACGGAGCTGCCGGGGAAGATCGGCTCTGCCCTGGCGTCGCTGGGCTCGACGATCATGTCCGCTCTCAGCAACGCCTTCACCTCGGCCACCTCGGCCGTGAGCAGCTTCATCAGCTCATCGGTGAGCTTCTTCACCGCCCTGCCCGGCCGGATCGGATCCGCGCTGGCGGCATTGCCCGGCAGGGTGGTCAGCATCTTCAACTCGGTGAAGTCCAGCGCGATCTCGATCGTCACTGGGCTCATCAGCTCGGTCACCGGCTTCTTCACCGGGCTGCCAGGGAAGATCGCATCGGCCCTGTCGGGGCTGGGATCGAGGATCGCGGGGATCTTCAACAGCGTGAAGTCTCGGGTCACCAGCGCCGTTTCGTCCTTGATCTCCGGCATCGCCAACCTCTTCACCAGCCTCCCGAACCGAATCGCATCGGCGCTCGGCAACGTGGGCTCGACCATCGTCAACAAGATCAAGAGCGGTCTACCGTCGGCCGTCCGGGACCTGCTCCCCTTCGCCAACGGAGGGATCGTCTACGGGCCGACCCCGGCCCTGATCGGCGAGGCCGGCCGCGAGGTCGTCATTCCCCTGACCCGTCCCCGCCGCGCCGCCGAACTCGTCGAGCAGTCCGGCCTCCTGGACGTGCTGGCCCGCAGCGGCACGGGGGCGCAGATCACGAACAACTGGCACATCAACAGCCGCATGTCCGACCCCATGGTGCTCGCGCAGCACCTCCAGGGGCAGATCGCCCGAGCAGCGGGGGTGTAAGGGTGCTCGTCGACTACCTGGAACTTGCCGGAAACGAGATCATCAACTCCGCGCGCGCGGCGACGTACGCACGGGCCCGTGGGGTGCCGGTGCAGTGCGACCCGTGCCCGGACATCCCGGCCGCGGTCGGGGACTTGCCGTACGTCGACCCGGTCACGGACGAGGCGCCGTGGTACGACCCGGCGGTCCCGGAGTCGTCGAACGTCCTCGGCGTCATCGGGCTCGGCGTGGCCGGGTTCAACTCGTCGCCGATCACCCGCGAACCGGTACCGCTCGTCGGGGACGGGGCCGCGCTCGGCCCGGTGCGCCGCCAGCACCGGGAGATCGCGTACACGGTCCTGCTGATCGCCACCGACGAGTGCGCGCTGTCGTACGGGCTGGAGTGGCTGTCGATCGCCCTCCAGGGATCCGCGTGCGGGAGCTGCGCCGGGGACGAGATGTGCGTGTTCGCGTGCTGCCCGGTCGACGGCGACCGCGAGCTGCGGCACCTGTACGACGTGGGCATCCTGGACGGCCCGCAGGTCACCGAGACCCAGTACCTCGGGTCCGGGGCCGTGCTCGCAACGGTCACTTTCACGCTCGTGGCCGGGAAGCCGTGGATCTACCGCGAGCCGCTGGAGACGCTGACGGACTGGGTTCCGCTTGGCACCGGTGACGTGATCGGGCCGGTAGACCCGGATCAGGTGTATGAGCAGTGCATCACCGCGGCGCCGTGCGCCACGGATCCGCTGTGTCCGGAGCCGCCGCTACCGCCTCGCCCGCCGGCGCCGACCTCGCCGTGCTACCCGAGCGGCCTGGGCACATTCCGCCGGTCGCTGGTATCGGTGTCGCCACTGACGCAGTCGGCGTGGCTGGAGACGGTGCCCGTCCTCGAAGTCCGGGCTGGCGCACAGGACATGCGGCGCCTGATCGTACGGTTCTGGACGAACCCGCAGGGCAACCCCTGCGAGGACGTCGCGGATCCGTGCAACGTGTGCACGGACATCAACCTGTCCTACCTGCCGGCCGGGTCGCACCTGAGGATCGACGGCCGGGTGCAGCGCAGCGTCGTCGAGTGCGAGCAGATCCCGTTCGGCACGGCGACGTCGATGCCGATCGTGTACGGGCCGCGGGGCCAGCACTTCACCTGGCCGGTCTTCTCCTGCCCGACCGGGCTGTGCATCGAGATCTGGTCGGACGCCAGCTACACCGCAGGTGACGCGACGGCGCGGGTGCTGCTCGTGCCCCGATCGGATGTGGGGTGACGTCGTGGGAGACCGCTTCGATCTGACCGCGCCGGCTGCGCCGGTCATGCTCGGCGTGCGGCTGGACCAGACTCGGGTGCATCAGCAGGCCGCGTACGACCCGGTTGGGCAGCGTGTCTACGTCACCCAGGTCGTCGCCAACGGGGTGACCTTGCCGGGCGAGTCTGGTCCGCCGCCGACGGGTACGCGGGACAGCCGCGGGGACCTGGCGATCAACCAGCTCAACGTGGACGGCAACCTGCTGGGCGTCATGTACGTGCGGGCCTTCGACCACGGGTCGGGTCTCGGCGTCGAGAACGAGGCCGGCACTCCGTACCTGTGGCTGGCGTACGACGCCCAGATGCAGCCGATCGGCACGGACGCGCACGGGCGCCGGATCGCTCGTCTGCCGTTCCAGCCGGGCAGGGTGATCGATGTCGGCGACCCGTCGGTCGACGTCTTCGACCCGGTCCCGGGCGCCACGAGCATCACCCCGTCGCTGGACGCGGCGAACAACCAGTTCGGTATCGCCTACAGCACCGGGTCCGGCACCCGATATCGGGTATTCGCCCTGTCCGACTGGCGGGCGAAGACCTTCGACCAGCCGCTGTACGAGTTCGCACGCCCCTCCTACCCGGACTTCCAGGGCTGGTGTTTGTTCGGGGACTTCGTCTACCAGTTCCACGGCACCGGCTACAGCGACACCAACCCGCCGGGCGGCGGCGGGAACGCGTGGTTCACGACCATCGACATCCGCACCGGGTCCGTGGTGGCCCGTGTGCACGACGGGCACTTTCTCGACCTGCCCTACCGCGAGCCGGAGTCCATCGGGGTGTGGGCTGGGGACGGGGTGACGCCGCGCCTGGTGTTCGGGTACGCGACCAGCGACACCGCGCCCCGGCTGATGAACCTCTACGCCATCACCGCGGTGATCCCGGAGGCCCTGGAGATCACCGCTCAAATCGTCGCCGAGCCGCAGCCCGGGGTGCAGGTCACCACTGCGGTCGCGGACACGGCGAGCGTGCAGGCGTGGACGGTCTATCGCACCGTCGGCGGCATGGACCAGGTGCTGGCAGCCGGGCAGGGGGCCACGCTCCCGGCGACAGGGGCGTGGTTCGATCCGGCACCGCCGGCCTGTGTGCCGATCGTGTACCGGCTGGTCATCAGCAGGACGACCGGGGCTACGGACGAGGAGGCGGCGGCGCCGGTCACGTTCGTGCCTGAGGGTGGGTGCGGCACGTCGGGCCCGGTGGGGCAGCAGGACACCGAGCTGGGGTGTGCGGCGTCGTACACGGCGGTGGTGCACTGGCGGGGCGGCGCCCAGCCGTTCGTGTCGCTCGACACGCTGACGGCGGTGTCCTGGTCGCGGACGATCAACGACATCAGCGAGGCGTCGGTGACTATCGCGACGGCCGACGTGTCCGCAGACTGCTGCGGGCTGCTCGGCGACGTGGCGCCGTGGGTCCACGAGCTGACGGTCTACCGCGATGGCGAGTTGGTGTGGCAGGGGCCGATCCAGCGCATCGTGATGCGCCGCGCCTCGATCGTGATCGAGGCCGCCGACGTCTTCAGCTGGTTCGACCACCTTGTGAACACCTACCGGGTTACCTACACCTCGGCTGCTGCGGACAATGAGGGGCGGCGCCGGGGCCCGATCACGTACATCGCGGCGAATCACATCCGTCTCAATCTGAGAGCATTCCAGCTCGCGGATCTGGACTACCCGGGCATCCTGCCGTACATCGTCCGCAACGACGCCGGGCTGCCGTCGATCAAGGTCGAAAAGGACGGCTCCAGCAACACGACGGTGTGGACCGAGTACCTCGGCGACATCCTCCGCGAGTGGACAAAGCGCGGCCTGACCTGGACGACCGTCGGCCGGTCACTGGTCCTGCGCGGGCGGCGAAGCCTGACAGGGGCGCGCGCCGCCGCCAGGCTGACGCTCGACCATTTCGCCGGGGACATCGAGGTCATCAAGGACGGCACGCAGGGCGCCACGTACGGGTGGGCTACCAGCCAGCAGGGACAGGACATCACCTCCGGCCGGACCGTGGGCACCGGGAAGACCAAGACCCCATACGGGCGCCTCGACATCCTCGTCCGAATCCAGGAAGAGGACGCGACCGCGGGCGACCTGCTGGAGGCCGCCCGCGACGCGATCGCCGGACGGTACCCGGTCCCGACCGTGATCAACGTGCCGGATAACGCGCAGCTGACCCCGGACGCCCCGGTGACGATCAGGCAGCTCGTACCTGGGGTGAGGATCGATCTGCTGGCCGACGAGCTGTGCACCCCGCTCGCGCAGGGATTCCTCCTGTCCGACGTCGAAGTGTCCTGGGGCCAGGGCGGCGAGGCGGTCGGGATCGCCCTGATCCCGCTCGCGGACGTTGACGAGGAGCTGAGCGGATGACGGCACTGGCGGGGCAGCGTGCGGCTCAGAGGCCCCTGCGGGCTGCGGTGGCTGCCCAGCGGGCGATCGGCCGGTCGGTGACATCGTCCGGCGGGACGTCGGGACGGCTGGCGATGCGGGTGTCGGGCGGCCGGTGGATGGAGCAGGTCATCGACGACGAGGGCCAGGAACACCTGGTGCCGTTCGAGTTCGAGGAGGGTGGCAATGGCTGGTAGGTGCGGGTGCGGCGGCGGAACGTGCAGCTGCGTGCTGGAGGTTGACGCACCGCTCACCAAGGATGGCAACGGCTCGGTGGCGGCGCCGTGGCGGCTCGGCGTCGACAAGGACTCGCTGTTCGGAGACATTGCCGGGGCCGGGCTGACCTACGACAAGGGCACCGACAAACTCCAGGTCTGCTTGTCCCGCGACACGGGCAACTCGCTGCGGTTTGGGGCTGATGGGTGCCTGTACGCGCCCGGCGGGGAGACACCGGTGCCGGACGTGTGCGCGCGCCCGATCGAGTCCCTGCCTGCCGCGCCCAACATCGTCGGCGCCCACGACCTTGCCGGGGCGATGGGCCCGTACAGCTCCCCGTACCAGGTGGATTACTGCCTCGCCGCAGGCGTCGACATCATCCACTTCCACGCCGGCACCTCCTCCGACGGCGTCGGCGTGGTGACCGAGTACGCAGACCACCGGCTGAGCGCCGGCCGGTCGTCGCTGTACCTCACGCAGGACGCGCGGGAGATGTCGTCGGCGACGATCCGCTCGACGTACAACTACGCCGGGGATGTCGACGATCCGCAGGCGTGGAACTGGGGCGACGACGACGTCGACTTGGAAAAGCGGAAGGACAGGCGGGGCGGCTGGTACGGGTGGCTGGCCCAGCGGTATTACCAGCCGCTGACCACCGACTTCATGCGGATGATCGACGGGAAGGCCGTGGCGCTGCTCGACGCGTCGACGGACCCGGCAGCAACCACGGTGCCGGAGGCGGAGGCGATCCTGGGCCCGATGCAGGCGGTGCTGGATCACTGCGCGCAGTCCTGGTCCATGATCGGTGTGCGGGAGCTTCCGAACGCGACGACCGTGGAGAACCGCGGGATCACGGCGATCATGATGCCGCTGCGACCGGCCACGTGGGGCGAGGCGGCACTGCCGTATCCGGTGGCGGATCTGACCGCCGCGGGCGTGGAGTGGATCGCCCTGTACAGCCGGTACGCGGACTCGGTGTTCACCGCGTACAAGAACGCCGGGATCCAGGTGTTGATGCGCGGCACAAGCCGGCAGTCCGACTACACCCGCGTCTCCGCCCTGGGGATCCGCGGGGCTCTGCAGTACGACCCCGTCTACTACCGGGGCCCCGGAACGGTCGCCGGGCTGGGTGGCCGGGATTACCGGTCGGAGTTGGACCCGTGGGAGCACCGCCGCATGGGGACCGGGCAGCTGACCTATCTGACTGATCAGCAGACGATTTCCAACCCGTCCGCGCGCGGCCGCACGGAGGATGCCGAGCAGGGCCTGGTGCTGCCAGCAGGGTGGGGAGGTGGCCGTGACCGGGTATCGGTGCTGTGCGGGTGGGAGTGCCCGATGGCAAATCCGGCAGCTTACCGCATCGGCGTGGATATGCAGTGGGTTTCGCTGGCGTCAGCGAGCGCGGCGAATGCGCGAATGGGGTTGCTGTTCGCGGCGCCGACGGACACGGATTTGTATTCGTGGCCGCAGGGGGACCCGGTTTTGAACCCGTCCGGGATGAGGGCGGCGAAACCGAATGGCTACCGGGCGTTTCAGCGGCAGAACGGTGAGATCGGGATCGGCGTCTTCGCTGCTGATGGCACGTACACAGTGCTGGCGACGCGGGCGACACCTGCTGTCGCGGCTGGTGCGTGGAACAGCTACGAGTTGGTCGTCACTGCGGATCAGATCACGTTCACGCGGACGCTGGGAACAGGGGCCAGGCACACTGTGACGGCTGCGGATTCGACGTGGCGTGGCCCGTATTTCTGGGCGGAGAAGGTCGAGTCGGTGAACGGCTCGGCGAACGGATTCGTCGGCAAGTTCCGCAACGTCTCTTATTCCGCAGGGTAAGGAAGATCAATGGCAACACCTTTGAGTGCGGCGCAGGTCATATCCGCGCTGCGTGCTGAGGGCGTCCGTGTCGTCGAGGTCGGCAACTGGCGTACGCACAACCGAAATTCGAAGGGTGCGTGGGGCCCCGTCAACGGGTCGATCGTGCATCACACGGTGACGAAGGGCACCGCGTCCACTGTGGCCATGGTCCGTGACGGGTACTCGTCGCTGCCCGGTCCGCTCTGCCACGGGATGATCGCGAAGGACGGCCGGGTGCACATGGTCGGTTGGGGCCGGACGAACCACGCGGGGGGCGGTGACTCGCGGGTCCTGGAGCAGGTGATTGCCGAGTCGTACGGTGCGGCGCCGTCGAAGCCCTCGAAGGGCAACGCGAACGGGACCGACGGCAACGCGCGGTTCTACGGCTGGGAGTGCGAGAACCTTGGCGACGGCAAGGACCCCTGGCCCGGGGCGCAGTACGACGCGATCGTCCGCGTCCAGGCCGCGTTGTGCCGGGCGCACGGCTGGTCGGCGAAGTCTGTGATCGGCCACCTGGAGTGGTCGTCGGACAAGGTCGACCCCCGCGGCTTCACCATGCAGCAGCTGCGCACCGACGTGGCCGAGCGCCTCAAGCACCCGGCGAGCTGGAACCCGAACGAGGAGGACCCCATGGCCCTGACCGACGCTGACGTGAAGCGGATCGCGGACGCGGTCGTCGAACGGATCCTGGCCGCCGACCGGTTCGACGCGCCGGCCGATGCCGCGGACTACAGCGACGACCCCAAGTCGCCGCAGCACTACTGGTCGGGCCGGTCGGTCTTCAATGACCTGGTGACCCGGGTGCGGCGGATCGACAAGGTGCTGGCCACGAGGGAGGGGT
Organism: Streptomyces sp. NPDC047982; assembly: GCF_043204165.1. NCBI lineage: Bacteria > Bacillati > Actinomycetota > Actinomycetes > Kitasatosporales > Streptomycetaceae > Streptomyces > Streptomyces sp. NPDC047982. The sequence goes on along the minus strand of NZ_JBIDBS010000010.1, from coordinate 68,039 downwards.
GATGGCGTCCGTGTTCAGCGGGGCGTTCTGGGTAGCCACCGCTGAGCGCGCCGTACGGACGGCCGCGCAGACTCTCCTCGCTGCCGTGGGGCTCACTGCGGCGGATGTCCTGGACGCGGACTGGGGCCAGGCGTTCGCGCTCGCCGGGGGCGCGGCGCTGCTGGCGGTGCTGACCGCGATCAGTGCGTCCGGGACTGGCGACGGTCCAGGGCTCACCGAGACCGTGAGGGATCGTCGATGACGCCTCAGAGCGGCGACCGGGTAGCGGTCGAACTTGCGGAGATGCGCGGCGAGATCCGGACAGGGTTTGCTGCGCTGAACGGCCGGTTGGACCTGGCGCTCCAGCGGACGGAGCAGATGGAGTCGGACGTCGCCGCGTTGGAGGAGCGGGTGGCGTCTCTGGAGCGCGCCCGGTGGCCGTTGCCGTCCCTTGCCGCGCTGGTCAGCGTGGTCGGTCTCGCCGTGGCTCTGTGGCAGGCTGCCCAGTAGATCAGCCCCCAGAACATTCCGCCCCCTGCCTGGCTTCGGCCGGAGCAGGGGGCGGTTTCGTGTTTTCTGTGACCCCCTTGCCATAATGCCGTACGTACGGCATTATGGAGTCGTCGCCAAGGGAGAAGGGGAACCCGATGAACACCGCCACCGCCGCCGCTACCGCCAAGGTCACCGTCGCCACCATCCGCGGCTGGGCCCGCAACGGCGTCGTTGCCGCGACCAAGGTCGCCGGCCGGTGGGTCATCGACACCGCCTCCCTTGCCCGCCGCATCGCCATCGGTGCCATGAAGAAGCCTGCCAAGAAGCTGATCGCGTTCACCATCGACACGATGACCGCCATCGGCGGCCAGCGCTGGCAGAAGAACGGCATGGACCGCGTCTACCTCAACGGCTTCCAGGCCGTCCCCGGCCTGGAGCTGGACCACTACAAGTCCGGCAGCATCAGCTACGCCAGCCTCGACGGAGACAAGGTCTCCAACGCCGAGGGGGGTCGCCTCGCCACCGCCGTCGACAAGGTCTACTTCGACGCCGCCGACGGACGCGTCCACATCAAGTGGGGCTGGGGTAACCCGCGCTCCCTCACCCGCGACGCCATCGCCGACCGCATCTTCACCGCGGTCCGCACCGCAATCGCCGCCCTCTGACAAACCCTCATCACCTCCCGAAGGAGAAACCGTCCTCATGACCACGACGACCAGCTACGGCACCTGGAGCAACCGCATCAACACCTTCAGCACCGGCCCCGATGCTGATGTCCTCGACTACATCGGCGGCGGCGACGCCGACTGGCGGGAACTCCTGGAGGTATCCGGCGCCTTGGCCGAGATCACGAAGGCGTACCGGGACGCGATCGAGGGAGCGCTGCCCGCGGGCGTGTCCCTGTGCGGTGAGGAGTTCATCGGGCCCGCGTACCCGGACGGCGGCGAGTTCGACGGTTACCCGGTCGATGAGGACGGCCGCCTTGACATCGCCGCGTGTGTCGAGGACATCGACCTCGCCCAGATTGTCGAGTGGCACGACCCGCTGACGCTGGAGGACATCGCCCGTGACGAGCTGAAGTCCACGGCGAAGGAGCCGACCAAGGCCGCCTCCCGCACCATGTCCCGCCTCGGTGTGAAAGCCTTTTACTACGGACCGAACCCGGAGTCGGGACGCCTGCAGTCCTACTTCCGCGCCGGCGAGGTTCGGGAGGCCCTGGCCAAGCGCCCCGGGAAGGGCAACCGCACCGAGAGGACCACGGCGTGACGGTCCGGCCCACGCAGCTTCCTCGGTTGCGACGTCAGACGCTGCGCCACCTCCACGACCCGGAATCGCCTCTGCGGGCCAAAACGAACTCCGGAACGGCGCCGGGGCTGGACGCTCTGGCATCCCACCTGGAGGTCGCTGACCTTTTCTGGGTCGGGCAGGACATGACGGCCCTGGCCATGCACTCCGGTGAACAGCTGGCAGCCGCGCGGTGGGCGACGGCGGACCGGCCGTCGCCGTGCGGGCTGCTGTACTGGGACGAGGGCGTCGGACACGTCGACGCCAACGGGGTACGGATCCCGGTCGAGGCATGTGCGTGGGGACCGTTCGAGGGCGGGTTGCTGCTCTGGTTGTTGATGTCCCGGAACCGGCTTGCTGCCGAGGTCGCCCGGATCGGCCGGTACGAGGTTGCGGAGGATGAGGTCCCGCCGCTGATTCCGGTCTGCGCGGCAACCCTTCCCGTCACGAGCGAGCCGGTGTCCCTGGCCGAAGTCGACCCGCAGCTCCCGCAACCGGTCGTCGCGGCCCTGGCGGCAGCGTGGCTGTTGATGCAGCAACCCCAGCTGATCGACCGGACGCGGGAGCGGGCGGACAAGCCCACCGTCAGGGCCTACGCCCGTGATGGCCTTCCCATGCCTGAGGTGACGACCGTGGACCTGCGCCGCCAGTACACCCCGCAAGACCGTGATCCGGATGCGGGCACGGACCAGCGCACGTACCGGAACCGGTGGATCGTCTCCGGGCACTGGCGGAACCAGGCGCACGGGCCGGGGCGGTCGCTGCGCCGGCAGACGTGGGTGCCCGCGCACATGAAAGGCCCGGACGGCGCTCCGCTGCTGTCGACGGAGAAGGTGAATGTTTGGCGGCGATGACCCTGTCGATACAGATGCGCCCGCGACCAGCTCTCCATACACCTACGACCAACTGCCTACGTAGCCCGGGCCCTCCAGCTTGACGGTGAGCTAAGCTGGCACAGCTCCCGGCACGGGGGTGGGTCGCAGAGACTTCTACGGCGCATCGTTCGTTCCCGGGGTTTGGCCCCTTGCTCCGGGGCCAGACGCAAGCCGTCGGTATCGGTGCCGCTAACACCGACGCCAGTTTCGTGACGGTTTGTGGTGTGATCGAGCGCTGAGGGGCGCCCTCCAGCGATCAGCTGGGGGGCGCTTTGTGTTTTCTAGCCTCGACGGCGCCGCCCCCACGCAGCGGGAGGGGGCGGTTCCGTGCGTCCGGGCTCAGCCGCCGTCCTCATCCGGGTGCCGTACGAGCCGCTTCAGCGCGGCCTCGACCTCGTACCGGGACTGCCCCGTCGCCTCGGCGTGGGCGGTGATCGCCGTTTGCACCGCCTGCGCGGTCTCGACCGTCAGGCGGTGCTCCTGCTGCTCGGCCCACGCCGCTTCTTCGAGTGCGATCAGTTCGTCAGGAAGCTCGATTGCCACGCTCGGATCGTACGACCACGCCTCGCCTCCCAGGCTGAGCGGTCGCCAGTGTCGGCCCTCTACCTGTACCTCGTAGGCTCATCCTGATGAAAACGATCGTGTTCGACATCGGCGAGACCCTCACCTGCGACGACCGCTACTGGGCTTCCTGGGCCGACTGGCTGGATGTCCCGAGACATACCGTGTCAGCGCTCGTCGGTGCCGTCACCGCCCAGGGTCTCGACAACGCCGAAGCCCTCCACCTCCTGAGGCCGGGCATCGACATCGCGGCCGAGTACGCCGCGCGGGAGGCTGCTGGCCGCGGCGAGCACCTCGACGACACCGACCTGTACGACGACGTGCGTCCCGCGCTCGCCGCGCTGCAGCGCCTTGGCGTACGGGTCGTCATCGCGGGCAACCAAACCGTGAAGGCCGGAGCCCTGCTCCGCGGCCTGGACCTGCCGGCTGACTTCATCGCCACCTCCGGAGAATGGGGGTGCGCCAAGCCGTCGCCCGAGTTCTTCGCCCGGGTCCTCGACGCTTCCGGGGCCCTGGCGTGGGAAACCCTCTACGTCGGTGACCACCCCATGAACGACACCTTCCCCGCCCGCGCGGCCGGGCTACGCACGGCGCATCTTCGCCGCGGGCCGTGGGGGCACCTCTGGGCAGATGACCCGCAGGTGCAGGAGGCCGCGGACTGGGTGATCGACTCGCTCACGGACTTGACCACGATCGTCAACGAGTAGACCGATCCCGCACTCGTAGAGTGACGGTCCGGGTACGGTCGGGTCATGTCCACCGACTCCCCGCGCGAGGTCGGTGAGCGCATCGCCGCCCGCCGCCGCGCGCGCCGCCTCACCCAGACCGGCCTCGCCTCAGCAGCACACGTCTCCTACGCCACCGTTCGCGCTGTCGAGCGCGGGGCGCGGCGCCCCAGCGATGAGGTACTCGAAGCGATCGCTGCCGCGCTTGAGGTGGACGCCACGCAGCTGCGCACGGGATACGTCGGCACCGAGCGGCGCGTACACCAGGCGCTGCCCGCACTGTCTGCGGTGATCGCCGGGTACGACATCCCGCAGGGGCCCCCTGCCCGAGACCCGGCCGAACTGGCCGCCGCGGTCGACGAGGTGGTTGCCTGGCGGCTCGGGGCGCAGTACGGCCGGATCGCTGCGGAGATCCCCGCCCTGCTGCGCGACATCATCAGGCACGTCCACACCGCACGGGCCGCCGAGCAGCAGACAGCGGCCCGGATGCTGGTCGCGGCCGCGCGCGCCGCTGACGCGATCGCCTTCAAGTACAGGGCGCACGACCTCTCCGCCCGGCTGATCGACCTGATGCGGTGGGCAGCCGATCGAACCGCCGACCCCCTCGTCCAGGCCGCCACGGCATACGTCCGGACCGAAGTTTTCTTCGCCGCCCGCGCCCATGCCGCCGGGCTCGCCGCGCTGGAGCAGGCCCTCGATGCGGCCCCGGCGCCGTCGTCCCGCTCGGCCGCAGCTGCGCGCGGCGCCCTCCACATGCGGGCGGCCGTGATCGCTGGCCGGGGTGGCGACGTGGACGGTGCCGACACCCATCTGACGCACGCCCGGCGGCTTGGCGACCAGGTCGCGCGTGAGGGCGTCTACCTGGGCACCACCTTCGGCCCGGACTCGGTCCGCATTCATGAGGTGTCCGTCGCCGTCAGTCTCGGGCCGGACCATGTCGACCGTGCGCTGCGCGTGGCCACGGAGTGGAAGCCGCCCGCCGGTCTCCCGGCCGAGCGCCGCTCCGGCTTCTACATCGAGCTGGCCCGCGCCCAGGACTGGTCCGGGCTCCAGGCCGACGCGTTCGAAAGTCTCAAGGTCGCTCGCGCAGCGGCCCCACAGCACACCCGCGAGCACCCGTGGGCGCGCGAAGTCGCCAGCAGTCTCCGGCGGTTCCACCGCGCCGACGCCGAGTCCCTGTCGCACTTTGCGCACTGGATCGGCGCCGTCTGACCGACTGCTACAAGCAGTAGCAGTTGCGCCCCTTCCCAGAAGCCACCCTCTACCTGTCCGCACCACACAGGTAGAGGAGGGGACATGACCACACCTGTGCTCGCAGCAGGGCAAGTGAGTATTGCTCGGCTCCACGGCGCCGCCTGCTGGCACTGCGGCGCCGTTACTCGGCGGCTCGCACCGGCCGGAGTTGTCGTCTTGCCCGGGCAGACACGGCGCTGGCCGATCGTCTCGTGCGGGTGCTCGCCCCGGCGGCCGACATGCCAATGACGCGACGTACTTGGCAAGGGCCAGTGATCGAGCTGCCCCACCGCGACCTGCCCGCGGAGCCCGACCCGGTCGAGGGGTGCGATGTCTGCTCCGCCCTGGCCAACCAGCGGGCGGCGGCCCAGGGGGCAGGCGACGCATCGCGGGTGGCGGACTGCAACGTGGAGATGCGCAGACACCCGCACCCGAATAGGCGGAGGAAGCGGTGAGAGATAGGGCAGCGACTGAGACGGCCGACTGGTGCGACTGGCACCGCGGACCGTCCGGCACCGCGGTGCTGGTCGACATCGTTGAGCAGGGCTCGGGCCCAGGCCATGCCCGGTATGCGTGCGCTCCGTGCCGGGAGCAGCGCGGCCTCCGCCCGTATGGCGACAAGCCGTGACCGCGCCCGCGGCAGCCGCCCTGGAAAGCCTCGCACCGGCGTGCCGGATCGGCGAGCACACGGAGTGCCCTGGGCCGGGTGTCACCCGCCGGCCGGGGGCCCCGAAGTGGGAGGTGCCGATCGAGACTCGATGGTGCACCTGTCTCTGCCACCGCACCGGCCCGCCCTGAGAGTAGGCCGCACCTCTGCGGTTCTTCGCGCCGGTATGGCGCCCCTGATCCGCCCCGGCTGGCCGCCCCCCGTCGGCCGGCCGGGGCCCTACTCCCGGACCAGGTCGGCCAGCGGGACCCCGATCGCGTCGGCGATGCGGATCAGCGTGTCGATGAGCGCGGCTCGGTGGCCCTGCTCGATCTCGCTGTAGGTCGCGATCCGGATTTCGGCTCGTAGGGCGACTGCTTCTTGGGTGAGGTTCGCGTGCAGTCGGGCGGTGCGCAGGTGATCGCCAATGGCCCGGCGTCTGGCGAGGACGCGCTCGGGAGGCATCGGCTGGTGGTGCACTCGCCCACGTTCGCCGGACCAAGATCGTTTGTCTTTACGGTCAACCGCAAAATGGTTGATCTTGCTTGCCCGGGGGTATCACCCTCGCTCCTACTCGCGCACCGACGTTCGCGTGTCCGTCGGATTGCGCCGAATGACGCCACGACTTGGTCAGGCGTCCCGCCCCGCACCCGTATTCGGGTGCGGGGCGGCTACCGTTTGGAACGCGGAAGACCCCCACCGATCTGTGCGGTGGGGGTCTTCTTGCTCTGCGGCCCCGGCCTCCCCGCCGGGGACTCGCAGGTTGTGGAAGGCGCGTGTCAGGCGCGTGTGGGGAGACACTCCTGCCCCTCCTGCCCCCGTACTTTACGCGGTCAAGGGGCCCCACCCACCCCCTCTTTCGGGTGAGCGAGAAACATGATCGCGTGGGGATGTGGACTCCATGTGGATTCTGAGCAGCCGAGAGGCCCCCCGTTCGAACGAACGGAGGGCCTCTCATGTGCTCTGACCTGCTGCGCGGTCTGTGCCCCCGGCAGGATTCGAACCTGCGACACCCGCTTTAGGAGAGCGGTGCTCTATCCCCTGAGCTACGAAGGCGGGGGCTTGTAGGAAACCTTGGGGAAAACCCAGCGAGTGGATCTTCAACGAGGCGTACAAGCCCGCTGGTCAGGCGTGGCGTGGCACTCGCTGCGACCATACCCAGGCCGACAGTGCGGTCTACCAACGGCTGACCAGGGATAGCGTAGCGGATGCGCGTCGCTCAGGGGCTTCTACGTCCGGGGTACTGCGCAAGAACGAATGCAGCAGGGCCCTGGCCTGCCGCTTTTCTGTGTGCTCGGGCCGGTAGGGCGGAGGGGGCGCGTGATTAAGGCAGGTGGTTTGTCCGTTACAGCTCGCATGTCGCTTATGGGTGATTCGCGCGCTAGATCTTGAAGTGCCGAGCGCACTCCGCGTGCCCGTGGGGGATGGGGTACGCGGGCCAGGACGGCTTGTCGCTCACGTGCGAGTCCCGAGGACCCCGAGGACCTGGCCCAGACCGATGCCAGTCGCAGCCGCTTACGCAGCAGCCGGCTGAGAGACGACGGCTTCCCTGTTGGCCTGCCGGGCGGCCCTGCCGGACCTCGGTCGTGTGACCCCGGCCGTGCGGGGCGGGCAGAGGGCCGACTCTGCACGTGCGGAGAAGCCGCGTTCCAAGGTGGTTCGGGAAGTACGGTCATCCCGTGAGCGTCCGCGGCCACCGACAGCCGGGCCTTCGTGAGCGAGGTCGGCAGCGGGCAGAAGACCGAATGAGCCCAGCGCGAGGCCGAAACGGAACGCGTCGAGCACATAGTCGCCGCGCTCGTCACTGCCCGATCGCGGAGGGGATCATAGGGCAGCTCAGGAGCGCCCAACGTCAGCGCAACGAGGACGTGCCCCGGGCGGCCACGCACCGCTGCCGTGGAAGAGCTCCGGCCGTGGAAGCCGGTGTCGTCCCGGCCTCGCCGGGCTGCCGAGCCGCCACACCCACGTCAGGGAGAGCTCTTCCGGTTTGGGTGAAGCCGGTGCTCAAGCCTCTCATCGGCGCTCTGGCGCTTCCGGGCCCGGTGACAGCCCCCGGACGTGGCCATGTCTCACGCACCGCATCGGACCGGATGGCCCCGGCATCGAGGTGTGATGAACCGGGTTCGGGCCGAGGATGGACGGCATGGGGTGCTCATGAAGCATTTCTCCGCAGCGGGGTCGGCAGCCGTCGTTTCCGCGCGACTGGGGTCGGCTCTTCTCGGCGTCACGGCAGCTGCGCTGGCGGCTGGCGGCGTGGCCTGGATCACCGGTGCGGGCAGCCTCGCGGACCTGTTCTGGGGTCTGGGGACCGTGTTCGCCGTCGTCCCGGCGGTGGGGTGGGTCGTGGCCGCGTTGCGGCGGGGGCATGCGGGCGTGGACCTGATCGCCGTTCTGGCCCTCGGCGGCACCCTGGCCGTGCGCGAGTACCTGGCCGGTTCGTTGATCGCCCTGATGCTGGCCACCGGCCGCACTCTCGAAGCCGCCGCTCAACGGCGCGCCTCCCATGATGTACGGGCCCTTCTGGAACGTGCGCCGCGCACAGCCCGGCGCCTCACGGACGCCGGGGTGCGCACGGTGCCGCTTGCCGAGGTGGGAGCCGGTGACCTGCTCGTGGTGGGCCCGGGAGAAGTAGTACCCGTCGACGGCCGTGTGGAGAGTGCCGTCGCCGTGTTGGACGAGTCGGTGCTCACGGGGGAGCCGCTGCAGGCCGAGCACGCGCAGGGGGAAGCGGTGCGCAGCGGTGTGGTCAACGCGGGCGGCGCCTTCGACCTGCGGGCCACTGCCACCGAGCAGGACAGTACCTATGCCGGGATCGTGAGGCTGGCGCGGCAAGCCGGCGCGGAATCCGCTCCCGTGGTCCGCCTGGCGGACCGGTACGCGGCGTGGTTCCTTCCCTTGTCGCTCGCGGTGGCGGGCCTGGCCTGGCTCCTGAGCGGTTCCCCGGTACGGGCGGTCGCGGTCCTGGTGGTCGCCACGCCGTGCCCGCTGCTGCTGGCCGCGCCGGTGGCGATTGTCTCCGGGCTGTCCCGCGCGTCCCATCTCGGTGTGGTGATTCGTGACGGCGGCGCGCTGGAGAACCTCGGCCGAGCCCGTACGCTGCTGCTGGACAAGACCGGCACGCTTACGGGCGGCCGTCCTTGCGTCCTCGACGTCGCCGCCGCACCAGGGTGGAAACCGGCGCAGGTGCTGCGCGTGGCGGCGTCGGTCGACCAGTACTCGCCGCACGTGCTGGCCCGCGCCATCGTCGACGGGGCTCGGGAACGGGGGCTGGATCTGTCGGTGCCGTCGAACGTCACCGAGGAGCCTGGCCGGGGAGCCGCAGGCATCGTGGACGGGCACCGGGTGTCCGTCGGCCGGATCGGCGCCTCGGACGCCATGTCGTCCTGGGCCCGGGCGGCGGACAACCGTGCGCTGCTCGACGGCGCGGCCGTCGCCTGGCTGACCGTCGATGGGCATCTGGCGGGCGCGGTCCTTCTGCGTGACCCGATCCGCACGGACGCCCCCAGAACCCTACGCCACCTGCGCACGGCGGGGATCGAGCGGATCATGATGCTCACGGGTGACCGCGCCGAACCCGCCCATGAGGTGGCTGCGGTCCTCGGCCTCGACGGTGTTCGGGCCGAACTCGCCCCCGCGGACAAGGTCGCTGCGGTTCGCGTCGAGCGTGACCGCGCCGTCACCGTCATGGTCGGTGACGGCGTCAACGACGCCCCCGCCCTCGCCGCGGCGGATGTAGGGGTGGCCATGGGGGCCCATGGTTCCACCGCCTCCTCAGAAGCCGCCGACATCGTCCTGACCACAGACCGCGTGGACCGCCTCGCCGATGCGGTGGTCATCGCCAAACGCGCCCGGCACATCGCGGTGCAGAGCGCGCTGGGCGGCATGCTGATGTCGCTGGCGGCCATGGCCGCCGCTGCTGTTGGTCTCCTCCCGCCCGCCGCCGGCGCCCTGCTCCAGGAGGGCATCGACGTCGCAGTCATCCTCAACGCCCTGCGGGCGCTGCGCGTCGACCGCGAGATACGTCCGGCGCTCACTCCCACCGCCGAAGCGCTCATCCGCCGCTTCGCCGCCGAGCACGACGATCTGCAGGACGTCCTCGAAGCGGTACGCGCCGCCGCAGACCGGCTCTCCGACACCCCGGGCCCCGAGGCCATGGAAGCCGTCGAGGAAACCCACCGGCTGCTGACCCAACGGCTCCTGCCCCACGAGCACGCCGAGGAGCACCAGCTCTACCCCGCGCTCGCCCCCACGCTCGGCGGCCCCGAGGCCACCGCCACCATGAGCCGCGCCCATACCGAGATCGAACGCCTCTCCCGCCGCATCGCCACCCATCTGCACCTGGCCCGATCCCGCGGCAGCCTGGACACCGATCAACTCGACGACCTGCGTTCTTGTCTCTACGGACTGCATACCGTTCTGCGACTGCACTTCTCTCAGGAGGAGGAGAACTACTTCTCCCTGGCCCCATGAGGCCCGTTGATCACCCCTGATGCCACCTGTTCACACCCTGCGACCTGGCGCAGGGTGTGACAGCCTTGCGGAAAGGGCAGCTCGCGCACCGTCGTTCGGCTTCTCGCGGAACGGAGGCAGTCTCATGGAGCCAGTCGTCACCGTCGGCCTCGACGGATCGCCCGAGAGCCTGGCCGCCGCCCGCTGGGCCGCCGACGAAGCCGGACGGCGCAGGCTCACGCTGCGCCTGCTCCATGCCTGGCCTCTTCTGGTGCCGGAACCTACCCGTATTCCCGCTGAGATGGACCAGAACTACTGGGCGAGGCGGATCTTGCGCAACGCGCGGGCGGAGATCCAGGCACATCACCCGGGCCTCTCCGTCGTCGGCAGCCTGGTCGCCGACGACGCGGAGAGCGCGCTCGTGAGAGCGGCAGCAGAGTCCGAGATGACCGTGCTCGGTTCGCGAGGGCTGCTGTCCGTCGAGAGTTACTTCCTCGGGGACATCAGCCTGTCCGTCGTGGCGCGGGCCGAGCGTCCCGTGGTCCTGGTACGGGCTGAAACGAGCGAAGAAGGTCGGCGGCCCGCGCGCACCATGCGACGCGACGTGGTGGTGGGGCTGAAGCTGCACGGCCCCTGCGACGACTTGCTCGAGTTCGCTTTCAAGGCCGCCGCAGCGCGTGGTGTGACTCTCCGAGTCGTCCACGGCCGGAGTCTGCCCGTGGACGCATACGCGCCCTGGGGTGTGGATCACGAGGTGACGGAGGGAATCGCCAGGGACGCACAGAAACTCCTCAGCCGGACTCTCCGACCCTGGCGTGACAGATTCCCACTGGTGGAGGTGACCGACAGCGCCGTACTCGTCAGCCCGGCCAAGGCTGTGGTACGAGCAGCCGACGGTGCTGACCTGCTGGTCGTCGGCCGACGTCGGCGCCGCGCCGCCCTGGCGCCACGTCTCGGCGCCGTGGTCCAGGCCGCCGTTCATCATGCGCGCTGCCCTGTCGCAGTCGTTCCCCATGAATGACACGAGGAGCGTACGGCACCAACGCCCTTGATTGACACACCAGGCTGGCCATGGGGTCCCTCGGGCTTGTTCGTGGGAGCACGCCGATCGCCGCCGATCGGGACGGGACCCTGACCGGAACCGCTCACGGGGCAAACCAGGATGCACTGCTTACCGATGCCGTCCTCTCCGGTGACCGGCTGATGTGGAAACAGGCCGTCACCCGCCCCCATGCCCCGTTGACCGGCCGGATGTTCTTGCCGTGCTTCCGGCCGGTCCCGCGGCTCATCGAGGAGTCAGTGCAGCTGGTTGAGTGCCTGCTGGAAGACCGTTGCGTGCCTGGCCTCATCGGCGGCGGTGTCGCGGAAGTAGCGGGCGGCACCGGTGTCGCCGACGGATGCGGCCCGCTTGGCGAACCCCGGTACAGACTGGTCGCTTCGTTGCGCTCCCCGGTGATGGCCTTGCGCAGGTTCGTCTTCGTGGTGCGGACCAGTCCGGCCAGGGCCGCCTCGCCGGCGAAGTGCTCGTGCAGCTCGACCCCGGCGGTGCCCTCGAACAGGCGGGCCAGCGCCGGGTTTCCGGTCTGCCGCGCGCGGGTCGCGAAGAGCATGTACTTGGCGTGGGCGAGTGCCTCACCGTGCATCGCGGTGTCGAGGTTGGCCATGGTGCGGGCGGTCTTCACCTTCGGCAGCCCAGCCGGTACCGGCACTGTGTCGGCTTTCGGCGGCGCAGGGATGGAGCCGCGGCCGGTGGTCACGACCGTGAGCGCGGCGCGGTAGGCATTACGGTGGCGGCCTTCGTCCGAGGCGATCTCGGTGAACAGTTTGGCGGCCTCCGGGTCGCCGTCCTTGCGGGCCTGGTCGGCGAAGCCGCGGTACATGACCTGGTGCTCGTAGGTCTCGCCGTTGATGGCCTGGCGCAAGTTTGCGGCGTCCGATCCGATGGTGCCGGTCAGGGTGGCAGCCTCGCGCAGGTGCTCGTTCAGCTCGGTGCGCGCTGTACTGCGGTAGAGCTTGCCGACAGCCGGGCGGGCCTGGCGGTCGGCTTCGGCGGCGAAGAGGCTGTAGGAGGCGTAGGCGAACGCCTCACCCTTCATGCCGGTGGTCAGGTCGGAGAGGGTCTGCGGACGCAGATCTTGAATCCTTGAGCATCCGGCCCGTCACTCGTTCGGCGCAACGTCGTTGGCTATGACGTCGGATTGTCCTCTTGGCCGGGCGGGATTGCGACCTCGATCGAACGGACCGTACCCGCGGTTCAAGCAGCTGATCACCGTGCATGAGATGCATCTGTGGGAGACAAGACCGCACGGACCCCACTTCGTGATCACGCGCGAAGAACTCGTGCGGCTGTTGCCGCGTCACGGGCTGCCGCCGCCCACAGCCTCGTCGTCCTCGGCCTCGGCGCGCGAGCGCGTCCGCGGTGGCGCGGGTGAAGGCGTCCGCGTTCTCCAGCATGATGTTGTGTCCGCAGGCCGGGATCGGCGCCACGGCCACCCCCCGCCTCGGTGAGCGCGTCGGCGCCGGGGAGCGGCCCGTCGGCCTCCGGCAGCAGGTAGGTACGGGGAATCCTCAGGCCCAACAGGAGTTCACGCACGCTGATCCACCATGGATTACGGGACAGCCCTTACCGAGCGGCGACCACCCCCGACTTTCCGCTCCGCCTGTGGGCCGTTCCAGAAAACCAGCCAATTCGTACTGATCGGCGCGGCGAGGGAGGCTACCCTCGGGCTCGGGCTGTGCCCGGGGTGAGGTCGGGTGAGGTCAGGCCTGTGTGGAGGCGGCAGGAAGAGTGAGCGTCACTGAGAGCAACCACCCATCGTCGTACGTGGGTTCGAGCGTGCCGCCCATCGCCTCGGTGAGGTCTTGGGAGAGTCGCAGCGTCAGGCTGTCGGCGCGCGGGGCGCCGTCGGGGCCGCTGGTGAGGCGGATACGAAGCCTGCCGTCGAAGGCTTCGGCGGTCAGTGTCGGGGGCTGCCCGGCTGGGCTGTGGCATAGGGCGTCGGCCGCGAGGGCTGTCAGGACCCGGGTGAGCTGGGCGCCATCGGCGATCACGTCGGGCTCCTGCTCCGGTAGTCGGACCTGGATGGTGCGGCCACCGGGGCCCAGGTCGTCCAGCACCGCGGTCAGCACCTCGTCCAGGCCGACGGGGCGCAGGTAGAGGTCGAGGGCCCCGCCCTGGAGCCGGTCGAGGTCGGCGAGGTCGGTGACGACCTGGGCAGCGCGCCGGACCGCCGCCCAAGCCGCATCCGTGTCCTGGCGGGCGAGGGCTTGTTCCGCCTCGCGCAGCCGTTCCCGCAGGTCGCGATCAGCTGCTCGGATGAGGGAGGCGCGGGTGCGTTCGGCGGCGGTGAAGGTGTCCGTCTCGGCGGCATGCCGGGCGAGCTTGCCGTGCAGGTAGGCCATGCCGAGTTGGGCCGCGCACACGCTCAGAACCCGCTGGTCGTCGGTGGCCAGGACGCCACGGGCCGCCAGCGTGAGGGTGTCGCCGACCGGACTTTCGACATCGGCTGCGTACGGCTGCTCCGGCGGGTGCGCACCGGCGCTGGCGACCACGTACCAGCGTGGTGCCGGTGTTGCCTCGGGAGCGCGTTCGAGCAGGCTGACGGCGGTCAGGCCAAAACTCTCCCGTACCTGTTCGACAAGGCTGGGCAGGTCCTGGCCGTGCATCATGGCGGTCGCCAGCCGGCTCAGCACCCGCGCCTCCCATGTCGCGTGTACGGCCTGCCGGGTGCGCCGGGCGGCTGCGTCGGCGGCCCCTCCCACCACGGTGGCGGCGATGACGAAGCCCGCCAGCGCGAGGATGTCGCCGCCGTGCTCGACCCGCAGTGAGTGGACGGGCGCGACGAAGTAGTAGTCGGCGAGCAGCGCCGCCGCGAGGGCCGCGCCCAATGCGGGAACCAGCCCGCCGGCCAGGGCGACGCCCACGGCGGCGAGCAGGTAGACCACCAGCACCCCGGACAGGGTGAGCCGTGGGGCGGGCGCGGCCAGGAGCAGGGTCAGAACCGGCAGGAACAGTGCGGCACCCACCGTCGCCGACCACAAGCGGCGTGGCCCGGTGCCATGGCCGGGGCGTGGCCGCCGCGTCGTGAGGGCGGAGCTGGCGGCCGCCTCGTGGGTGACCACATGGACGTCGATGGGGCCCGAGCCGAGGATCGTGCGATGTCCCACCCCGGCGTCCAGCAGCAGTGACAGTCGGCCACGGCGGCTGGCGCCGAGCACGATCTGGGTGACGTTCTCGGCCCGGGCGAACTGCAGCAGTGCCCCGACCGCCGACTCGCCCGTCGTCTGGTGGTAGGTCCCGCCCAGGGACTCCACCAGGGTGCGCTGGGCTGCGAGGGCCGTCGGATCGGCGTGGGTGAGCCCGTCGGTCGGTACGACGTGGAGCGCCAGCAGTTCGCTGCCCGGAGTACGCGCGGCGATCCGGGCAGCGCGGCGGATCAGTGTCTCGCCTTCCGGACCGCCGGTCAGCCCCACCATGATCCGCTCACGGGTCTCCCAGGGGATGGCGATGCCGTGCTCCGCGCGGTAGCGCTGCAGTCCCTCCTCCACCCGGTCGGCGAGCCACAACAGCGCCAGCTCGCGCAGCGCGATGAGATTGCCCACCCGGAAGTAGTGGGTGAGAGCCGCCTCGATCCGATCCGGCGGGTAGATGTCGCCGTGCGCCAAGCGGCGGCGCAGCACCTCCGGCGGCAGATCGACCAGCTCGATCTGATCGGCTCGGCGGGCCACTTCGTCTGGCAGCGTCTCGCGCTGGAGCACCCCCGTGATCTGCCGGACGACATCGTTCAGGGACTCCAGGTGCTGGACGTTGAGTGTGGTGATGACATCGATCCCCGCCCCCAGCAGCTCCTCCACGTCCTGCCACCGCTTGGCGTTGCGAGTTCCCCTGCCGGGGGTATTGGTGTGGGCGAGCTCGTCCACCAGCGCGACCTGCGGGCGGCGGGCCAACACCGCGTCGAGGTCCATCTCGGTGACGCCGCTCCTCGGTGGGATACCGCGCGCCGCGGCACCGTCTCCAGACCCTCGGCCACGGCAGCGGTCGGCCGCCGACCGTGCGGCTCGATGAAACCCGCGACCACGTCGGCTCCGGCGGCACGCAGACGCTGGCCCTCTTCGAGCATGGTGTACGTCTTCCCCACACCCGGGGCTGCCCCCAGGTAGATCTGCAGCCGTCCACGCGCCATCCCCGGGCTCCCGTCGGCTCGTCGCACCGATCGCCGCGCACCTCCCTCCATGGTGTACCCGGAGGGACGGAGCGCAGCGAGGCACCACCTGCCCAGGTGACGGCGCAACAGCCCATACGGTGCGGTCTCCCGTTCTGGCCGGGGAGCGGAACCCGGTCCGGCACGTCTGTGGCGTCGCGGCAGCCGGTGTCATGCCCCGGTCTGCTCAGGGCGCAGAATCGGCACCCGGATCACCGCTGCCTGTTGTTCTGGCGGCGATGCACACCGCATCCGAGACGCGCTCCGGCCGCGCCTCGGATGCGGGTCGGGGCGACCGGCATAAAGATGGAGTACAGGCTCAGGACGTCCAGGAGGCGACGCGATGCCGGGGGGGCGTCCACGGATGGCCACCCCGAGAAGACGACCACCGGGGAACGCGCCGAGGAAAGAGCGTTCCCAGCGGAGAACCGTTCGGCGACCGCGGGCACGGACATCAAGCTGGTGCCGGAGGCGATGGAGGACTACCAGATCCATCGGCTGCCCATCGTCGACGAGGAAGAGTGACTGGTCGACATCACCAGCGAAGCCGAACCGGCATGTGTCCCCCACAGGGAGGGGGCCAACGGGGCTTGAGTACACCCGGGAAGGGAGCGGTGACATGCGGCATCACATGGTCGAAGATGTCATGACCACAGCCGTTGTGAGTGCGCGGCCGGATGCAGGCTTCAAGGACATCGCCCGGCACCTCGCGGAGCATGACATCACGGCGATGCCGGTCGTCGACGGCCAAGGCCGCCCAATCGGCGTGGTGTCGGAGGCGGACCTGCTACGCAAACAGGAGAGCCAGGCGGATCCGGGCGGACACCTGACCATCACCTACCAGCAGCCCGCGGAACGCGCCAAGGCGCACGCACTGACCGCCGAGGGGGTGATGACCAGCCCAGCCGTCACGGCGCGACTGCGGTGGTCGGTCGTAGAGGCGGCCCGTGCCATGGCTCGCCACCACGTCAAGCGGCTGCCCGTGGTGGACGACGCCGGCAGGCTGGTGGGCATCGTGAGCCGTGGTGACCTGCTGCGTGTCTTCCTGCGGCGCGACCCGGCGATCCGCGAGGAGATCGCGACGGATGTCCTGACCCGGACCCTCGGCGTGGCTCCCGGCGCGGTCACCGTCCAGGTCACCGACGGACGGGTGACGCTCAGCGGCACCATGCCGCAGAGCAGCCTCATCCCCATCGCCGTACGCCTGTGCCAGAGCGTCGACGGTGTCGTCGACGTCACCCACCACCTCCGCGCGGAGCCTGACACCGCAGTCGGCACACCGCCGCAGTGACCGGTCTTACGACCTGGGAGCAATAGGGGGTGGATCAGCGAGCGGCGTCATGCGGCTTCGAATCCAAGGCGGAGGAGGGAGGCGACGCGGCGCGTCGGTGACCGACGACAACGCGGGAGGCGGAGTCGCAGGGCGCCGGGAGCCCGCTCCCTATTGCTCCCCAGGTCGTTACTCCTGGCCATCGTCCACCTTCCGGCCCGGAGGGTTGCCGCCGGAGCATCGACGTCCCGCGCTGACCTGATCCGAGCGGGTCGCTGTGTCAGCGCCCTTACACGGCGGTGGGGCGAACGTTCACTGCCGTCGCCACCCGATGTCGGCCATCAGCCGAACCCGCGGGCCCAGCCGTCTCCGTGGGTGTGCGCCTGAGCAAACTGCAGCCTGCGGTCACTCACTGGTCTGCCGGCCCGATGCGGCGGCCGGTGAGGCGCGTGGGCTGGATGCATATCCACATCCCGCGCCCGCCCCCGGCCCACGGCTCGGTATGGGCTCGATCGGCCAGCCGCCGCATGGCGCCGGGCTCCGAAACGACGCGGGCCGGGCCGACGACGAGCACGCTCCAGCCCTGGCTCATGGCCTCGTCGATGTGGTCGACTTCGAAGGCGACGTTCGTTCCCACGGCTGCGGCGGGGGCTGAGCCAGGAGCGGTACGGAAGACGACAGCGTCGTCGACGACCTCGTAATTCACCGGGATGATCGCCGGGCCGTCCGGGGTGGGCACCGCGACGCGCCCCACGCCGTGAGTGGAGAGGCGGACGCGGCACTCGTCGCGGCTGAGAGCCTGCAGTCGGGGGTGGAGGAGCGCCTGCCCCTGGCCGGGCGGTGCCTCGATGCCGACTCCGCGCAGCGACGCGACGGTCGTGCCCAGGGCGTCGGCCAGCCTGATGAGCGTCGCCAGGCTCGGATCGGCCGGCCGTTCTTCGAGGTAGGCGAGGTATTCGCGCGCCATGCCGGCCCGGTCGGCGATTTCCTCGCGGGACAGTCCTTGCCGTGTACGTTCGGCGACCACGCGTCGGCCGATGTCACCAGGACTGGCGGTGCTGTCGGGCGGGGGCGCGGCGGATATGGCACTGGCCTCGTCCACACCAGGCCGGGAAGGCGCCTGGCGTCCGCCGGGCTCATGCGCGAGGTGACGGACGTGCGCGTCGGGCCCGGGGAACACGAGCGTCACCTCGCCCGTTTCCGACCAGCGCACGTCGTAGGGAGGTGTGCCGTCCTCATGGTGGAGTCCGATGATCTCGCCGTCGCGCCTGACAGCACCGGTCGCCGGGCTTTCGATCACGAGTTGGTCGCCGAGGTGCGCTTGCATGGTCACCACCGTCTCCTGCCGATGCCGCTGTAGCCAACATGTCACGTGTGGTGTGCCGCCGCATCGGATGTCGCCCGGGATCTGTGGCCATACGGACGTGGAGGCTCGCGCACCGGTGCCCCTCACGATCGCGCACCTCGGCCGACACAGGCACCATCCTGTCCCTGGGCCTCCGCTCGGACCGGTGCCCCGGACCGCCATCCCGCACACACGCCGCCCCGTCGCCGTCGTCCCGCACGGCCGAGCCCGGTCACCTGCGGATGGCCCGCCTCATCCGGCCCCGTGTCCTGGTGGGCCGGGAAGCTCTTCCAGGACGCTCCAGGCGATGGGGCCGCCGAGCAGGTCGGCCATCCGGCGGAAGACGTCCATGAGCATGTCGTCAACGGTCAGGACCCCGATGACCTGCTGTTCGTCAAGGACAGGCAGGCGGCGCACACCGCACCGGCGGAGGGTCCGGTACGCCTCCTGCGCCCCGTCGTTCACATCCACCGTGATCACCGGGCTCGACATCGCACCGCTCACAGGAGACTCCGGGTTCAGACCGCCGACCAGGACGCGCAGAGCGAGGTCGCGGTCGGTGACGATCCCGGCGGGGTACCCGCTCTCCGTCATCACCACGGCACCGACGCCGTACGTGTCCATCAACCGGCCCACATTCCGCAGAGACGTTGCAGGAGCGGCGGTCACCGCCGGCGAGCTCCGTTCTTCAGGGTGCCGCTGATCGCGCCTTTGTCGTTGACGTCGACCGTCTGCACCTGGCTGGTGCCGACCTTGCCGACGAAGTCGCTGTAGGACAGTGAGGCCGGATGTGGTCCGGAGCGGGCGCGGGCGAGCAGCAGGACGATGATGAGCGTCATCAGGATCCACCAGAAGAGCCACCGTCCGCCGACCGGCTGCGGTTGCCGGGGCCGGGGCGTGGGCGGCTCGCGCGGCGGCCCGGGTTTGGCGGGCGGTGTCAGGTGCCTGCGCGGCATCCGCACTCGTGTGATCACTGATCCCACGCCCTTCCGTCGGCATGAACCCCGCGAACGGCCCTGAGGGGGTCGTCCGGCAGAGTCCGCCCGGGCTCACGGCCGCCAGTCGGCGACCAGGCACCGATCGACAGACGTACACGCATCTCGCAGTCACATCAACACAGCGCGCTGCCGCGAGAGCGGGCACCCCTCTCGACGACTTCCTTCAGCCGATTTTCCAGCGAGGCGGTCGGCGCGCGGCACGGTCATCTCATATGCCCTTGTGCGGCCTTCTGGCGTCGTCGGTCCGATAGGCGATGTGCTCGTGCACGGACACCACGCCGTCAACGCTCTGGCACAGGCGTTCGATGATCGGAATCAGGCTCTTGAGCTCGACGCTTCCGCTGAGAGCCACCTCTCCCTGCCTGACCTCGGCCGTTACTGCCGACGGAGCGAGCCCCATCGTTTCTTGCAGTACGTCCCGGTGGATCTCTTCCTGGATGGCCTCGTCCCGGCGGAGGAAGATCCGCAGGAGGTCGCTGCGGCTGACGATGCCCAGCAGTTTGTCGGTCTGGTCCACGACGGGCAGGCGTTTCACGTTCTGTGCCTCCATGAGGCGGGCTGCCTCGACCACGGTCCATTCCGGACGCGCGCACACGGCGGGGGCCGACATCAGCTCCTCCGCCCTGGCCCCCTCCGCCTTGGCCCTTTCCCACGCCTTCAGATGCGGGACCGGGACCAGGCCGGACGGGTCGGCCCGGTCGGCGGACTTGCGCAACAGATCGGCCTCGGACACCACGCCGATGGGCCGGTCCTGATCGTCCACCACGGGCACCGCGGTGACATCATTCGCTGCCAGCAGCCTGGCGATCTCCTTGAACGGCAGATCGTGCCGCGCCCGGACGACATCGTGGGTCATGAGCTCTGCAACCGTGCGATGACGCATTTGACTTTCCCTTCCGGGCGTCTTGAACGCTGAGGCGGCGCCGCCTCGTCGGAAGCAGGAGACGGAATGACAAAGGGGCCCTGACGCCGAAATGGCCCCTCAGCACGTCGGCGCGGCGGTCGTTCAGCTGGTTCACCGCGCGACTGACGCCGGACAGCGACAGGGCTCTGTCGGTCAGCACGCCGTCGCCGACCGCCGGGCCGATGTCGTGCAGGCAGTGTCATCGCGGTTCGCCTCCGCGGAGCAGGGTTTTGAGGTCACTATCCATGGTGCGCGTCGCGCCGGAATCAGGCGACCGCTTCCCTGGGGGCTGCCCCGCCGGGTGGACGCGGCCGCGGAGGCGAGGGCCGCCGAGGGAAAGGAGGACATCGATGAAGCCGCTCACCCGTACGGCGGTCATCGGGATCGGGAACGAGTTCCGCCGCGACGACGGGGTGGGGTGGGCCGTGGTCGCGTTGCTGGGAGAGCAGAGCACGAGGCTGCCGTTGCCCGTGGACACCGTCCTCGCACAGTCCGACGGCGAACCGGGCCGATTGATCGCGCTGTGGGAGAACGTCGGTCTCGCGGTCGTCGTCGATGCCTGTTTTCCCCCTTCGGCCCGTCCCGGGCGGACGCACCGATGGTGCGACGACCCGGCCGGTGTTCTGCGTGCCGCCGCCGGACGGCACAGCACCCACGGACTCGGCCTCGCCGAAGCCCTGCGGCTCGGTGAGAGCCTCGGGAGCCTTCCGGACCGTCTCGTCCTGTACGCGGTGGAGGGAGCGGACCACTCACCGGGCCTCGGACTGACCCCGGAGGTGGCGCACGCGGTACCCCGTCTGGCCAGGCGGATCACGGTCGACATCGAGGAGCGCGGCAGACCGCCGTCGCGCGGCCACCGCGCCGGCTGAGTGGCGCACCGGCCGTTCGGGCGTGGGAGTACACCGGCCGACCGGACACGCCGTCCAGGTCCGGACCCGGATCACGGCCGCCTGACACGCTGTCCATGGACAGCCACACCCCGTGCGGCGACGCGATCGGGTCATGGTGGGCCCCGTCCCTTCGGCGAACGGCACGGTGACGCGGAGGCGCGGAGACGGAGACGAGGGACAGGCGGATGAACGACCTCGAAGACGACCGAGCGGACTCCGGCGACCGGGCGGAGGCGGTGCTCGACCGCGGCGGACTCGACGCGCTCGTGCGTGCCCTCAAGCGGCGCGGGCGTACCGTGATCGGCCCGACCGTGCGCGACGGGGCGATCGTCCTGGACGAACTGGCTTCCGCGGACGAGCTGCCCCACGGCTGGGGGGTCGAACTGGAGGCGGGGCAGTACCGGATCCGCCGCCGTCCGGACGGGGCGGCCTTCGCGCACAGCGCGGGGCCGCAGTCGTGGAAGACGTACCTGCACCCCGAACGGGTCCGGCAGTGGACCGTGGACCGCGATGCCGTGAACGGACCGGTCGTGCGCGCCGAGGAACCGAGGAGCGTCTCCTATGCGTTCCTCGGTGTACGGCCGTGCGATCTGCGGGCCATCCGAATTCTGGACCGGGTCATGGGCGGTGGCCGCTACCGGGACCCCGACTACCTGTCCCGGCGGACGGGCGCCTTCCTGGTCGCGGTCGAGTGCACCGAGCCGGGAGCCACCTGCTTCTGCGTGTCCATGGGAGCGGGACCGGGCGTGGACGCCGGGTACGATCTCGCGCTCACCGAGCTCGTGGACGCGTCCGGCCACCGCTTCCTGTGCCGCAGTGGGAGCGAGGAGGGCACCGAGTTGCTCGCGGAACTCCCGCGCCGTAGCACCGACGAGGCCGTGCGGGCGGCCGCGGCCGGGGCCGTGCGTGAGGCCGCGGAGCACATGGGCCGGTCCATGCCCCCGGTGGACCTGCGTTCCCTGATGCGGGACAGTCTCGAGGCGGAACGCTGGGACGACGTGACTTCCCGGTGCCTGAGCTGCGGCAACTGCACCATGGTCTGTCCCACCTGCTTCTGCACCACCACCGAGGACGTCACCGACCTCACGGGCGACCACGCCGAGCGGTGGCGCCGCTGGGACTCCTGTTACGACCTGGACTTCTCGTTCCTGCACGGCGGCCCGGTGCGGGCCACGCCGCGCAGCCGCTACCGCCAGTGGCTCACGCACAAACTGGGGACCTGGCACGACCAGTTCGACAGCTCCGGCTGTGTCGGCTGCGGTCGCTGCATCGTCTGGTGTCCCACCGGCATCGACCTCACCGAGGAGGCCGGTGCCCTGCACCGGGAGGCGTCGCGGAAGGAGGCCGCGCCGTGATCCGGACGGCCGGCGACGTCCCCGGCTCGGGCATGCTCGCCGCGCTGCCCGCGGAGCACCGCGGGCCCATGATGGACCTCGCCCGCGGCGCCACGTTCCCCGGTGCCACGCGGATCTTCGAGGAGGGCGGCAGGGCCGACCACTTCTGGATCATCCGTTCCGGCACGGTCGCGCTCGACATCCACGTGCCCGGTCGCGGACGCGCGGTCGTCGAGACCATCGGCGCGGGCGATCTGCTCGGCTGGTCATGGCTGTGCCCGCCCCGGCAGTGGCACCTCGGTGCCGAGGCCAGGGACCCCGTTCTGGCCTGGGAGTTCGACGCCTCCTCGGTACGCGCGCTGTGCGCCGAACGCCCGGCGCTGGGCCTGGCACTGGTCACCCTTGTCGCCGAGACCATCGGGGACCGGCTCCGCGCCACCCGCACCCGGCTGCTCGACCTGTACGGGCCGCACGAGTGCGGACCGGCGCCATGTCCCTGATCCCCCGTCCCTACCGGGTGGTGGACCGCCGGGAGGAAACCCACGACACGGTCACACTCGTGCTGGATCCCGCCGGGGAGCCGCTGGAACTCTTCGCACCGGGCCAGTTCGCGATGCTGTACGCGTTCGGCGTCGGCGAGATTCCCGTGTCCCTGTCCAGGGCCCCGGGCGGCCACCGGCTCATGCACACGGTACGCGCCGTCGGAGCCGTCTCGCGCGCCCTGTGCGGGCTCATGGCCGGCGCGTTCGTCGGAGTGCGCGGACCCTTCGGTACGCCTTGGGACATCGAGGCCGCCCGCGGCCGCGACCTGCTCGCCATCGGCGGCGGCATCGGCCTGGCACCCCTGCGGCCCCTGGTCGACACGGTTCTGGCCCAGCCGCACCGGTTCGGGCGGCTGAACGTCCTCGCCGGCGCCCGGACGCCCGGCGACCTTCTGTACCAGGACGAGTTCCCCGCCTGGGGGAAGCCGTTCAGCGCCGTCACCGTCGACCGGCCGTCCGGCGACTGGGGCGGCCGGGTCGGAGTCGTCACGACGCTCCTGCGTGAGGCCCGGTTCCGGCCGGGAAGGACCATTGCCTTCCTCTGCGGCCCGGAGGTCATGATCCGTGCGACCGCCCGCGAGCTGATCCACCGAGGCGTGCGCCCGGGCCATGTACAGGTCTCCCTCGAACGCACCATGCACTGCGCCACCGGCCACTGCGGACACTGCCAGCTCGGGCCCCTGCTGCTCTGCCGGGACGGCCCGGTCGTCGGCTACGACCTGGCCGAACCCCTGCTCACCGTGAGGGAACTGTGAGATGAGCGCTTCCACCGCCACATCCCGACCGCCGTCCCGCCCCCGGCTCGGCGTGTTCAAGTTCGCCTCGTGCGACGGCTGCCAGCTCACCCTCCTCGACTGCGAGGACGAACTGCTCGGCCTCGGGCACGAGTGGGAGATCGCCCACTTCCTGGAGGCATCCAGCGCGGTCGCCTCCGGCCCGTACGACCTGTCCCTCGTCGAGGGATCGGTCAGCACGCCCGAACACCTGGAACGCGTGCGGCGCGTCCGCGCCGAATCCCGGTACCTCGTCACCATCGGCGCCTGCGCCACCGCAGGCGGTGTGCAGGCACTGCGCAACTACGCCGGAATCGAGGAATACCTCGCGACCGTCTACGCCCGCCCCGACTACATCCAGAGCCTCGCGACCTCCACGCCCATCGCCGCACACGTGCCCGTCGACTTCGAGCTGCAGGGCTGCCCCATCGACCGCGGCCAGCTCCTGGAGGTCATCACAGCCTTCCTCGCCGGCCGGAAACCCGGAATCCCGAACCACTCCGTCTGCTTCTCCTGCAAGCGGCGGGGCAATGTCTGCGTCACCGTCGCCCACGGGGTGCCCTGCCTCGGGCCCGTCACCCACGCGGGTTGCGGAGCCCTGTGCCCGACCTACGGACGTGGTTGCTACGGCTGTTTCGGACCGGCCGACACCACGAACCTCCCCGCGCTCGTCCCACTGATGCACCGCGACGGCATGGACGACACGGACATCGCCAGGTACCTGCACACCTTCAACGTGACCGCCTTCACCGCCGTGGAGGAGGAGGGACCCGGATGAACCAGCTCTCGGACCGCTCCCGGATCCTGCGCGTTCCCGCGCTCACGCGTGTCGAGGGAGAAACCGCGCTGCGCCTGCGGGTCCACGACGGGACCGTCACCGAGGCCCGGCTCGGCATCTACGAGGCCCCCCGGTTCTTCGAAGCCCTTCTCCGGGGCCGGGCCCACACCGAACCCCCCGACCTCACCTCCCGCATCTGCGGTATCTGCCCGGTCGCCTACCAGCTGAGCGCCTGCCGGGCCGTCGAGGACGCGTGCGGTGTCGGCGTCGACGGCCCGCTCGCCTCCCTGAGACGCCTGCTGTACTGCGGAGAATGGATCGAGAGCCAGACGCTTCACATCTACCTGCTGCACGCGCCCGACTTCCTCGGCCACGACGACGTGATCGGCATGTCCCGCTCCCACCCGGCCCACGTCAGGCGCGGACTGCGGCTGAAGCAGACCGGTAACGCCGTCATCGAGCTGCTCGGGGGACGCGCCGTCCACCCCGTCGGCGTGCGCCTCGGCGGCTTCCACCGCGCCCCCACCCGCACCGAACTCCGCCCCCTGGCGGAGCGACTGCGCCTGGCTCTCGACGATGCCTGGGAGACCGTCCACTGGGTCGCGGGTTTCGACTTCCCCGAGACCGAGTGCGAGGCCGACCTGCTCGCCCTGGCCGAGCCGGGCACCTACGCCATCGAGTCCGGTGTGCCCACCGTCGTCCCGTACGACGCCACACGCCCGTCATGGAGCTTCCCCCTCCGGACCTTCTCCGACCACGTCACGGAAGCGCAGGTGCCCCATTCCACCGCTCTCCACTCCCGTCTCGACGGACGACGGCACCTCACCGGCGCCCTTGCCCGCTACGCCGTGAGCGGACACCTGCTCTCCCCGACCGCGCTCGAAGCGGCAGCGGCGGCCGGACTGGACAATCCGCCGCTGCGTGCGGTCACCGACGGCACCGGCCCGGGTGCGGTCTGCAGGAACCCCTTCCGGAGCATCCTGGTCCGCGCCGTAGAGGTCTTCTACGCCGTGGAAGAAGCCCTCCGAATCATCGCGGAGTACGAACGGCCGACCCGCCCGTACGTGCCCGTGCCTGCCCGCAGCGGCATCGGCCACGGCGCCACCGAGGCACCCCGGGGCCTGCTCTACCACCGCTACGCACTCGACGACGAGGGCCGCGTCACCGACGCCCGCATCGTTCCACCGACCGCGCAGAATCAGGGGGCCATCGAGGAGGACCTGCGCCGGAGCGTCCAGGCCGCACTCGCTCGCGGGCAGGATTCCGAGGCGGAGCTCACCCGGCTGTGCGAACGCGTCATCCGCAACCACGACCCGTGCATCTCGTGCTCGGCCCACTTCCTGGACCTGGAGATCGAGTGCCCACACATGACAGGCCATGCATGACACGCATGGCCCCACACCGGACCGGCCTTCTGGTCTTCCGCCCCCCGACGGCGCCCTCCTCGTCGCGGTGACGCTCACCGGCGTTCCGCCGCCCGTCCGTGTCCGGGGACGGTCCTGCGGTCCGGTGTCACGCCGGACTGCGGGACGGTCGCGCCTTCGTCGCCGTTCGTGTGCGATTCAGCGGCGTACACGTGCTGCTTCACCGCGGCGAAGCTGTCCGGTGCCACCGAGATCGAGTCGATGCCGGTCCGCACCAGGAACTCGGTGAACGAGGGGTCGTCGCTGGGGCGCTGGCCGCACAGGCCGACCGGCCGCCCGGCGGAGTGGGCACGGGCGATGAGTGACCGGACGCTGCGCGCGACCGCGGGATCGGTCTCGTCGAAGACATGGGCGAGCAGTTCGGAGTCGCGGTCGACGCCCAGGGTGAGCTGGGTGAGATCGTTGCTCCCGATCGAGAAGCCGTCGAACCGCTCGGCGAAGTCCTCGGCCAGAATGATGTTGGAGGGAATCTCCGCCATCACGTACACCTTCAGACCGTGCTCGCCCCTGCGCAGCCCCTGTTCCGCCATGCCGTCGAGAACGCGGTCCGCCTCTTCGATGGTCCGGCAGAAGGGGATCATCACGATCACGTTCGTCAGCCCCATCTCGTTACGCACCCGGTGCAGCGCCCTACACTCCAGCGCGAAGCCCTCGCGGTATCCGTCGCTGTAGTAGCGGCTCGCGCCGCGCCAGCCGATCATGGGATTCGCCTCGGCCGGTTCGAAGGGCCGGCCGCCCAGCAGGCGCGCGTACTCGTTGGTCTTGAAGTCGCTGGTGCGCACGACCACCGGTTCGGGCCAGCGGGACGCCGCGATGCGTGCCACGCCGAAGGCCAGCCTGTCGACGAAGTACTGGCCGCGGTCCGGGTATCCCTCGGTGAGCTGCTCGACGGCGCAACGGTCGTGCCGGTCCAGCCGCTCGGGGTGAAGCAGTGCCATCGGGTGGATCTTGACCTGGTGGGCGACGATGAACTCCAGGCGTGCGAGTCCGACGCCGTCGGCGGGCAGGCGCCACCAGCGGAAGGAGGCGGACGGGTCGGCCAGGTTGAGCATCACGCGCGTCCGGGTGGCGGGAAGCCCGGAGAGGTCGGTCTCCTCTTCCTCGTAGGGCAGTAGCCCCGCGTAGACGTGGCCGCGGGCGCCCTCGGCGCACGACACCGTCGCATCGACGCCGTCGTACAGGGCTTCGGTGGCCCGCCCCGTGCCGACGACCGCCGGGACGCCCAGTTCGCGGCTGACGATGGCGGCGCGCGAGGTCCGGCCGCCGTGGTCGGTGACGACCGCGGCGGCCCGTTTCATGAGGGGTTCCCAGTCCGGGTCGGTGATGCCGGTGACGAGCACTCCGCCGGTCGGGAACCGGTCGAGTTCCACGGGCGAGTCGAGGACGACTGCCGGACCCTCGCCAATGGCCTCGCCGACCGCGATGCCCTCGACGAGACTCCGTCCGGGAGTGGCCGTGAGACGGCAACGGCGGAGCGTCGTCGCACGGCGCCGGGACTGCACGGTCTCGGGACGTGCCTGGACCAGCGCCAGTTCACCGGTCACGCCGTCCTTGGCCCATTCCAGGTCCATGGGGTACCCGTAGTGCTCCTCGACGGCCGCCGCCCATGCGGCGAGCAGGCGGACCTCTGTGTCCGAGAGGACCCTGTGGGCGCGTTCGGCCGTGGTGGTGTCGACGGTCCTGGTGAGTTCGTGTTCGCCGTAGACGGCCTTCTGCCGCTTCGCTCCGATCCGGACGTCGATCACGGGGTCGAGTGCCGGATCTTTCAGACTCGGTTTGAAGACCGTGTACTCGTCGGGGTCGGTCCGGCCGCTGACGACCGTCTCTCCCAGTCCCCATGCCGCGCTGACCACGACGACCCCGGGAAAGCCACTCTCCGGGTCGAGGGTGAAGATCACGCCGGCCCCCGCGAGGTCCGAACGGACCATGACCTGAACGCCGATGGAGAGCGCGACCGCGAGGTGGTCGAAGCCCATGCGTTCCCGGTAGTCGATCGCCCTGTCGGTGAAGAGGGAGGCGTAGCACCGGTGGCAGCACTCCAGCAGCCGGGCCGCTCCGCGCACGTTCAGGTAGGTCTCCTGCTGCCCGGCGAAACTCGCCTCGGGGAGGTCTTCCGCGGTGGCGCTGCTGCGCACGGCGACGTCGGGGTCCTCGCGGCTCTGCTCGTGCGCGAGCCGTTCGTAGGCGGCGACGACTTCGGTGCGCAGTCCGTTCGGCAGCGGTTCCGCCATGATCATCGTGCGGACGGCCGCCCCCACCTCGTCCAGCGCCGCCCCGTCGTGCAGGCGTGCGATCTGTTCCTCGATGCGTTCCCGCAGGCCGTGCCCGGCCAGCAGTTCCCAGTACGCGTCCGCGGTCGTCGCGAACCCGGGCGGTACCCGCACTCCGGCCGACGTCAGATGCGCGGTCATCTCCCCCAGGGAGGCGTTCTTCCCCCCGACGAGGGGGACGTCTTCGCGGCGGATCTCTCCGAACGGCAGGATGCGTGGCGTGGTGGGCATGCTGTCCTCCGCTGTGCGCACGGGATGGGCGGGTTCAGTAGGGCACCGGGTGGCCGGAAGGGGTGCGCAGGTCCGGCGGGAAGGGCTTGCGGGGTTTCGGTGGCCTGATCCGGATCCGTACGGACCACATCGCTCTCTCCTCTTCTAGGGGGCGGGCCTCTCCAGAGCTCTGGGAAAGCGTGGGCTCCCGGTGTGCCGAGTGGACCCTGTGCGGAGGGCCGAAATCGGCTCCTGCCGATCGCCGGCGCTGGAATCGCCGTCAGGTGCCCTGGTAGAGACGTTCGAGATCGACGAGCATGACCTCACCTCGCGCTTGGGCGGAGTGCAGTTCCGGGCTGAATCCGGAGGCGCCGTAGAGCGTCAGGCGGACGGGGCCGACTCTGTCGCGGGGATCGAGGCGGTCCAGGATGCGTCGTAGGTGCCGCAGATGGTGCGTGTCCATTCCGGTGTCCCGGCGGGCGAGGCCCAACGACACCAGCGGCCCGCTCAGGAGACCGTCCGTTCGCCGGACCACCACTTCGGCGTCGAGACCGGGCTTCGCCGAGGGATCGGTGAGGGAACCCTGCGATGCGGTGACGCGCTCGGCCCCCAGGCCCCAGTCGGCGAAGGAGACGGCCCAGTCCCGGCAGACCTGGGCGAATCCGCGCCCGGCGACCAGCGTGTCGAAGTCGGGGCGTGCCTCCTCCCACACGGTCCGAACGTCGCTCTGTTCCAGAGCGGCCCTGCGCGGGCGTGCCACGACGTGTTCGAAGGAGAGGAGCGGGTCGGCGATGTGGTGGCGCGTGATTCCCGGCTGCAGCCCGTCCGGCTGGGACCGGAGCAGACCACGGTCGCGGAGCACGGCCAGGGCACGTGAGGTGTCGGTGAGTTGCTGTCCGAGGAAGCCGGCTATCTCCCCGTGGGTCGTGCGGCCTGTGGCCAGCGCGGTGAGCACGGAGTGGAGGACACCGCGGTTCCACGGTCCGGTCTCCTCGTCGAGCAGACGGCGGGCCTCGTAGTACAGGGGCGTGCGTGGGTTCAGGACGGTGCGGCATACCCAGGCGTCGAAGTCGTCCCGGTCGGCCGGGACGTCGTCATTCACGTAGTCGTGCCGGTAGGCGGGGGTGCCCCCGACCACCGTGTGGACGAGGAGGGCCAGCCCGGGGTCGTCGAGCCCCCACAGGCGCGCCGCTCCCCGGAAGTCCACGGGTTGCACGTCGAGTATCAGCCCGGTGCGGGCACGCAGAGGTGAGGACGAGGCGAACAGCCGGGTCATCACGGGGGCGGTCTCGCCTCCGAGCAGCAGCCGCGCGCGGTTGTCCGGAGGCGGCCGGTCGAGGCGCCGCAGGGCCCCGTGGATGATGGACGGCAGGGCCGGGCTCGCCGCGACGAGGTCGGGGAACGAGTCGATGACGACGGGCACGGGGCGCTCGTCTCCCAACGCCAGCAGTGCGTCGAGACACTCCTTCCAGCCGCGCCAGCGAACGGGCCGTGCGAGTCGTCGATGGCGCGCGTATTCTTCCCCCGCCCTGCGCAGGGCTTCGGCCTCGGTGGCTTGCTGACCGCAGAAATAGAATCCGCCCGTCGCCTGTGCCAGCGATTCCAGTAGGAGCGTCTTGCCCTGGCGGTGACGTCCCATGACGACGCCCAGATCCGTCCCCGGGTGCGGGTCGCCGGCGAAGGTCCCGAGGGCCGCCCATTCGCTTTCCCTGTCGAAGAGGCGGTCGGGTTTGGCCAGGCATCCGGGTGCCACGACCGCGGTCGGGTGCTGTCCGTGTATGGCATTCACGCCGGGCACCTCCGGACATCTCTGAGGGCGTATCCATTCTCGGACGGGCGGGCGGCGGGCGCCCGTCGACCGGTCGTCCCGTCGCGGGCACCGCTTCGGATCTTCCGCATGTCCGGGCCCGGGGCGGAGAGTCTGTCGGGGCTGTCCGGGCCGGACGGCCGATTCGTGCCGGCCGGCCATCCGCGCCACTCTGAAGAAGTCGGCGCTGTCCGAAGACGTCAGCACGCCGCACCGCGTGGGATGCCGCATGCCGCACCGCGCGGTGGCGAATCGTCCAGGGCGCGGATCCCCGGCCGCGCGCATCCAGTGCCGTGACCGGCACGAGGCGGGCGGCACCCGAGCATGAAAGGCGGTGGGGGTGATGGGGCTCCCGATCGTCGTGGGAGTGGACGGATCCGAGGGCAGTCTGCGTGCCCTCGACTGGGCGGCGGGGGAAGCCTCCCGTTCGTCGCTTCCCTTGCGCGTCGTCCACGCGTCGCTGTGGGAACTCTACGAGGGAGTACGCCCCACTTTCGACACCGGTCGTCCCGCCGAGCAGGTCCTCGCCGAACATCTCACCGCGTCCGCAGAGGAGCGCGCACGCCTCCTCCACGCGACGGTGCGCGTGGCCGCGGAGGTCGTGCCCGAGAGCGCGGTGAGCGCCCTGGAACGCGAGAGTGGTCGGGCGGCCATGGTCGTTCTCGGTTCAAGGGGACGGGGCCGGATCGCGGGGATGCTCCTGGGATCGGTCAGCCTCGGCCTCGCAGGCCGGTCGCACTGCCCGGTCGTCGTGATCCCGGCGGCCGGGCCGGGTGTTCGGCCGGAACCGGGGCGTGTGGTCGTGGGCATCGGCGACTTCGGGAGGCCCACCGCGGCCGCCAGGTTCGCGTTCGCCCGGGTGACGGCGCGCGGTGGTGAACTCGTCGCCGTACGAGCCTGGCGCTGCCCGGCCCGCGAAACCTCGGGCCGTCGGCGCTCGATGGAGTCCCCGGTCGCCGCACACCGTCGACGGGCTGAACGCCACCTCGACGACGTCTTGGCGGTCCTGGAAGCGACCGGCTCCGGTCCCGTCGTCAGCCGCCACGTGGTGCAGGGTCCCGCACATCAGGTGCTCATCGAAGCGGCGACCGGGGCGGAGCTCCTGGTCGTCGGAGCGCACCGGAGCGACGGGCGCCCCGGCCCGCATCTGGGGCCCGTGAATCACGCTGTGCTGCACTATGCCTCGTGCCCGGTGGCCGTGGTCCCGGACACCCGCTGAGCAGAGCCGCAGCTCTCGGGACCGTCACACGCCGGGATTTGCTGCGTCTCTTCCTGCACCCGACGCGGAGATACGTCGAGGACGTGCTCGAAGACACCATGGGCATCGGATCCGCCGCGGTCACCATCCATGTGGTGGACGGCATCGTCACCCATGTCGCTCACGGTGCCCTCGTCGTGACTTCCGCGGAGCCCCCGGCGGGCCACACACGCCCACGGTAATGGGCGCACGCCGAGCGGCACCACGTGGACCGCAATCGGCTCAGCCCATACAGTCGGGCGTTTCCTCCAGACCGGTGACCACAGTCCGCAGGCAGTCGGGATCGGTCATCCCGTCACGGTCCACCAGCCGGCCTTCGACGAGATCGCTCGGTGGCAAGGCGGATCTCCAGGTCAGTCACGGGAGGAGCTTTCGGTGATCAGCCCGGCAGCCACTGGATGAGCCGCGAAGAGGCATGCCTCGGTGCGGGCCGATCGGCCCAGTCCAAGGCGACAGCGGCCCCGCAGCCATGGAGACTGTAGAGGGGACGCGGCTTGAGGAGCTTTCGTGACGGCGTTCCGGGACTTCCTGATGCGGTTCCGTCCGGCCGGTTCGCCGGGCCCGGCGGCCACAATGGGTGTGCCCGCAGATCGTTCAGCGGACCTCGCGGCCGAACTGGACCCAGTGCTCTCGTGCTTGGAACAGGCCGAGACAGAGGCACAGCAGATCCGCGAAGCGGCCGCTCAGTTGGCGGAACAGAACCGACGGGCCGCTGCCGACAAAGCCGCGGAGATCGTGGGGCTGGCCCGGACCCGCGCACGTGAGGTGCGGATGGAGAGCGCCGCGAATACCTACGGCCTGGCCAAGACCGAGGCAGCGGAGTGTCTTGCGGAGTCGGAGCGCAAAGCTGTCCTGCTGAAGCGCCGAGCGCAGCACCGCATGGCTTCCCTCGTTGAGCACGCGCTGGCGGACATCGGACAGATCAGCGCCTCGGCGGTGCACGCAGGGGAACACGCCGAGGGGAGGTCTCGGTGGGAGCGCAATGGGTCGCGGGGGTGACCCGGGCCAGAGCCATGGCGTCGCACCGTCCGGGAATCCGCGCGGCCCGTGAAGTGGCGGCCGCAGCCACGCTCGATGATGCCCTCGGACAGCTGGCAGCTACGCCGTACCGGCGCATGCTCGACACAGAGGCCGGGCTGGCGGCCGCACAGCGGTCCGTAGCAGCGACCCTGCTGTGGCATCTGCGGGTGGTCGCGGGTTGGCTGCCGCGTCAAGGGGCAGGCACGGTCCGCCTCCTGGCGGCGGGCTTCGAGATCTCCAACGTGGAGGAGCACCTGCGGGTGCTGTCAGGCGCGGCCGCCGACAGGCCGTGCCCGTACAGGCTCGGCGGGTTGGCGACGGCCTGGCCTCGGTTGGCCGAAAGCCGGTCCCCGGCCGAACTCCGGGCCGCGTTGGCCTCCTGCGCATGGGGGGATCCGGGGGACGAATCGGCGGCTGCGGTGGGCATCGGCATGCGGGTCTCTGCCACCACCCGCACAGCGGGGGCCGTGCCGGAGGCAGTGTCCTGGGCAGCAGGACGTCTTGCCCTGCTGGTCGCCCGTGAGCTGTTCGTTCACGGGCGTCGGCTGACGGAACCGTCGGGTCGGCGCGCTGCCCGGGTCCTCGGCCCCGGAGTCCTGCGCGCCGCCTCCTTCGTCGACTTCCGTCGGCAGCTGCCGGGCACGGCGCGCTGGGCGGTGGACGGCATCGACGAGTCGGCCGACCTCTGGCGAGCCGAGGCGCGCTGGTGGAATCGGGTCGAAAAGGAAGGCTCCGAGCTGCTGCGCGGCTCGCGCCTGGACGCCGCCCCGGTCGTCGGTGCTGTCGCATTGCTCTCGACGGACGCCTGGCGGGTACGGGCGGCGCTGGAGTCGGCCTCACGGGGCGGCACGCTGGAGGCATTCGATGCGCTGGGCTGAGGCCATGACACCGGTCCGCATGCAGCGGGTGGCGATCGTCGCGCCGCGTGAGGCACTCCGGGAGACGCTGGTGCGGCTCGCGGACGCCGGATGCGTCGAGATCGACCGGACCGAAGGCCCCGGGCAGGGCGAGCGTGGACCGGCAGCGCGTCGGTTGAAGCTTCTGCGCGCCGAGCCGCCGAGAGCGATGCTCTCCGCCGATCCTCCCGACCTCGACGCCCTCGAACGCGAGGGCCACGCGAGTTTGCTGGCGGGCGAGGCACAGCTTGAGGAGCGTTCCGCCAGCGCTGTGCGGCGCGGAAGCGTGGTGGCGCTGGCCGGCTGGTGCCCAGCCGACGAGGTACCGGCGACGGCCGGGCGGGTGGCCGAACTCGGCGGCGCGCTCGTGGCGTTGAAAGCGCCGCGGGGTGTCGACCCGCCGACTCTGTTGCGCAGCACCGGACCGGTGCACCGTTCGTTCACTTCGCTGGTGCGCACCTACGGGACAGTGCCGTACGTCGATGTCGACCCGACGTGGCCCTCCGGGATCGCGTACGTGGTGATGTTCGGCATGATGTTCGGCGACGCGGGGCACGGCGCACTGCTGCTCCTGATGGCGCTCCTGCTGCGGACCGGCCGCCCCCGCAGGCTGGTACGGCTCCGTGCGATGTGGCCCTTCTTCGCAGGCGCTGGGGGCACAAGCATTGCGTTCGGCTTCGCCTACGGCGAGTTCTTGGGTCCTACGAAGGTCCTCCCCGTACTGTGGCTGGCCCCTCTGGACCACCCCGAACGGCTGCTCGCGGCCGCCGGCGGAGTCGGCGTAGTGCTGCTCGCGTGGGCATATGGCGCAGGCATCGTCAATCGCTGGCGGGAGGGCGGCCCGGCGCGGGCTTTGTATGCGGTCTCCGGCATCGCGGGTTCAGCCCTGTTCGTCGGCTTCGTCGGCCTCGCCGCAGGTGGGTATCTGCACGACACGTACCTCACCCTCACGGGAGCCGGGATCGCGGCCAGCGGTCTCATGTTGGCCGCCTCGGGACTGTTCACCGCTTCGGGGGGCGGTGTCGCCGGGGTGATGCAGACCGCGGTTCAGCTCTTCGACTCGGTGGTACGGATCTTCTCGAACACCGTCTCCTTCGCACGGCTGGCCGCCTTCGGGCTGACGCACGCAGCGCTCGGCGCTGTCGTGTGGAGGGGAACGACCGCACTTGCGCACATGGGTCCGGGCGGGCTGATAGCAGCGGCGGCGGTCTTCACCATCGGTAATACCTTGGCGTTCTCACTGGAGGCGCTGGTCGCCGGGGTACAGGCCCTGCGGCTGGAGTTCTACGAGCTGTTCTCCCGGGTCTTCGAAACCTGGGGCCGTCCCTTCCACCCCTGGCATGTACCCACGCAACACACGGAGGTGGCACCGTGATCGCCTGGCTCATCGCCCTTCCCTCCCTCGCGGTCATCTTTGCTGTCACCCGCCAGTTGGCACGTCGGCACGGACGAGCCGCCCTCCGGTTGATCATCGC
Organism: Streptomyces sp. NPDC047982; assembly: GCF_043204165.1. Lineage (NCBI taxonomy): Bacteria > Bacillati > Actinomycetota > Actinomycetes > Kitasatosporales > Streptomycetaceae > Streptomyces > Streptomyces sp. NPDC047982. Next base: position 33,400 of record NZ_JBIDBS010000010.1, on the reverse strand, counting down.
GGCTGACGTCCTGCTGCTCGGCGGCGCGCTCGCTGTGCTGATCGTCGCGCTCAGTGGCGGCGCGGCGCGGGCGGCATCCAGCACGGCCGCTGCCGGGTCCGGTGCCGGGTCCGCCGCTCTGATCGGCGCCGCGATCGCGGTGGCAGGGGCCTCGATCGGTGCGTCGATCGCCGTCGCCTACACCGGGGCTGCGGCACTGGCCGCCATGAGCGAGCGTCCCGAGCTGTTCGGCAGGGCGATGGTCATCGTCGGACTCGCCGAAGGAATCGCCATCTACGGGCTGGTCGTCGCGGTCCTGTTGCTGGGGAAGGCCTGATCATGGGACGGGTGGTGGCCATCGGCGCACGGGAACGGGTGGCCGGGCTGTCGCTGGCGGGGGTGGGCGTCCTCGTCGCAGAAGACCCCGAGGCGGTATGCCGGGCCTGGCAGAGCGTGTCGGACGAGGTCACGCTGGTGATCGTCACCCCGGCAGCGGCCGAGGTGCTCAGCCAGACGCAGTTGCAGGGCACGCGGCCCCTGGTCGCGGTGATGCCGGAATGACGACACCGGGCGCTGACCGGACAGACACCCTCGCGGCGGTACGGGCCGAATTGCTGCGCTCGGCCCGGGCCGACGCCGAAGCACTGATCGTCCAGGCTGCATGCGATGCCGAGGCGGTGCTCGAACGCGCCAGGAACGAGGCCGAGGAGATCGTGGAACAGGCCCGTCGCGAGGGTGTGGCAGAGGGCACTGCCGCCGGAGCGGCGGAGCTGCTGCGGGCCCGCCGCACTGCCAGGGCCCGCGAGCAGGCCGCCCGCCTGGAAGCTTACGAGGAGCTCCGGCGCCAGGTGACGGAACGCTTCCGGGCCCTGCGGTGCACGGCGGACTACCCCGGCCTGCGAGACAGGTTGGAACGGCGGGCGCGGCAGCTCCTCGGTCCCGACGCCACCGTTACGGAACAGCCCGGTGGCGGGGTGGCCGCTCACGCTGCCGGCCGTCGGGCCGACTTCACTTTGGACGCTCTGGCCGGCCGCGCACTCGACCGCCTGGGCGCGGACACGGAAGCCTTGTGGGCGCCATGACCGGCTCGCCCCGAGCCGGTCCCGCGATCCTGCGGGTCACGGGACCGCTGGTCGAGTTGGAGTACACCGGAGACATCGCTATGAACGACCTGGTCTCCCTCGGAGAGGCCGGGCTGCCCGGAGAGGTGGTGGCGATCACTGACACGGTGGTGACCGTCCAGGCGTACGAGTACACCGGTGGCCTGGCACCCGGAGACCGCGCCCGCCCCCGGGGCAGCCCGCTGTCGGCCCGGCTGGGCCCCGGTCTGCTCGGCGGGATCTTCGATGGCCTCCTCCGCCCACTGTCCGGCTCTGGCGACTGGCTGCTGCCCGGAAGCGGGGGGAGCGAGGACGAGGCGCGTGCCTGGGGATTCACCCCTGCCGTGGACGTCGGCGATCGGGTGACAGGGGGGCAAACACTCGGCGAGGTCCGGGAGACGGGCCCTGTGCAGACGCAGATCCTGTCACCGCCCGGCTGCACCGGCCCGGTGGAGGAGATCGTCCCGGAAGGGGACTACACCCACAACTCGCTGCTGGCTGTCGTCGGCGGCGCCGAGGTCCGGATGACCGCCGACTGGCCGATCCGCCGGCCGCGCCCCGTGCGTGAACGCCTTGACGCCCGCCAGCCGCTGCACACCGGTCAGCGTGCGATCGACCTGCTCTTCCCTGTCGCCCGGGGCAGCACGGTAGCCGTCCCCGGCGGATTCGGGACCGGCAAGACCCTGCTGCTCCAGCAGATCGCCAAGTGGTGCGAAGCCGATGTCATCGTCTATGTCGGCTGCGGCGAGCGCGGCAACGAGATGGCCGATGTCATCGCCGAACTTTCCGATCTCGCGGACCCGCGCACCGGAGGCCGGCTGGTCGAGCGCACGGTGGTCATCGCCAACACCTCCAACATGCCGATGATGGCCCGGGAGGCCAGCATCTACACCGGTGCGACGGTCGCCGAGTACTTCCGGGACATGGGGCGCGACGTAGTGGTCATCGCCGACTCCACGTCGCGGTGGGCCGAAGCGCTGCGCGAATTCGCCTCCCGCACCGGCGCACTGCCGGCCGAGGAGGGCTATCCGGCGGGTCTCGCCTCGGCGATCGCCGCGTTCTACGAGCGCGCCGGTGCGGTGACCACCCTCGGGGGTGACCGGGGCTCGGTCACCGTGATCGGTGCGGTCTCCCCACCCGGGGCGGACATGGCCGAGCCGGTGACCGCCCACACCGAGCGCTTCGTACGCTGCCTGTGGACGCTCGACCGCGAGCTCGCCTATGCCCGCCGCTACCCGGCCATTTCCTGGGCGGGCTCCTTCTCGCGCGACGCCGACGCCCTCGCGGCCGGGCACGCGGAGGCCGGCGACCCAGCGTGGCCGGGCAGGCAGGCAGAGATCAGCTCCCTGCTGGCGGAGGCCGACCGGCTCACCGATCTCGTCGACCTGGTCGGCATCACCGCACTCCCCAGCCAGGAACGTGTCAGCGTGCTCGGCGGCCGACTGGTGCGCGAAGGGGTTCTCCAACAGAGTGCCCTGTCCGACCGGGACGCCTACTGCGGTCCGGAGAAGACCGCTGCGCTGGCCGAGGCGGTCCTCACGGTCATCGCGCAATGCCGGGAGCTGGCCGAGGCCGGTGTGCCGGCAGGCTCCATCGAGGAGGCAGACTTCGGCCCCCTGCTGCGCGCCCGCGAGGAAGTCGGCCCGCACGATACTGCGGGCGTGGCCCTCCGGCGGGACTCCGTGCTCGCCGCACTGCGGGAGCTGATGTGACCGCCTGGGGCGAGGTCGAATACACGGCCATCCGTGAGCTGCGCGGCCCGCTCGCCGTCGTGGACGGGGTGAGCGGAGTCGGCTGGGACGAGTTCGTCCTGGTCACCCTGGAGTCCGGCGAGCAACGGCACGGCCTCGTGCTGGAAGTGGACCGCGAGGTCGCTGTGGTGCAGGTCCTGGAAGACACCGCCGGCATGGATCCCGCACGCGTGCGCATGGCGTTCGCCGGAGGGCCGCTTCGCATCCCTGTCGGCCCCGGCTGGCTGGGCCGCGTCTGCAATGGCCGCGGCGAGCCGGCCGACGGCGGTCCCCCGGTCTTCGGGCCAACCACCGCGGCCGTCGGTGGCACCCCGATCAACCCGGTGCGCCGACAGCCACCCGGAGAGCCCGTACTCACCGGTGTCGCCGCCATCGACGGGCTCACCACACTGGTACGCGGGCAGAAGCTGCCGGTCTTCTCCGTCGCGGGTCTGCCCCATCTGGAGCTGGCCGTCCAGATCGCCGCTCAGTCCACCACTGCTGGCGAGCCCTTCTGCGTGGTCTTTGCCGGTATGGGGCTCACGCACGCCGATGCCTCCTTCGTCCGGGACGCCCTGGAAGGACGCTCCGCCGCCCACGAGCTGGTGCTGCTGCTCAATACTGCTGACGAACCGGTCATCGAGCGGATCCTCACCCCGCGTCTGGCACTCACCGTCGCCGAGAACCTCGCGTTCGACGGTGGCAGGCACGTCCTCGTGGTGATGACGGACATGACCAGCTATGCGGAGGCGTTGCGCGAGGTATCCGCGGCGCGCGGCGAGATCCCGGCGCGTCGCGCCTACCCCGGCTACCTCTACAGCGACCTCGCTTCCCTCTACGAGCGCTGCGGGCGGATCCAGGACCGGCCGGGCTCCGTCACGGTCCTGCCCGTGCTGACCATGCCCGCGGGCGACATCACCCACCCGGTTCCCGATCTGACCGGGTACATCACCGAAGGCCAGGTCGTCCTCTCCCGCGAGACCCACACCCAGGGCGTGTACCCTCCCGTGGACGCGCTTTCCTCGCTTTCCCGGCTGATGCGCAAGGGCGCCGGGCCCGGCCGCACCCGCGACGACCACCTCGATGTCGCGGCGCAACTGCTGGCCTCGCTCGCCCGCGCCCGCCAGGTCCGCGAGCTCTCCGATCTGGTCGGGGAGACGTCCCTGAGCCCGGCCGACCGCCGGTACCTGGAGTTCGACCGGGCCTTCCTGCGCCGCTTCGTGGATCAGCGACCCGACGAGCTGCGCACCCTGGACCAGACCCTGGACCACGCCTGGCAGGTGCTCCTCACCTTGCCCCGCAGCCAGCTCGCCATGCTGCCGACCGCCCTGCTCGATGCGCATGGGGCAGGGCCGTGAGCACGCTTCACGTCCCGCCCGGACGTGCCGGACGCCTCCGTCTTCGGCACAGCCTGGACGTCGCCGAGCGCGGCGCGGACCTCCTCGAACAGAAGCTCCGCATCCTGCGCGCCGAGCACCAGCGTCTGCAACAGGCCCAGGAAGCCGCCGCGCACGTCTGGCACGAGCGGGTGAAGGAGGCCGAAACCTGGCTGGTACGCGGTCTTCTGCTGAGCGGGGAGGGGGCCCTGGAGGCGGCGGCGCAAGCGCTGGACCGAACCGATGCAACGGCCCGCTGGACCAGCTCGATGGGCGCCCGATACCCGGCGAACGTCTCCTGCACCATGCCCACGCGCCCGCCTGCCGCTGCCGCACCGGCCAACACCGCCTTGGTGCACGCGGAGGCCGCGTACCGAGAGGTGGTCCGGGCGGCCGCCGAGCACGCCGTTGCCGCAGCCGCCGCCCGCATCATCGGCGCGGAGGTGCTGAGCACCCGCCAACGGGTTCGCGCCCTGCAACGCCACTGGATCCCGAATCTGCGCGAAAGACTCGCCCAGACCGAGCTCGCCCTGGAAGAGAGCGAACACGAGGATGCCGTCCGACGGCGCTGGGCCTCTGGCGTGCGTCGGGAAGAAGGACCGCCCTCCCGATGAAACGCCGACCACCGCGGATACGAAACTCAGTGTGCGCCACCGGCCTCCGGGCTTGCGCCCACAGGATGCAGTACCGGCGCCGACAGGCCGCGAGGCGTACCGGGCGGACCCGTCCGGCACACCTTGCGGTTCCAATAGGCCCAAGCCGGGGACGCCCCGCACAGCACAGTCTGGAGTCCTGAGCAGGTCGAGGAGACGGTTGCCGCTTCGTCGGCGGGGAGAGGCACGGTGCCGCCGAGTGGCACGCCTTCCAGTCAGCCTGCAGCATTCAGCGGAAGGACCCGACCATGCCCCGGCACACCAGCACCGAGAAATCACGCACCAAGCAGTGGAGCGTGCGTCTGGACCTCTTCGAGGAAGGTGACCTCACCAAGGCTCATGCCGTACTCGACACCGATGACACCACGCTTCAGAGCCGCACCTCCGCACAACGCAACCCTCACGACGTACCCGTCCCCGAGATAGGCGACGAGTACGCTGCCGGCCGGGCCCTGATCGACCTCGGCAATCAGCTGCTCCGCGCCGGAAGCAAGGACGCCGCGCGGAGCGACCTCGCCGCCCCCGAGTGAGGAAGAGCACGATTGGGAGCCGCCCGCGAAGCGGGCGGGCGGCCTCCTGCCAGGCGTCGCGGTCGTCGCGGAGCCACCGTCCGTACTCCAGGACGACGTCGTCGCCGACCGGCGCTGGTCCCAGCGCTTTGCCAGTTCGATCAAGTCGCCCCGGGAAAGCTGCCCGTCGGCGATCGACAAGCCTCCGATGTTGGCGCCATTGATGTCGCTCTCGTAACCGAGGAACTGCGCATCGAGCGCGCACGCGCCACAGCGGGCGCCCGCTCGGGGACTGCTTGGGGCAGAGGGCCCGGCGACGGGCGGCCGGTCTCAGGCATTGTGTGTTCCTTCTCATGCGGCGGCACGCCAGGCGTGGCAGTTTGAGTACAGCGGAACCATGAGGAAGCGGTGACTGCCGTACGAGCCCGTCCCGGCGATCGCCTTGTCGTTGGGGCGTCGGCTGGAAGCCGCCGAACGGGTCGCGGTCCTGACCCGACTCGCCGAGCAGATCAACGGGTGGTCTCGGTGGTCAACCGTGTGACCGTGCACCCGGCGTGTCCCGGCACCACCGTTCCCGGGGCGGCCGCCGCACCCGGAGACCACCGGCTGCCGCCCGCAACAGGCACGACGACACGTCCCGCACTGCTCCGGGAGTGCGGACCGAGGACGAGGACCCGGTCATGGACAAGCGTGTCATCCACCAACGGCCGACCCCCGGGTTCGCCATCGAGCTCCAGGATTATGAACAGGCCCGTGCCGAATTCACCTGGGAAGAGGCCCGGTCGCGGCTGGCCGGACTCCCCGGCGGGGGGCTCAACATGGGTTACGAAGCCGTGGACCGTCAGGTCGCGGCGGGTCTGGGCGGGCGCGAGGCCCTACGGTGCGTCACCGCCGGGGACAGGGTCTCTCGCGTCAGTTACGGCGAGCTCGCCCGCCTCACCGGGCGATTCGCCAACGCGCTCACGTTCATGGGGGTGGCCCGTCAGGAGAGGGTGTTCACGCTGCTGGGCCGCTGCCCGGAGCTCTACACGACGGTTCTGGGCACGCTGCGCGGGGCGAGGGTGCTGTGCCCGTTGTTCTCGGCGTTCGGACCGGAGCCCGTCCGGCAGCGGCTGGCGCTGGGCGACGCGCGCGTTCTCGTCACCACCGAGGAGCTGTACCGGCGCAAAGTGGCGGACAACCGGCACCGCCTGCCTTCCCTGGAACACGTCCTGCTCGTCGGTGCCGTCGAGGATCCGCCACCCGGAACGGCGTCGTTCGACGAGATGCTGAGACGGGCTTCGCCCGAGTACACCGTTTTGCCCACCTCGCCGGAGGACATGGCGCTGCTGCACTTCACGAGCGGTACCACCGGCGCGCCCAAAGGAGCGGTTCACGTCCACGAAGCGGTCGTTGCCCACCACGCCACGGCAAAGTTCGCGCTCGATCTGGGCCCGGGTGACGTCTACTGGTGCACGGCGGACCCCGGTTGGGTGACCGGTACCTCGTACGGGATCATCGCTCCGCTCACGCACGGGGTCACCGTGGTGGTGGACGAGGGCGAGTTCGACGTGCACCGCTGGTACCGCATCCTGGACGGCCAGAGGGTCTCGGTCTGGTACACGGCACCGACGGCGATCCGCATGCTGATGCGTGCCTCCCCCAGTAGCGCGCCGAATGGGCTCCCTGGGCCGTACGACCTCTCGGCCCTGCGTTTCATCGCCAGCGTGGGAGAACCGCTCAACCCGGAAGCGGTCCTGTGGGGGCAGGACGTCCTCGGGCTGCCGATCCATGACAACTGGTGGCAGACGGAGACGGGCGCAATCATGATCGCCAACTTCGCCTCCGGCGACATCCGTCCGGGGTCCATGGGGCGTCCCCTGCCCGGTGTGGAAGCCGGTCTGCTCGAACGCGGCAAGGACGGGCGCGCCGAGGTCACTGCGGGGCACGTGCGTGTGATCGGTGAATCGGGCCGGGTGGGGGAGCTCGCACTGCGTCCGGGCTGGCCTTCCATGTTCCGTGGCTACCTGCATGACGAAGCCCGCTACGCGGCGTGTTTCGCCGACGGCTGGTATCTCACGGGCGATCTCGCCAGTCGGGACCAAGACGGCTGGTATTGGTTCGTGGGCCGTGCCGACGACGTCATCAAGTCGGCGGGGCATCTGATCGGACCGTTCGAAGTGGAGAGCGCGCTCATGGAGCACCCGGCCGTCGCGGAGGCCGGGGTCGTCGGCCGTCCGGACCCCGTGGCCGGTTCGGTCGTCAAGGCATTCGTGTCACTGCGACCAGGGTGCACACCCGGACTGCCGCTGAAACGCGAGCTCCTGGCGTTCGCACGCCGACGTCTGGGGCCGGCCGTGGCCCCCCGGGAGATCGAGTTCGAGCAGGACCTCCCCAGGACACGGAGCGGCAAGGTGATGCGCCGGGTCCTGCGCGCCCGGGAGACCGGACTGCCCGAAGGAGACCTGTCCACGATCGAGAAGCCGGAGTGAACCGCCCGCGAACGGAGGCACGACGATGAGCGGCACCACCGCACGCACCGACCGACCTGCCCAGCCGCCGGTGCGCAGAAGTACACGCAAGAAGGCCGGCGCCACGACGACGGGGCGGATCACTTCCGATTCCGGGCACCGCCTGTCGCTGCTGCGGGACATGCTCACCATCCGCCGGTTCGAGGAACGCTGCGTCGAGCTGTACAGCAGCACGAAGATCCGGGGGTTCGTCCACCTCTACATCGGCGAGGAGGCCGTCGCCGTAGGCGTCAACGCCGCCCTGCGCCAGGAGGACGCGGTCGTGTCGACCTACCGGGAACACGGACACGCGCTGGCCCGCGGGGTGCCCGCAGACGCGGTGATGGCCGAGATGTACGGAAAGGCCACCGGTTGCAGCCGCGGGCACGGAGGCTCCATGCACCTGTTCGACGCGGAGCGCCGCTTCTACGGCGGCAACGCGATCGTGGCCGGCGGACTGCCCCTGGCCGCCGGGCTCGCGCTCGCCGACCGGATGCGTGGAAGCGCACGTGTCACCTGCTGCTTCTTCGGCGACGGAGCCTTCGCCGAAGGCGAGTTCCACGAGACGGCCAATCTCGCGGCGCTGTGGCAGCTGCCCCTGCTGCTGGTGTGCGAGAACAACCTGTACGCAATGGGGACGAGCCTGGCCCGCGAACACGCGCAGACCAACCTCGCGATGCGTGCCGCGTCCTACGGCATGCCCGCCTGGACCGTCGACGGCATGGACGTGCTCGCCGTCGAATCGGCCGCCGGCCGGGCCGCGGAATCCGTGCGCGGGGGCGGCGGTCCGCACTTCCTCGAAGCGCAGACGTACCGGTTCCGCGCCCATTCCATGTACGACCCGGACCGCTACCGGCCCAAGTCCGAGATCGAGCAGTGGAAGAAGCGGGATCCGATCCAGGAGCTCGCCGACCGGATGCGCTCCGCAGAACATCTCGACGACAGCACGATGCGGCAGATGGAACAGGATGTGCTCGACGTGATCGAGCGCGCCGTCCAGTCGGCGGAGGACGGACCGACAGAGCCCGTCGCGGACCTGCTCCGCAGCGTGACAAGCGCAGCAAGGGACACCTCATGACCACACGCCGGACATCCACGAACACCCCACCGCCCACGACATACCGGGAAGCGCTCCGTGAAGCACTACGCGAAGCGCTGCGGGACGAACGGGTGTTCCTCATGGGTGAGGACGTCGGTAGATACGGCGGCTGCTTCGGGGTCAGTCTCGGACTTCTGGAGGAGTTCGGCCCCGACCGCGTCCGCGACACTCCGCTCTCGGAGTCCGCTTTCGTGGGCGCGGGCATCGGTGCCGCGATCGGGGGGATGCGGCCGGTGGTCGAGATCATGACGGTCAATTTCAGCCTGCTCGCTCTGGACCAGATCCTCAACAACGCGGCCACCCTGCTGCACATGTCCGGCGGGCAACTGAACGTGCCCGTGGTGATCCGCATGACCACGGGGGCCGGGCGGCAGCTCGGCGCACAGCACTCGCACAGTCTGGAAGGCTGGTACGCCCACATCCCGGGCATCCGCGTCCTCGCCCCGGCGACCCTGGAGGACGCACGGCACATGCTGGCGGCCGCGCTCGCCGACCCGGACCCGGTGCTGATCTTCGAGCACGGCAGTCTCTACAACGCCGCAGGCGTTCTCGACCCCGCGGTCGAGGCCGTCGACCTCGACCGCGCGGCGGTGCGCAGGCCCGGCACGGACGTCTCCGTCGTCACCTACGGCGGCTCGCTGCCGAAGGCCCTGGCCGCCGCGGACATCCTCTCCGGCGAGGGGGTCAGCGCGGAAGTCCTCGACCTGCGCGTCCTGCGCCCGCTGGACGACGCCACGATCATGGAGTCCGTGGGCCGCACCCACCGGGCCGTGATCGTGGACGAGGCATGGCGCAGCGGAAGCCTCGCCGCCGAGATCTCCGCACGCATCACCGAGCAGGTGTTCTTCGAGCTCGACGCCCCGGTGCAGCGCGTGTGCAGCGCGGAAGTGCCCATCCCGTACGCCCGGCAGCTCGAGGAGGCGGCGCTGCCCCAACCGGCCTCCATCGTCGACGCGGTCCGCCAGGTGGTGAGCTGACATGCCCGAGTTCACCATGCCTTCCCTGGGCGCCGACATGGACGAGGGAAGACTGCTGGAGTGGCTGGTCGGCGAGGGCGACACGGTGTCGAGGGGCGACGTCGTAGCAGTCGTCGAGACCTCCAAGTCCACCATCGAGGTCGAGTGCTTCGACTCGGGAACCGTCAGCCGCCTCCTGGTCACCCCGGGTACCACCGTGCCGGTCGGCGCCCCCCTGGCGGTCATCGACACGGCGGCCGAGCCAGTCGCCCCTGTCGCCGCGCGGGGCTCGTCGGTTCGGCGGGGCGAGACCGGCCCGGCTCCTCTGGGCCTCGACGCCGACTCCGTGTCGACGCCCCTGACGCGACGCCTGGCGCGGGAGAAGAACGTCAACCTGGCCACCGTGCGCGGCTCGGGCAGTGGAGGGCGCGTCACCCGCGCCGACGTGGAACGGGCGGCGTCCCGGCCGCGAGGCCGCGTCCCGGCGTCGCCGCTGGCCCGTCGGCTGGCGGAGTCGCTGGACGTGGACCTCGGCCGGGTCCGGGGAACGGGACGCCATGGTGCCATCAGGGCCGACGACGTGCGTACCGCAGCGGAGGAACGCACTGCGCGTTCCCACGCCCGCCGCCCCACAGCGGAGAAGCATCCGGGGCCGGTTCCCCCGCGGCCGGCCGGGCCCGCTATGGAGGAACCAGCCCCGCGTGCGGCGATCTCCGCTCTGATGTCGCGCGCCAACCGCGAGATACCGCACTACTACCTGTCCACGACGATCGACCTCGCGGCCGCCATGGCATGGATGCGCGACCGGAACGCGTGCAGCCCCGTGCAAGAACGCCTGGTACCCGCAGCCCTGCTTCTGAAGTCCGTCGCTCTCGCAGCACGCCAGGTACCCCAGATGAACGGCTACTGGAAGGACGACAGCTTCGCGGAGGCCGCGACCGTGCGGCTCGGCGTCGCGGTCTCGCTGCGCGGTGACGGCCTCGCGGCACCGGCGCTCGCGAACGCCGACACCATGCCCCTGCCGGAACTCATGGCGGCACTCAGGGACCTGGTCTCACGAGCCCGTGGAGGGCACCTGCGCGCCTCGGAGACGGCTGATCCCACGCTCACGGTGACGAATCTCGGCGACCAGGGAGTCGAAACCGTCTTCGGGGTGATCTACCCGCCCCAGGTGGCGCTCGTGGGCCTCGGGTGTGTCGTCGAGCGCCCCGTGGCCGTGCACGGGATGCTCACGGTGCACCCGACCGTGACAGCCACGCTCTCCGCCGACCACCGGGCGAGCGACGGCGCGACCGGCGCCCGCTTCCTGACAGCACTCGACCGACTGCTCCAACGACCGGAGGAACTGTGAACCGGGACAAGGCCCTCGAACTGATCAAACAGATCCTGACGGATGTGGTGCCCGGTGCCGACGTCTCCGCGCTCTCACCCGACGAGGACTTCCGGGCCGCACTGGAAATGGATTCGCTGGACTTCCTCAACTTCGTCGAGGGCCTGAGCGGACAAACGGGCCTTCCGCTCCCGGAGAAGGACTACCCCTCACTGACCACGCTCAGCGGCTGCGCGGACTACGTCGCATCGCGGACGTCAACCGCGTAGGTGCTGGCCGACGGTCTGGCCGGAAGTCTCAAGGCACTTCACTCGCGTCTCCGGTCGCGGCATGCCACGGAAACATGACATCCTCAGTAGAGTTCCGCCCGCCGACGGCCACGTTGCTCCGTGTCCGGACCCGTATGGGCGGCTCCGGACACGCGGGGCGGAAGGAGCCAACCGCTTCTCGCGGTTCCCGATTGTGCGGTGCGCGGCCGTGAGCCGCTTCTCCGCATCCTCGAATCAGGCTCCCTCCGCACATTTCATTGAAACACGGTTCCCGCCGTTCGGCCGGGCCGAATGGTCGCTTCCGATGCGTCAGGTCCTGGCATCGAGCGGACGCTGCCTGCGTCGGAGCGGGACGAAGCCGCGTATGCTCCGGACAATCGGCGCGGGCCCGGCCGTGCCGGCACAGGGTCGGCACGGCCGGGCCCGCAAACCGTGGCCGACACGAGCGGCGTCCACTGGGATCACGCGTCCAACGTGATCGGGCCGTCCGGAATCCATCCTTCGACATAGCTGGTCATCAGCGCACCGAGTTCCGACGGGAACACATCCCGGCTCCCGCGTTCCGTGATGGGCTACCAACGGGCAGTGGGGCGGGTGGTTTGTCTGGTCCGATCCGTTCATTGCTTACAGGTGATTCGTGCACTGGACCTTGAAGGACTGGGTACATTCGCGTGCCTGTCGGGGATGGGGGCGTGCAGGCCGAGACGACTTGCCGCTTACACGCGGGTCGCGAGGACCTGGCCCAGACCGATGCCGCCGCAGCCGCCCACGACGGACGCGTCGGCGGCCGGAGTGGTGCCCAGACGGGCCTGTCCGGATTCACACCGTCGTACGCGGCGGTCGTGCTGAGAGACGCCGACTCCCCCACCGGTCTGCCTGAGCTGTACTGAGATTGGGGGGCGGCCTGCGGTCAGGTCGGCGAGTGTGCCACGGTGAACGCATGACGTGGAACGGTGACGAGTATCAGGCCCGGTTCGACCGCATCGCCGCCGAGGGGGGAGACGTTCACGGTGAAGCCGCGCTGGTCCGCTCCTTCGAGCCCGCCACCGTCCTCGACGCGGGTTGCGGTACTGGCCGGGTGGCCATTGAGTTGGCTCTCCGTGGGATCGCCGTGGTCGGCGTGGACGTCGACGAGTCGATGCTTGCCACCGCCCGGCGCTTGGCGCCGGAGATCCGCTGGCACCAGCAGGATCTGGTCGGCCTCGACCTGGGGCTGTCGTTCGATGTCGTGGTGATGGCGGGCAACGTCCCCCTGTTCACCCCGCCGGGAACGGAACCGGCCCTGGTGGCCGGGGTAGCGGGCCACGTCCGTCCGGGCGGTCGCCTCGTTGCGGGGTTCTCCCTCGACCGCGGTTACACGCTGGACGACTATGACGCTCACTGCTGTGCGGCGGGACTCACCCTCGAAGCCAGATACGCGACCTGGTCCCGAGACCCTTATATCGGCGGAGAGTACGCCGTTTCGGTGCACCGCAGGTCCTGACCGTCCGCGGTCGAGCCGACGGTCGGCGGGGCAGTGCGCGCCGGAGGGCCTCGGCCAACTCCGCCGGACACGACGAGCAGACCCAGCGGGCCGTCAAGGGCGGGAAGGCGAAGAACGTCATCCTGCTGATCGGCGACGGCATGGGCGACTCGGAGATCACCCTCGCCCGTGACTGCACCGTGGGCGCGGCCGGTCGTCTGAACATGGACAAGTACCCGCTGACCGGCGCCTGCACGACGTACGCCGTGCACGCCGACGGCACCCCGGACTACGTCACCGACTCCGCCGCCAGCGGTACGGGCTGGGCGACCGGTATGAAGACCGTCGACGGTCGGATCTCCAAGACCCCGGGCAGCGACAAGGCCGTCCCGACCATCCTGGAGCTGGCACGGAAGGGCGGGTACGCCACCGGCTCGGTGACCACCGCCGAACTCACCGACGCCACCCCGGCCATCCTCGCCTCGCACACCACCGACCGCTCCTGCCAGGGCCCCGCCGACATGGCCAAGTGCCCCACCGACGCCCTCGCCAAGGGCGGCCCCGGCTCGATCGCCGAGCAGAGCGTCAACCACAGGGTCGACGTACTCCTCGGCGGCGGCAAGCAGCGCTTCGACCAGAAGGTGACCGACGGCAGGTACGAGGGCCTGACCGTCACCGAGCAGGCCCGGAAGCTGGGCTACCAGGTCGTCGCCGACGACCGGTCCCTGAAGGCGGCCAAGGGCGACAAGCCCGTACTGGGCCTCTTCGCGCCGGGCAACGTGCCCACCGAGTGGAGCGGCAAGCCCGCTGCGCTGGGCGGCACCGCCCCGCGGCGCTGCGTCACCGACCATCCGAACCGGCCCGCCGGCACCCCGAACCTCGCCGACCAGACCACCAAGGCCATGCAGCTCCTGGAGGCCAAGCAGAAGGGGAAGCACAGCAAGAACGGCTTCTTCCTCCAGATCGAGGGCGCCTCGATCGACAAGCAGGACCACGCGGCCGACCCGTGCGGCCAGATCGGTGAGACGGCCGCGTTCGACCGGGCCGTGAAGGTGGCGCGCGCTTACGCCACCAAGCATCCCGACACCCTGGTCGTCACCACAGCCGACCACGGCCACAGCAGCCAGATCGTGCCGCTGGAGGCCCAGCCGCCCGGCCTGTCCTCCACGCTGATCACCGACGAGGGCCAGCAGCTGAAGGTCAACTACTCGACCCCACCCGCCCGGCCAGTCGCAGGAGCACGCCGGCATCCAGGTCCGCATCGCCGCGCAGGGCCCGCAGGCGTACCGGGTCCTCGGCGTCACCGACCAGACCGAACTGTTCACGACGCTTCGCGAGGCGCTTCGGCTGCGCTGACCGGGCCGACAGACGGTGTCACGTGTACCAGTCGTCACGTGTATGTGGACCGGTCATCACGTGCACCGGGCATGACGCGTACGCGGTGAGGGGCCGTCCGGGACACCGGCGTCCCTCGCCGCCGTCTCTTCGCCGGTGCACGTAGCTCTCCGCAGGTGCGCGTGACGGTGATGCCGTGGATCCGGCAGGGCCGCGGCCTCGTCTCACTACGATGGGGTGCTCACCCGTCGGGGAGGGCGCACGGGCAGGGAGACGACGGCATGACGGATCAGGATCAGGATCAAGGTCTGGACCGGGACCGGGACCGAGGACGCGACGAGGGCGGCGGCGGGAGCGGCGGCGCGGAGTGGGGTGCGCGAGGTCGCCGTCGCGGGCAGGGAGAACTGGAGGTGCAGGTACTGTCCGCGCTGCGGGCCGCACCCGGTCCGGAGACGGCCGCCTGGGTACGGGCGTACCTGGGAGGCACGCTCGCCTATACGACGGTGATGACGATCCTGACCCGGCTGCACGCGAAGCGGGTGGTCACCCGGGAACGGGTGGGCCGCTCGTTCCTGTGGACGGCGGCCGCGGACGAGGCCGGGCTCGCCGCGCACCGCATGCGGCGGGTGCTGGACGGCGAGACGGACCGCGAGGCCGTGCTGATGAGCTTTGTGTCGGGCCTGTCCGCGCGGGACGAGGAACTTCTCCGCGCGCTTCTCAACGAGGCCCGCGAAAGCGATGCCCACGAAAGCGATGCTCACGACGACGCCCACGGCGGGGAACCGGGGGGCCGTGACGAGGACCGGGACGGCCGGGAGAACTGAAACCATGGGCGTCTTCGTCTTCCTGCCGCTCGTTCTGCCCCTGACCGCCTGGCCGATCGCACGCCTGGCGGAACTTCACCTCCATCCCCGGGCCGCCACCAGGCTCCTGTCCGCGGCGAGCGCCGTCCTCGGGTTGTGCAGCACCCTCTGCCTGGTCCTGCTCGCGATCGTCGGCACCGCCCAGCTTCCGGGGAACCCGCTGCCCGACGGCTGGTCCGACCCCGAGGTACGGGCGGCCGTGCCGCGCCACGAACTGGTCGGGAAGGCGGCCATCGGCGCCCTCGCGGTGGTGGCCGCGGCCTGTGCGGGGCTCCTCCTGCGCCACTACCGGGTGCGGCGCCATACCGAGCGGGCGCTGCGGGGGCTGCGCGCCACCCGCGTCGCCGTGCTGCCGGACGCCACACCGTACGCCCATACGCTGCCCGGCAGCGGGGGAGCGGGCCGGATCGTGGTCTCCAGGGGGATGCTGGCCGGCCTGGGCTCCCGGGAGCGCCGCGCCCTGTTCGCCCACGAGCGTGCCCACCTCGACGGGCGTCACCACCGTTTCCTCCTGGTGGCGGGGCTTGCGGCGCGGGCCAACCCGTTCCTGCGGCCGCTGCGCACGTCCGTGGCGTACACAGTGGAACGCTGGGCGGACGAGGAGGCGGCCCGCGTGGTCGGCGACCGGCGGGTGACGGCCCGCGCGGTGGGCAAGGCCGCGCTGATCTCGCCCCCGCCGCCCGCCTCGACGCTGGCGGCCTTCGCCGCTCCTGGCCCGGTGCCGCGCAGAGTGGCGGCGCTGCTCGGCCCCGCTCCGGCGGCCCGCACCTGGCCGCCCACGTTCACCGCGGTCGGCGCGGCGGCCTGGTACGCCGTGGCCGGTGCCGCCCTGTCGGCCATGTCGTCCGCGAACTCCGCGGTCACGATGATCGTGATCCTGCGGGCGGCCACACCGCTGTAGTGCCTGTCTGGTGCCTGTGTAGTGGCTGGTGGGGCCGTGGCCCGTCACCGGCGCCGCGCGTTCCCGAAGGCCGTCGGCGCCGCGCGTTCCCGAAGACCGTCAGTCCCGCGAATTCCCGAAGAGGATGCGGTAGCCGATGAGCAGGACGAGGGAGCCGCCGATCGCCGCCCCCCACGTGGGCAGGTCGAAGAGGTCCTTCTCCACGGGCCGATCAAGAAGTCGCGACGACAGCCAGCCGCCGATGAAGGCACCCGCGATGCCGATGAGAGTGGTGCCGATCAGGCCGCCCGGATCACGACCGGGCAGCAGGACCTTGGCGATGACTCCGGCGACCAGCCCGAGGATGATCCAGCTGATGATGCCCACGTTCTCGTTCCCCTCGTCGGGCCGTACCGGACGGAGCAAGTCCCGGCCGGCGACAGTGCGTTGCTTGATTGCGCAACTGTACGGACGATGGTGAAGACGCCGCCCGGGCGGCGCTGGTTGCACGGCCCTCCGGGCCGGGGCGCGACCGGTCGCCACCCGGCGTGCCAGGCTGCCAGGAGGGTTGGCTCGGCCGCCACCCCGCCAGCCCTGCTGCTGGGAGGGGCGGACCGGCTGCCGCCCCGCGCGGCCGGTCTGCCGGGAGAGAACGGGATCGCGGGCCGGGGGTGGTGCCGGACTGCCGGGAGGACGGGGCCGGGGTGCCGGACTGCCGGGAGGACGGGGCCGGGTGTCGGCAGGACGGGACCGGGTGCCCGGCGGCCTGGGCCGGGCGGGTGCTCGGGGCGCGCCCTAGACTGGGCAGGTTCGCAAGCGACCCCGCGGAAAGGGAGGGACGACGGTGGCGAAAGGCGCCGACGGCTTCGAGGACCCGCCTGCGGAGGTGCTCGCGGAGGCCGCCGCGTCCTTCGGACTGCTGGCGTCTTCGGCGCGGCTGCACATCGTATGGGCGCTGGCCCAGGGCGAGAGAGATGTCACCGGACTCGCGGAGCGGGTGGGCGGCGCGCTGCCCGCTGTCAGCCAGCACCTGACGAAGCTGAAGCTCGCGGGCCTCGTGCGCTCCCGGCGTGAGGGCCGACGCATGGTGTATTTCGTGGACGACCCCGATGTCGTGACCGTCGTACGGCTGATGGTCGGGCAGTTGGCCGCGCGTGCCGAGGGCGCGTCCGCGCCGGTGCGCGCGCCCCGCAGGACCGGTGCCTGAGACCTCCGAGGCCGAGGAGTCAGGTCGCACGGCACCCGGACCACCGGCCCCTCCGTCGTCGGCCTCCCCGGTGCCGGACGGAGCCGCCGTCATCGCCCTCGTCGTCAAGGGTGCCGTCGAGAACGTGCTGGAACGATGCGCCTTCGACGACGCCGAGCGACAGCGACTGCTCGCACTCGCCGCCGACCGGGCGGACGACGGACTGCGCCTCCTCGCCGTCGCCACCGCCGAACGCCTCGCACGCAGCGCGTGTACACGCCCGCCGACGAACGCGGCCTGACGTTCACCGGCTTCGTCGCGCTGCGCGAGGAACTCGTCCCTTCCGCCTCAGGCGCCCTGCGCGTCCTCGCCGACCGCGGCGTCACGGTCAAGGTGCTCACCGGCGAGCACCCCGGCACCGTGGCCCGGGCCTGCCGCGATCTGGGCCTCGATCCGGGCGAGGTGCGCACGGCGGACGGCATCGACCGGCTCACGGACCGGGAACTGGCCCAACTCGCCGACCGGACCACCGTCTTCGCCCGATGCACTCCCGAGCACAAGGCCCGGATCGTCACCACGCTGCGGGCCGCGGGCCACGCCACCGGCTTCCTCGGAGACGGCGTGAACGACCTGCCCGCGCTGCACGCCGCCGATGTCGGGGTCTGCCCGCGCGACGCCGTCGACGTGGTCCGGGAAGGCGCGGGCTGGTGCTCGCCGGTCACGGCAAGGACCTGACCGCGATCGACCACGCGATCACGGCGGGCCGACACAGCAGCGTCACCATCGCGACGTACCTGCGCCTCACGCTTGCCTCGAACCTCGGCAACGTCATCGCCATGCTCGCCGCCGGTCTCCTGCTGCCGTTCCTGCCGTTCCTGCCGATGCTCCCGGCCCAAGCCCTCGTCCAGAACCTCTGCTTCGACGCGGCCCAGCTCACCTTCGCCTACGACAGGGTGGCCCCGGCCGCGCTCAGGCGGCCGACCATGCTGCGGCCGCGCGACTTCCTCCGCTTCATCACCGCCTTCGGCGCACTCAACGCCTTCGCCGACCTGGCCACCTTCGCGGTGCTCGCGCTCGCCCTGCGCGGCCCGAGCGGTAGGGACGACGAGGCGCTGTTCCATTCCGGCTGGTTCACGGAGAACCTCCTCACCCAGGCCCTGGCGAGGGTGCTCCTGCGGACCGACCGCCGTGCCGCCGAGCCACGCGGTGTCACCGGGGCCCGGGCATGGGCATGGCGCCCAGGGCGTAGGAGTGATCGGCGGCACGGGTTCGGGGCCTTCGGTGGGAGGAACTGAGCGCCTCCACCTTCATGTCGCCCGGCGGGGCGTCCAGTTGGCACGGGTACGTCACCTGAAGCACCCCGGGGCGTTCGGTGACCCGCATCCGTAGCCCGTCGGCGGGGCCGCCATCGAGAATCGCGTTCTCCCAGCCTGGCATGTCGTTCGTATCCGCGGTCATAGTTTAAATTGCGCAATCCCTTAAGTTTTGGCCAGCGCGCAGCGCGCAGACCCCCCTGTGCGACCGCATGTGTGTCGCCGTAGCCGTAGCCAGCCGTAACCGTTCACGGGCTGCTTACCCGTACCCGGTAACTCCCCCCGTCCTCCTTGTCCACCACGGATATGCGTATCCCGGTCGCCCGGTCGGTGAAGGTCTGGCCGGGGCGGAAGGTGGCGTCGGAGAGTTCGGCGTGAACATTGGGCAGCCGGGTGCAGCCGCCGCTCTTCTTGGTGCTGTCCACGACCGACACCGGCCCCTGCCCGGTGTCGACGTTCGAGCTCACCTTGTAGATCAGCACGCCGGGGCGGCAGACCTCCTCGTCGTTGCCTGCCTTGGTGCGGACCTCCACCGCGTAGCCGGACTCGGCGCTCGACGGCACGAACGCCAGCTTCGTACCGCCCCGGGTGCCCAGTGGTTCGAGCACGTGGTCGCTGGTGCCGGATCCGGCGACGCAGTCGACCTGGCTGTTGTCGAGCCAGCCGAGCTTCCACTTGTGCCAGCCCAGCAGGTCGTTGTCGGCCCCCCAGTCCTCGGACATGATGTCCCAGTGTCCGACCGCCCCGCCGCCCTCCATGGTGTACAGGTCGGGGAGGCCGAAGACATGGCCGTTCTCGTGCGGCAGGACGCGGAATCCGGTCCGTTCGTAGGACCCCGAGCCGTCGTCCTGGCGGCTGTAGATGAAGGACGTGTTGGCGAGCGGGACACCGTCCGCGTGCGGGGCGTTGGCGTTGCTGGCGAAGGTCACGGACAGGACCGTTTCGAGCGCGGGCGGACCGGCGTTCGGTGTGACCAGGACGTTGACCAGGTCGTACGCGCTGAAGTTCACGCTCGGGTCGGCGGCGGCGACGATGTCCTGGACGAGGTGGCGGTATCCCGGCTCGTAGGGTGCCCCCCGGCCTATTCCGTACTCGGCGAACGGCAGCGGCATCCGCAGCCAGGTCTTCACGGGTGCGTCGGGAATGTAGGTGAGCCGCCCGTACGAAGCGGTCCGGAACCAGGCGACGGTCTGCGGGAAGAACTCCGCGAACCGGTCCATCGCAGGTTCGGCGCCCCGCGCGTCAGGAAAGTCGATCATCAGGTTGAGAGCGCGGACCTTGCCCGTGGAACGGGCGTACCCCTGCGGGGTCGGCATGCCCTCCGACATCTGCACGCCCATGGTCGCCGGTATCCGGCAGGCGGCTATGTCCGCCGCCCGGGGCTCGGCCACCGGACCGGCCGAGGCCGGGCTGGGTATCGGAAGGCTGCTGCTGCCCGAGGCGACTGCGGCGATGACCAGGGCCGTTGCCGAGGTGAGCGCGATCGGGCGATGCCCGCGTATCCGGTGGCGGGGACGTTCCATAGAGGCGCCTCCGGGTCCGCGGCAGCCGGCCGGACCCGACTGCGCTCTTCGATCAGCCTGTGACGGGAGCCGCGGCACCGCTCGCTGAGTGGGCCGATCGGCTGGTTTTCCGGCTAGGAGGTGTGCTTCGGGTCACGGCGCACTGAGGAGTGGGCATCGCCTCCCTGTTTGACCTGTGCCTCCTGAAACGGGGAGACGTTCCCCGGTGGCGGGAGTGGGGGCAAAGAAGCCGCAGGGCAAAGAAGCCGCGGCGCAAGGAACACGCGGCGCAAGGAACACGGGGACGAGGAACACGGGGACGAGGAAGGGCGGCGGCCGATGAACGCATCGGAGTGCTGGGCCCGATGCTCTTGGGCGGCTTCGACAAGGACCACCCGGAACTGCTCACCGAGCGCCGACGCCTCGAAGGCGCCGTCGAGGGGCTCGTGGCGCGCGCCATGTCCGCCGGGCGCCTGCACCCCGACATCGCCGTCGGCATGCTGCTGACGCGACTGGGCTCAACGCAGCCAGGGCAGGTCCGCGTCCACGTCCTCCGGCTGCAGTCCGGTGGCGATGACCTGCATGATCTCGCCGAGCGCACGCGCCTGTTCGGGCGTGAGCCGGTCGAACATCGCCTGCCGGACGGCGTCGACATGGCCCGGCGCGGACCGGGTGAGCATCTCGTGGCCCTGGTCGGTCAGGACCGCGTTCTGGCCGCGCTTGTCGGACGGACAGTCCTCGCGGCGCACCCAGCCGTTGTTCTCCAACCGCGCGACGGCGTGCGAGAGCCGCGAGCGGGTGATCTTGGCGTCCTTGGCCAGTTCGGTCATCCGCTTCCGGTGGCGCGGCGCCTGGGAGAGCTGGACGAGCAGCCCGTAATAGATGTGCGGCATGCCGGCGTCGCGCTGCAACTGGCGGTCGAGGTGGTCCTCAAGAAGGGTGGTGGCGTGGAGATACGCACGCCACGTGCTCTGCTCTTCGTCCGAGAGCCAGCGCGGTTCGCCGGGGTGTGCCGTGGTCATGTACTCCACTGTAGCTTTTCTTGAAAGTTTAACTAGATGAAGCTAAGGTCTCGACAGGTGTGAGCTTGAACGTTAAAGAATCCTGCCTCCTCAAAGGGACCTCTGGAAGGCATGCCTTGAGCAGTAGCGGATGGAGAGTGCCATGACCGTCATCGCGGAGCGGATGCCCGCCCTCTACCTCTCCCACGGTGCGCCACCGCTGGCCGACGACCCGGTCTGGCCCGGCGAACTGGCGGCCTGGTCGGCCGGATTGCCCCGGCCTCGCGCGATCCTGATGGTCTCCGCGCACTGGGAGGAGGCGCCGCTCGCCCTCGGTGCCACGGAGACGGTCCCGCTCGTCTACGACTTCTGGGGCTTCCCGGAGCGCTACTACCAGGTGCGGTACGTCGCCCCGGGCGCGCCGGAACTGGCGGAGGACGTGCGCAAGCTGCTGCGACGCGCCGGTACGCCGGTCCAGGACATGCCCGACCGCGGGCTCGACCATGGCGCGTACGTACCGCTGGTCGAGATGTTCCCGGACGCCGACATCCCCGTGCTCCAGGTCTCGATGCCGACGCTGGACCCGCGCAAGCTGATGGACATCGGGCGCAGACTGGCGCCCCTGCGCGACCAGGGTGTCCTGATCGTCGGTAGCGGCTTCTTCACCCACAACCTCGCCGCGCTACGCCACGCGGGCGGCGTCCCCGGCTGGTCGGCGGAGTTCGACGACTGGGGGGACCGTGCGCTCCGGGCGCAGGACATCGACGCGCTGCTGGACTTCGAGCACAAGTCCCCGGCCGGGCAGTTGGCGCACCCGCGCACCGAGCACTTCGCGCCCCTCTTCGTGACGCTGGGCGCCGCGGAGAGCGAGCTGGACGGGGGTCGCAGCGTCATCGACGGGTTCTGGATGGGGCTCGCGAAGCGCTCGGTGCAGTTCGGCTGAGGACGTGGGGGGCTGTAGGGGTCGTGAGGAGGGTGGCGGTCGTGGGCGGGTTCGGGCCGGGGCGGGGTCGGGGGTTCGGTCGGGGTGTACGCGGCGGTGACTCGGTGACCGCGGCGCTCGCCGCCCAGGCTGCCTCCAGGCTCGGTCCCCACGGCGTGCAGGGGAACGCGGGCAGGTGCGCAGCACGGCATTGGGTGCGGTCGCGGCGGGCGCGAGCGTGATCGGTTCGCCGGACCCGTACCCGTACCCGTACGCGGCGCAGCGGTGGGTTCGCGGCCCGCACCAGCTCCTCCGGGCAATCTCGCACGTGCGTGCGAACCTGGGGTGGAAGGCGGCCCTGAGGCATGGCCCAGGATCGAGGGGGCGCGACGAGGCGAGCCTGGCCATGCGGGCATCCCGAGCAACCAGAAGGTGGAACGGGCCGTCTTCCGGATGGGCCGGATGGGCCGGATGGGCCGGATGGGCCGGATAGGCCAGATAGGCCGGATGGGAACGAAACAGCAGCAGCCTCTGTTCGGGTGTGAAAAGGGCCGCATCGAATGTGACCGCGGTCTCACGTACGTAAGAGTTGGAGATGTCCGTGAGTGTCGCCGGATCGTCTTCCAGACCGGGTCTGACCTGCGCTTCTTTTTGATCGTCCGGCATGCTCGCGACCCTCGCGGCGGACAGGGTACTGCATGATCCCGAAATGGATGCCAGGCATGGGAATTCTGTCCGGATTCCAGTCGTTGTTTCCATTGGATGCAGGGCACCCGAGAGGGTGTCGCGACCTACTCAGCAAGGGAGCTCGCATGGCAACCCGTGCCGTCGCCCGTCGTTCGTCCTCCACCGGTGGGGCCAACCGGGCAAGCAGTGTTCGCGCGGCGGGCGGAGAGATCGCCGATCGCGACCTGGTCGGCATGTACCTGGACGAGATCGCGCGTACGCCGCTGCTCGACGCCGCCAGGGAGGTCGAGCTGTCCCAGGCCGTCGAGGCCGGTGTCTACGCCCGGCAGATACTCGACGGCGGGGTGGAGAGCGAAGCCGGCGGGGCGACGCGCGAGGAGTTGGAGGCGCTGGTCGCCGAGGGTGAGCGGGCCAAGGACATATTCATCCGTTCCAACCTCCGCCTGGTGGTCGCCGTCGCCCGCCGCTATCCGCGGGCCGGGCTGCCCCTGCTCGACCTGATCCAGGAGGGGAACGCGGGCCTTGTGCGTGCGGTCGAGAAGTTCGACTACGCCAAGGGCTTCAAGTTCTCCACGTACGCGACGTGGTGGATCCGCCAGGCCATCACTCGTTCCATAGCCGACCAGTCCCGCACGATCCGGCTCCCCGTCCACCTGGTGGAGGAGCTCGGCCGGATCCGCCGCGTGCAGCGCGAATTCAACCGCGAGCACGGGCGTGAGCCGGAGCACGCGGAGATAGCCGCGGAGCTGGACTCCACGCCAGAGCGCGTGAGCGATGTCCTGGACTGGGCCCGTGACCCGGTCAGCCTCAACATGTCCGTGGACGACGAGGGCGAGACGCAGTTCGGTGATCTGCTGGAGGACACCTCCGCGGTATCGCCCGAGCAGTCGGTCATGACGCTGCTGCGCAGCGAGGAACTGGAGGATCTGATCGGCAAGCTCGATCACCGCACCGCCTCCATCATCCGCATGCGGTACGGCATCGAGGACGGCCGCGAGCGGACGCTCACGGAGGTGGGTAAGCAGCACGGCCTGACCCGCGAGCGGATCCGCCAGATCGAGAAGCACGCGTTGCTCGAACTGAAGCGAATGGCCCGCGACACGGGTTTTGACGCCGCGGCGTGAACGGTTGTCCAGTAACCTCCGGAACAGGTCGTTTCGCGCGCACCCGACGTCGCCTCGCGCGACGCCTCGGTTCCTGCCTCGCGTGACGTCCTGAGCGTCGCTCCGTGCGACGCCCCCCGAGCTGAGCCCCGGCGCCCACCCCCCCCCTGGCGCCGGGGCTCATTCTTCCTTTCCTTTCCTTCCTTTGCTTCGGCTGGCCGGGCTGTTCGAGCTGTTCGGGTTGGCCCGGCCGCTCCGGTTGCTCTGGCGCTCTCTGCGCTCTCTGCGCTCTCCGGGCTTTCCTCGGTCGTCGCGGGCCTTATGGGTATGACGGGCATCGCGGGCATCGCGGGCATCACGGCTGTCTCTGTTGCGCTGTCTCTGTTGTCGTGGGTGCGGCGGTGACCGTCGCGGCGTGTGTGGCGCGGTTCAGCCGGGCGCTCAGATCGCCCAGGTATGTCACCAGTGCCGCAGGTTCATGCACGGTGAACTCGCAGTCGGCCAGGGCTAGTCGGAGTGCCACCCACTCCAGCGAGTCCGTCAGCGTCGCTCGCAGTCGGCACCCGTTCCCGGCGGTCGGCTCCAGCGGGCGGAACGAGGCTGGCAGCCGGGCTGCCACGAACTCCGCCGGGGCCCCGAAGCTCACCTCGACCGCCAGCTCCGGCTGCCGCCTGGTGATGGAGCCGCTGAGGAATTCCGCCGCGTCCCCCGTCGGCAGCTCGCGCGGGGCGAACCGGGCTCCGGTCGCGAACGGCTCGCTGACCCGGTCGACCCGGAACGTACGCCAGTCCGCGCGCCCCACGTCGTATGCGACGAGGTACCAGCGCCACCCCGCGCTCACCAACCGGTAGGGCTCGGCCTCGCGTCGCGTCTCGGCGCCGTCGCCCGCGCGGTAGGCGAACCGGAGCCGTTCCCGCCCGGTGACCGCCGACGCCATCACGGTCAGCGTGCGCGGATCGATCGTCGAGCCGTCGCCGCGGGTCAGCGGCACCGTGGCGTTCTGCAGGGTCGAGACCCGGTGCCGCAGCCGTGAGGGCAGCACCTGTTCCAGCTTCGCCAGCGCCCGTACGGACGCCTCGTCGACCCCCTCGATGGCGTGCCCGGCACCCGCCCGCAGACCCACCGCGATGGCCACGGCCTCCTCGTCGTCGAGCAGCAGCGGCGGCATGGCGGTGCCCGCGACCAGGCGGTAGCCGCCGACCGAACCGCGCGTCGCTTCGACCGGATAGCCGAGCTCGCGAAGGCGGTCGATGTCGCGGCGGATGGTGCGCGGGCTGACGGCGAGCCGCTCGGCGAGTTCGCTGCCCGGCCACTCGCGAGGCGTCTGGAGGAGCGACAGCAGATTCAGCAGTCGTGCCGGAGTGCTGGTCATGGGCTCATCCTCGTGTCGGAGTTCGGTCCGGGACAGTCGGTCACCTGATCAGGATGGCCACTCATTGGGTCAATAGCTGACCTAATAGGCACCTAGCTTCTTCCCATGCCTTCTTCCGCAACACCGCCGACCCCGGCGTCCGGTCCCTCGGCCGCTCCGGCGTCCGCGGCCTCGGCCGTTCCGGGCTCTCCGGCTTCTCTGGATTCTCCGCGCTCCCCGGATTCCCCGGATTCCCCGGATTCCCCGGATTCCCCGGATTCCCCGGATTCCCCGGATTCCCCGCACTCCCTGGGCTCTCCGAACGCTCAGGTCGCTCAGGTCGCTCCGGCCCCGTCCAGTACTTCGATCGCGCCCAGTACTTCGATCGCGCCCAGCACTTCGGTCCCTCCGGCCTCGTCGAGTGCTCCGGCCTCGTCGGATCGGCGACGCTGGTTCGCGCTTGCCATCGTGATGACCGCAGCCTTCATGGACCTGGTCGACGTCACGATCGTCAACGTCGCCATCCCGAGCATCCGGCAAGACACCGGTGCCTCGTTCAGCTCGATCCAGTGGATCACCGCCGGATACTCCCTGGCCTTCGCAGCCGGGCTGATCACCGGCGGCCGACTGGGCGACATACATGGCCGCAAGCGGCTGTTCCTCATCGGCATCGGCGGTTTCACGCTGGCCTCCGCGCTGTGTGGCTTCGCCGTGAGCCCGGAAATGCTGGTCGTCTCGCGCCTCCTCCAGGGCGGCACCGCCGCGCTGATGGTCCCGCAGGTGCTGTCGCTCGTGCACGCCACCTTTCCGGCACACGAACGCGGCAAGGTCTTCGGTCTCTTCGGCGCGATCGTCGGGCTCGGTGCGATCACGGGGCCGCTGCTGGGCGCGCTGCTCACCCAGTGGAACATCGCCGGCCTCGAATGGCGACCGATCTTCCTGATCAATCTGCCGGTCGGTGTCGCCGCCCTGGTCCTGGGCAACAGGTTCATCACCGAGTCCAAGGCGCCGAAGGCGCTCCGGCTCGATCTGGTCGGTGTCGTCCTCGTCACGTTGGGGATGCTGATGCTGATCTACCCGCTGACCCGTGGGCGGGAGCTGGGCTGGCCGTTGTGGGGCCATCTGTCGATGGTCGGCAGTCTGCTGGTGTTCCTGACGTTGGTGCTGTTCGAGCGGGCGAAGGCGCGCAAGGGTGGTTCGCCGCTGGTCGAGCTCTCGCTGTTCCGGTTCAAGAGCTTCGCGGCCGGTATCGCCGTGCAGCTGACTTTCGGTATCGGGCTCGGCATCTTCTTCCTGGTCTGGACGCTGTACATGCAGATGGGCCTCGGCTGGAGCGCGCTGCGGGCGGGGCTGACCGGTGTCCCGTTCTCGATCGCCGTCTCGTGCGCCGCCGGGATCTCCGTACAGAAGCTGGTGCCCCGGTTCGGCCGCAAGGTCCTCCAGGCGGGCGCGCTGCTGATGATCGCCGGTCTGCTGCTTTACGTAGTGGAGTCCGAACGGTACGGGATGGGCATCACGTCCTGGCAGATGGTGCCGCCGCTGGTGGTCATGGGCCTCGGCATGGGTTTGATCGTCGCCCCGCTGACGGATGCGGTGCTGTCCGAGGTGCCGAGGGAGCACTCCGGTTCGGCCTCCGGCCTCATCAGCACCGTTCAGCAGATGGGCAACGCGCTCGGGCTCGGGCTGGTCGCGGTCGTCTTCTTCGGGGCGATGGGGGACCGGTTGGCTCCGCAGGAGGTGGGACCGGCCTTCGCGGAGGCGTTCCGGCACTCGCTGTGGTGGGTGATCGGCGTGCTCGCGTTGATCGTCCTGGTGATGTTCGCGCTGCCCGCGCGCCCGAAGCAGCACCTGGAAGGCGGCGGCGATGAGGTCGAAGGCGGCGGTGACGGGACCATGGACGACGACGTCGTGGACGGTGGCTTCGTGGGCCGGGAAGTCGTCGGCGGGGGAGCTGTGGACCGCGCCGCCGACCCGGCCGTGCCGGGCACGCCCGGGACCGGTGCTGGTAGCGGAGCCCGCGCCGACGCCGACACCGGAGCCCGGACCGATGCCGGTGCCGCGCCCGGGACCGGTGATGCGCCGGGGGCCGACGCCGCGTCGGGCAGGAAGCCCGCGCTGCTGCCGTGAGGTCGTGAAGCCGTGAGAGAGGCCCTGGAACTGTGGGACCGGATGGTGCGCGCGCCCTACAGGGTGCGCGCACCATCCCGTGTGTCTCGTCCGGCTTCGGAGGCTTGTCTGGGGCAGCGGGCTCGTCCGGGCCCGGCGGCTCGTCCGGGGCTGGGAGCCGGGGGATTCCACGAGGCGTTCGGGCCCATGGCGGCGGGCTCGGGCCTCCTGTCCCTCCGTCCTCCTGTCGCCCCAGTCCTCTTGTTTCCAGTCCTCCTGTTTCCCTGTTCCGTCAGCAGATGCGCGTGCGGCTCTCCATGGCGCCACGCGCGGTGTCCTCGTCGGTGTACACCTCGCACATGTGGCGGCCATCGGGTGTCGCCGTGTGTTCGACCTCCCACAGGCTCGTCTCGCTGCCGTCCAGGAGGAGGAAGGCGTGTTCGTACAACGTGAACCCCGCGTTCCGCCCGTCCACTTGGCACTGGCGGCCGAAGACCTGGGTGATGTGGTGGGCGAAGGCGGCACGCAGCAGCCGGGCAGTCTCCTCGCCCGGGCCGTCGCTGTTCTCCGCGCGGCGCAGCACGCGGCGGGCGTGGTCGGCGGAGTTGTCCGGGGCGTACGTCCGGGGCATAGGGGCCGGGGAAGCCGCCATCAGGACCGTGAGCGTGTCCAGATCGACCTGCGGACCGTCGTCCCCGAACAACGGGACCTCCCCCAACGGGACGTCCCCGAGACCGTCGGCCAGCCGGGCGGCGGCGACCCGGGCATCGGCCTCGTCGTCGTACAACTCGTGGTGCCGGAACTCGGTTTCCGTCCGGGACCGCGGGTCCTTCGCGTCGCACGGACCGCTGTGCACCAGCTCCCACAAGGAGACTGTGGTGCCGTCGGACAGCAGATACGTGTGCCGGTAGGTCTCCCGGTGGAGCACGGAACTGTGGTGCGAGGAGTGCAGTGAACTGCTGTGGGCGAGCGCGGTACCGAGTCTCTCGACCGTACTGTCGGGCAGGTCGAAAGAGTTGAGTGCCCGTCGCAGGAGTCGCTCGAGGTGTTGCTCGGTTGTCTCGTACGGATCGCTCAAGGTGCTGTCTCCAGGCCGTTGCCGCGTGTTACTTGGTGCGTGCTTAACGTAGTCCCTGGGTCGGACATCGTGACCGGGGTTCAGGAAAACGATTGGCGCGCGGGGATGGTTCCTGATGGTTCGTCCGAACTTCCCTTCCCCAGAGGGGAGTCGGGGCCGGGCGCATGTGCGACGACGGCGGACGCGCCGCGACGGACATGCGGGACGGCCATGGGACGGCGGACGCGGGGCGGGCGGACGCGGGGCGGCGGACCCGGGGCGGCCACGAGGCGGTCGTCCGGCGGTCATACGGGCGGCCGGGGCCTGCCGTAGAGATCGGCGTACGAGGGATGGCCGGTGCCACGGTGGCGACCCATGGTCCCCCGCGCCGCCCGGACGGCCTTCACGACGGCCCGCGTCAGACAGTCCGCGCCGGCCGCCAGCAGGTCGTTGAGGGCGACGGGGTTCTGCGGGTCCAGCGGCCGGGCGCCGGTGGCCAGCGCGAAGACAGTGTCCCCGTCGGTCAGCAGGTGTACGGGGCGTATGGCGCGAGCCAGCCCGTCGTGCGCCGTACCCGCCAGCTTCTGCGCCTGGGCCCGGGTGAGCTCGGCGTCCGTGCCGACGACCGCGAGCGTGGTGTTGAGCGGAGGAGCCGCATCGGCCTCCCGAGTCTCGGCCAGGCGCCGTAGCGCTGCGCGGTGGACCTCGGGCGCGGGGATCAGCGGCGGAACGTCGGCGCCGTACTCTCCGTACAGCACACCCGTACGCGGATCGACCACCGAACCCGCGGCGTTCACCACGACGAGCGCGCCCACCGTGATCCCGGACCCCAACCGCACGCTCGCCGTGCCCACTCCGCCCTTGAGCTGCCCGGCGACCGCGCCCGTACCGGCGCCGACGCCCCCTTCGAGGACCGGCGCCCCCGGCTCGGTACCGGCCGCGTCCTCCACCGCCGCGCGCCCGGTCGAGGCGTCCGGGCGGGCCCGCCAGTCGCCTCCCCGCCCCAGATCGAAGAGGCACGCGGCCGGTACCACCGGCACCACCTGTGCCGGATCAGGGCCTACGCGCACCCCGCGTCCCCGTTCCTCGAGCCAGGCCATTACGCCGGACGCCGCGTCCAGCCCGAACGCGCTGCCTCCCGTCAGGACGACGGCGTCGACGCGTTGCACCAGATTGCGCGGATCGAGCGCGTCCGTCTCCCGGGTGCCGGGACCGCCGCCGCGCACGTCGACGGCCGCGATCGCGCCACCCTCGGGGGCGAGGACGACCGTGGTGCCGCTCAGCGCGCCCGCGCCCGCCACCCGTGCATGGCCGACGCGCAGCCCGGCGACATCGGTCAGCGCGTCGAGCGGCCCGCTACTGGCAGGCCCGCTTTCGCCCGGTCCGATTCCTACGGGCCCGGTCTCGACCGGGCCGGTCTCGAAGACGTTGGTCCCCGCCGGGCCGGTCGGGGCGGTGCCCGGCAGCCGGGGGCCGGCGGCCGTGGTTTCCCGTCGCTCCTGTGGATCTTCC
The DNA here is from genome assembly GCF_043204165.1 of Streptomyces sp. NPDC047982. Lineage (NCBI taxonomy): Bacteria > Bacillati > Actinomycetota > Actinomycetes > Kitasatosporales > Streptomycetaceae > Streptomyces > Streptomyces sp. NPDC047982. The sequence goes on along the minus strand of NZ_JBIDBS010000010.1, from coordinate 3,630 downwards.
CTCGTCACCGCACGCTCCTTGTTCTCGGCCAGACCGATAGTCCCCTGATGGTCCCCTGCCCCCGTCGCTCCACACCCGCCCACCGCCTCGTCCACTGCCCGCCCGCCGCCTTGTTCGGATGCCGTCAAACTCACACGCGTGCTCACGCGTGCTCACGCGTGCTCACGTGTATTGACGCGTAACCACTCGCCCCGCCGGAGCGGCCCACCTGGACCACAACTCTCCCGCGACCACGGTTGTCGCCGCCACCAGCACCGCCGCGAGCGCCGCCCAGGCCCCGGTAAACGTGCAGGCCAGGACCGCCAGCGCGGCCACGGGGAGGGACAACTGCTCCGCGAGATCACGCTTGAAGTGACGGGTGTGCAGGTCCCACACCGCCTGGAGGAAGATCGCGGCCGGTACGGTGACCGCGTCGACGGCCAGGCATGCGTCTCTGCCTGCCGGGACTGCGACTCGCGCAGGGGCAAGTCGGTGATCCACCTCGACTACCCCGACCTCGACTACCCCGACCTCGACTACCCCGACGAGGGCAGGTTCGTCGCCTCCCTTCCCACGGTCTGCATGCACTGCGAGGATCCCGTCGCCCCGTGCGCCGAGGTCTGCCCCGCCGACGCGACCTGGTGACCTCCGACGCTCCTCGGCCTGTGGCGGCTCGACCCGGAGGATCGCTGACCACCGCCGTACCCTGGAGACATGAGCACCGCCCCCGCCCCCGGCCCGCGCGATTCGAAGCCGTCGCAGCCGGATCAGCCGAAACCGAGACCGAGGCCGGCTCTGGTCTTCGACGATCCGTTGGATCAGCAGTCCGCGGACGATACGGACCGAGGTTGGGGTGAGCGGGCCCCGGCCGGTGGCAGCGCCGCCGATCTGGCGCGCTTCCTGGAAGAGAAGCCGCCCCACCACGTCTGAGCCCCCCGCTCGGGCGTGGACCGGCGACGCTGCCGCTGGTGCTTCTGCCGTGCGGCACGCTACCGGCTCTGATTCCCGTCGGAATCCTCGCCATGAGCCCCGCCCGTCGGCCTGCCGCGCTGCGAGACGAGGGCGTCGCGGATCTCCTTCAGGACCCTCCAGTTCGCTCACCTCCGGCGTTTCCTGCACACCCTCCTTCGCCGCCTGCATGGCTGCTCGCCTGGCCAGGTACTTGGCCATGGGCAACACCATCAGGAAGTAGACGGCCGCCGCGGTGAGGTGATCAAGAAGCTGAGGGTGGCGCTCAGCACCGAACCCCACAGGATCCGGATGCCTTGACGGCCTCGCCCGTCTTCGAGTCCGTGACACGGGCCCTTTGGGGCAGGAGCTGTAGCTCTCCAGGTCCTTGGTGCCGAACGCGCCGACCAGTGGGTTGATGACCCCCTTGGTGACCGAGTTCACGATCTGGGTGAACGCTGCACCGATGACCACGGCGACCGCCAGGTCGATCACATTGCCACGCAGCAGGAAGGCTTTGAACCCTTCCAGCATGCCGCCTTCTTCTTCTCGCTCACGGGTGAGCCTTCCTTCGCGTGTGCCGTCGATGGGGCAGACTCCTCCGAAATTCACGACAGTACGCACAAGAAACACCCGATTGGCGTCTTTAGTCCGGCTGTGGTGTCGATGATCCGCGCGAATCAGCACAGGATCACCGCCAGCCTGGTCGAGATTCCGGCGCCAGCCAGCGACGCGGCCGTGCCCCGGGGGACGGACAGCACGACCAACGCACCGTCCTCCGCGAGACCTTCGGCCGGTCCTTGTGGCACGTCCGCCACGAGCGCGCCCTTCGCCAGGACCCGGGCCCCGTCTCGGCCTCCGGCTTCGGCTCCGTCCCCGTCTCTGCCGGCGGCGATGACATCGACGCGGTCCCCCGGTCGTAACAGCCGCACCGCCCCCGCGTCCGCGATCCGCACCGGAGCGGACACCAGCGGCGCCGGCCTGCGTACTCGCTCCGTCGCGGTCCCTGCCGTGCCTACCGCGCCCGTTCCTACGCCGTGCGCGGCTTCGCCGCCCATGTCGCCTCCGCCCAGTCCCGTCGCCGCCAACGCGGCAGCTGTCACGGCGAGCCCGGCGGCCATGGTGCGACGTTGCCGCCACAACATCCGTCGCAGTCGATACGCAGCGCCTCCGCCCACCCGCAACGGCTCGAACGCGGGCACGCCGCAGGGCGGGGGAGCGGACGCCGGAGCCCCCGGAACGGGAGCGGCCGGGGAAACCTGGGACGGCGTGAGCGGTCCGGAGGACGAAGCTGTTGCGAACGGCCCGGACGGCCTGGACGAGGCGGATGACCGTAGCAACGTGGATGGCTCGGTCGGCCTGGACGGCCCGGCGGAGGCCGCCGACCCGAGCGAGGTGGATGACCTGAGCCGTGAGGACGACGAGGACGGCCCGGGCGATGAGGGCGATGCGGACGACCCGAGCGAAGGCCAGGGATGGAGGGCCTGGGGTGCCGGGAGATTCCGTGACGAGGGGAACGACGACGGGAACGAGGACGGAAACGATGAGGGGAACGACGAAGGCGACGACGAGGGGAGTGACGAAGGCGACGAGGACGGGAACGACGACCGGAACGAGGATCGGGACATGGCCAGCACCACCTGCTGTGAGGAGTTTCGGACGAGCACCCCTCACGATCCACAGTCCGCGGACTTCTCGCTGAGGCATGTGGACAGCCCTGGCGTTGTGGACAACTCGGTCCCCCACACGCGCCGCGACAGTCACACCGCGCCGCCCCCGGTCACCTCAACCCCGCCTGCCCACCCACCCCGCTACGGAAGATGCGAGCGGCTACCTGGCGCAAGAGCAGCTACCGGGTTTATTCGCAGTGCACCGGGCTTCAGTCCGGTGGTGAAGCGAATCTGAGAACTGTTCTGAGCTCAGCTGTGTGCATGGGTCTGCACTGTTGGCCTCAGCCCGGGTCAGAGCGGCCGGTTCTGCTGCTCGATGTACTGCTTGACGGTGCTGAGGGGCGTGCCGCCGAGGGACCTGGCGAAGTAGGACTCGGACCACAGGCTTGCGCGCGCCGGTAGTGGCGGGCGAGGTCGGGGAGCTCCTGGCGGAGTCTGCGTGAGGAGACGCCCTTGAGGGAGTTCACCAGCCTGGACACGGCGACCTTCGGAGGGAAGTTCACGCGTAGGTGGACGTGGTTGGCCTCGCCGTTGAACTCGACCAGCTCGGCCTCGAAGTCCTCGCACACGCTCCGCGTGATCTCTTCGCACCGCGTCAGGTGCCGGTCGGCGAAGACGGAGTGCCGGTACTTGGTCACGAAAACCACATGGACGTGAAGGCGGAAGACGCAGTGACTGTTTATCGTGATTGGCGTGCAGCTTCGGTACAGCTTCCGCCTGTACCCGAGCGCCGGTCAGCGCACGGCGTTGGCGCGGGCGTTCGGGTGCGCGCGGGTGGTCTGCAACGACGCCCTCAGGGCGCGGGAGACCGCCCGCAGCCAGGGGCTGCCCTTCCCGAAGACCGGCGACCTGTCCAAGGCGCTGATCACCGGTGCGAAGAACACCCCGGAGCGGGCCTGGCTCGGCGAGGTCTGCGCTGTCGTGTTGCAGCAGTCCCTGCGGGACCTGGATGCGGCGTACCGGAACTTCTTCGACGGCCTGAAGGGCAAGCGCCCCCGCATGGGCGCGCCCCGGTACAAGTCACGGAAGGACA
>NZ_JBIDBS010000009.1:222063-269620 GCF_043204165.1 Streptomyces sp. NPDC047982 | reverse complement strand
CAATCCACACCAAACCGGAAGGCCCTCACCCGTTCAAGATCCCTCAGCCGAGATCTGGCTCACCCGTCCACAACCTCCCGGGACAGAACACCTAGTGCCGGGAGGGCACTGGATGCCGGGCAGGCCGGGTTCGCCAGGGGCGCGCCATGAGGGAGCGGCCGTCAGTCGGTCAGGTTCACCGTACGGGCGGACGTGGCGCCGATCTCCGTGGAGATGTCGGAGAGCACCGAGGCCGGGACGTCGTCGTCGACGGTGAGGACGACCAGTGCCTCGCCGCCCGCGCCCGTCCGCGACACCTGCATGCCCGCGATGTTCAGACCGGCCTCGCCGAGGATCCGGCCGACCGTGCCGACGACGCCGGGGCGGTCCTCGTAGCGCAGCACCAGCATGTGCTCCGCGAGCGCCAGGTCCACGTCGTACTCGCCGACGGCGACAATCTTCTGGAGGTGCTTGGGGCCCGCCAGCGTGCCGGAGACCGCGACCTCGTCGCCGTCCGCGAGCGTGCCGCGGACGGTCACCAGGTTGCGATGGTCGGGCGATTCGGAGCTGGTGGTGAGGCGGACCTCGACGCCGCGTTCCTGAGCGAAGAGCGGGGCGTTCACGTACGACACGGTCTCGTCGACGACGTCCTCGAACACGCCCTTGAGCGCGGAGAGTTCGAGCACCTTGACGTCGTGCTGAGTGATCTCGCCGTACACCTCGACGTCGAGCCGGACCGCGACCTCGCCCGCGAGCGCGGTGAAGATCCGGCCGAGCTTCTCGGCGAGCGGCAGCCCCGGGCGCACGTCCTGGGCGATCACACCACCCTGGACGTTGACCGCGTCCGGCACCAGCTCGCCGGCGAGGGCCAGGCGCACGGACTTGGCGACCGCGACGCCCGCCTTCTCCTGCGCCTCGTCCGTGGACGCGCCCAGGTGCGGGGTGCAGACGACCTGGTCGAACTCGAACAGCGGGGAGTCCGTGCAGGGCTCCTTCGCGTACACGTCGAGACCGGCACCGGCGACCCGGCCCTCCTTGAGGGCGGAGGCGAGGGCCGCCTCGTCGACGATGCCACCGCGCGCGGCGTTGACGATGCGCACGGCGGGCTTCACCTTGCGCAGCGCCTCGTCGCCGATCAGGCCGATCGTCTCAGGGGTCTTGGGCAGGTGCACGGTGATGAAGTCGGACACCTCCAGCAGCTCGTCGAGCGAGAGGAGTTTGACCCCCATCTGGGCGGCGCGCGCGGGCTGCACGTAGGGGTCGTACGCGACGATCTTCATACCGAAGGCCGACATCCGCTGGGCGACCAGGACGCCGATGCGGCCGAGGCCGACGACGCCGAGGGTCTTCTCGCTCAGCTCCACGCCGGTGTACTTGGAGCGCTTCCACTCGCCGTTCTTCAGCGCGGTGTTGGCCGGCGGGATGTTCCGCGCGGTGGCAATCAGGAGACCGCAGGCCAGCTCGGCGGCGGTGACGATGTTGGAGGTCGGCGCGTTGACCACCATCACGCCGGCCTTGGTGGCGGCGGAGACGTCGACGTTGTCGAGGCCGACGCCCGCGCGGGCCACGACCTTCAGCTTCGTCGCGGCGGCGATGGCCTCGGCGTCGACCTTGGTGGCGGAGCGCACCAGGATGGCGTCGACATCGGCGATCGCGGGGAGGAGTTCGGCACGGTTCGCGCCGTTGCAGTGCCGGATCTCGAAGTCCGGGCCCAGGGCGTCAACCGTGGCGGGCGACAGCTCTTCAGCGATGAGTACGACGGGTTTCGAGCTCACGTGAGTCCTCACAAGTCCAGTGCGGACGGCCGTCCCGACGGCCGCAGGCGGTGGAGGGGCTTGCCGCGTGGAAGACGCACGACACTGTGGGCCTGACGCGTGTATGTGTGGAGAAGTGTAGTCATGCGCCGGGGCGCGCACTGCGCCCCGTTGGAAGGATCACCCACACGGAGTGGACGACTTGTACACACGTGCGCGCCGCCTCTTCCGGCGGTGAAAAACGGCGGGGGCGGACCGGTCCTCCGGTCCGCCCCCGGGGGGTGCGCTACGCGTCCTCGTCGGCGACCCAGCTCATGAGCTTGCGCAGCTCACGGCCCGTGGTCTCCAGGAGGTGGTCGCTGTCCGCCTTCTTGTACTCGTTGTACTTGGGCAGACCGTTGTGGTACTCGTCCATCCAGTTCTTGGCGAAGGAGCCGTCCTGGATCTCCGCGAGGACCTTCTTCATCTCGGCCTTGGTGGCGTCGGTGATGATCCGCGGGCCGGTGACGTAGTCGCCCCACTCGGCGGTCTCCGAGATGGACCAGCGCATCTTCTCCAGGCCGCCCTCGTACATGAGGTCCACGATGAGCTTCAGCTCGTGCAGGCACTCGAAGTACGCGATCTCCGGCTGGTAGCCGGCCTCGACCAGGGTCTCGAAACCGGCCTTGACCAGGGCTGCGGTACCACCGCAGAGGACGGCCTGCTCACCGAACAGGTCGGTCTCGGTCTCCTCGGTGAAGGTCGTCTTGATGACGCCGGCGCGGGTTCCGCCGATGCCCTTGGCGTACGACAGCGCCAGCGCGAAGGCGCTGCCCGTGGCGTCCTGCTCGACGGCCACGATGCAGGGCACGCCGCGGCCCTCCTCGTACTGGCGGCGGACCAGGTGGCCCGGGCCCTTCGGGGCGACCATGCAGACGTCGACACCGGCCGGCGGCTTGATGAAGCCGTAGCGGATGTTCAGGCCGTGGCCGAAGAACAGCGCGTCGCCGTCCTTGAGGTTGTCCTTGATGGACTCCTCGTAGACCTTGGCCTGGATCGGGTCCGGGACGAGGATCATGATGACGTCGGCCTCGGCGGCGGCCTCGGCCGGGGTCACCACGCGCAGGCCCTGCTCCTCGGCCTTGGTCTTGGACGTGGAGCCCTCGTGCAGACCGACACGGACGTCGACACCCGAGTCGCGCAGCGACAGCGCGTGGGCGTGGCCCTGACTGCCGTAGCCGATGACCGCGACCTTGCGGCCCTGGATGATGGACAGGTCGGCGTCGTCGTCGTAGAACAGCTCGGCCACTGGGTCTCTCCTTGATGTGCGGGTGCTACGTCCCACCGTACGGCGGGGTGCGTCGGAAACGTTTATCGATCTCGCCATGCGGGCGGCGAGGGGTACTAGGCCGTACGGTCGAGAGCGCGCAGCGACCGGTCGGTGATCGAGCGCGCGCCGCGCCCTATGGCGATGGTGCCGGACTGGACCAGCTCCTTGATGCCGTACTGCTCCAGCATCCTGAGCATGGCCTCCAGCTTGTCGGCGCCGCCGGTGGCCTCGATCGTGACCGCCTCCGGGGAGACGTCCACGGTCTTGGCACGGAACAGCTGGACGATCTCGACGATCTGGGAGCGGGTCTCGTTGTCGGCGCGGACCTTCACCAGGACGAGCTCCCGCTGGATCGCAGCGGAGGGCTCCAGTTCGACGATCTTGAGGACGTTCACGAGCTTGTTGAGCTGCTTGGTCACCTGCTCAAGGGGCAGGCCCTCGACATTGACGACGATGGTGATGCGCGAGATGTCGGGGTGTTCGGTGGTTCCGACCGCGAGCGAGTCGATGTTGAAGCCGCGGCGGGAGAACAGGGCGGTGATCCGGGCGAGGACACCGGGCTTGTTCTCGACCAGGACGGAGAGCGTGTGCTTGGTGGACATGGCGTCGGTCTCTCTCGGTCTCTCAGTCGTCTTCGTTGTCGCCGAAGTCGGGGCGGACCCCGCGCGCGGCCATGACCTCGTCGTTGGAGGTGCCGGCGGCGACCATCGGCCAGACCATGGCGTCCTCGTGGACGATGAAGTCGATCACGACGGGGCGGTCGTTGATGGAATTGGCTTCTTCGATGACCTTGTCCAGGTCGGCCGGGTCCTCGCAGCGGATGGCGTGGCAGCCCATGGCCTCGGACAGCTTGACGAAGTCCGGGACGCGGGTGCCCTTCGCCGGAGCGCCCTCGGTGTCGGCACCGGAGTGCAGCACCGTGTTGGAGTACCGCTGGTTGTAGAACAGGGTCTGCCACTGGCGGACCATGCCGAGCGCGCCGTTGTTGATGACCGCGACCTTGATCGGGATGTTGTTGAGCGCGCAGGTGGTGAGTTCCTGGTTGGTCATCTGGAAGCACCCGTCGCCGTCGATGGCCCAGACCGTACGGTCCGGCGCGCCGGCCTTGGCGCCCATCGCGGCGGGGACCGCGTACCCCATCGTTCCGGCGCCGCCGGAGTTCAGCCAGGTGGCGGGCCGCTCGTAGTCGATGAAGTGGGCGGCCCACATCTGGTGCTGGCCGACGCCCGCGGCGAAGATCGTGTCCTCGGGGGCGAGCTCGCCGATGCGCTGGATGACCTGCTGGGGGGACAGGCTGCCGTCCTCGGGGAGGTCGTAGCCCAGCGGGTACGTCTCGCGCCAGCGGTCGAGGTCCTTCCACCAGGACGCGTAGTCGCCGACGTGTCCCTCGGTGTGCTCGGCCTGGACGGCCTGGACCAGGTCGGCCAGCACCTCGCGGGCGTCGCCCACGATCGGCACGTCGGCGGCGCGGTTCTTGCCGATCTCGGCCGGGTCGATGTCGGCGTGGACGATCTTGGCGTACGGGGCGAAGCTGTCCAGCCTGCCCGTGACGCGGTCGTCGAATCGGGCGCCGAGGGCGACGATCAGGTCGGCCTTCTGCAGCGCGGTGACGGCGGTGACCGAACCGTGCATGCCCGGCATTCCGACGTGCAGCGGGTGGCTGTCGGGGAATGCGCCGAGCGCCATCAGCGTGGTGGTGACGGGCGCTCCGGTGAGTTCGGCGAGGACCTTCAGTTCGGCGGTGGCCCCCGCCTTGATGACGCCGCCGCCGACGTACAGCACCGGGCGCCTGGCCTGGGTGATGAGCTTGGCGGCCTCACGGATCTGCTTGGCGTGCGGCTTGGTGACCGGGCGGTAGCCGGGCAGGTCCTGGGTGGGCGGCCAGCTGAACGTGGTCTGCGCCTGGAGGGCGTCCTTGGCGATGTCGACGAGCACGGGGCCCGGACGGCCGGTGGAGGCGATGTGGAACGCCTCGGCGATGGTGTGCGGGATGTCCTCGGCCTTGGTGACGAGGAAGTTGTGCTTGGTGACCGGCATCGTGATGCCGCAGATGTCCGCCTCCTGGAAGGCGTCCGTGCCGATCGCCCTGGAGGCGACCTGGCCCGTGATCGCGACCAGCGGGACGGAGTCCATGTGGGCGTCCGCGATCGGCGTCACCAGGTTGGTGGCGCCGGGGCCCGAGGTGGCCATGCAGACGCCGACCTTGCCGGTGGCCTGCGCGTAGCCGGTGGCGGCGTGCCCGGCGCCCTGCTCGTGGCGGACCAGCACATGACGGACGCGGGTGGAGTCCATCATCGGGTCGTAGGCCGGAAGGATGGCGCCGCCGGGAATGCCGAATACCGTGTCGGCCCCCACCTCCTCGAGGGAGCGGATGAGGGACTGCGCGCCCGTGACGTGCTCAACGGTGGCGGCGGGCGATCCGCCGTTACGGGCCCGCGGCTGGGGATGGTGGGCCCCTGTGGCCTGCTCGGTCATCGGCATTCTCTTCTCGAAGCTGAGGGTTTGTGCGGGGTGTTCTGCGGCGTTTGCGTGGTTCCGGTGCAACAAAAAACCCCTCGTGCCATGAGGCAAGCGAGGGGAGCGCGTCGGTGTGGTCTGCAGAGTGCCATCGAGGGACTCTGCTTCAGCCGACGCGCTGTCCACGTACGAGAATTCGGGTGCGCATGGCATCGACCCTCTCTCCGACGCCTACGACGTGTCAAGTGGGTGGGACGGGCGTCTCAGCATGTGAACCGCTGAGGAGCGGGATCGAGCCGCCCGTCAGGACGGGCCGGGCGGTTGCGGTGCCGGGCATCGGGAACGTGCCCCGGGCCAGGGCGCGGCGCAGCCGGTACTCGTCGAGCGGACCGGAGAACGCCATTCCTTGTCCGTGCGTACAGCCCATGGCGCGCAGGGCCACGACCTGTTCCGGTACGTCGACTCCGTCGGCCACGGACTGCATGCCCAGGTCGCAGGCGATGCGCAGCAGACCGCTGGTGATCTTGTGGAGGCGGGCGGATTCCACGACACCCTCGACGAGACCGCGGTCCAGTTTGAGTACGTCGACGGGGAGCCGACGGAGCGCGTTTATGGCCGCGTAGCCGCTGCCGAATCCGTCGAGCGCGATGCGCACGCCGAGGCGGCGCAGCGCGACGAGGCGCTGTTCGAGTTCGTCGAAGGGGATCCGGGGGTCGCTCTCGGCGACCTCGATCATCAGCGTTCCGGAAGGCAGGCCGTGCCGGGTGAGCAGTGCCTCGATGGAGCTGGACGGTGTGCCCTTTTCGAGCAGCCTGCGGGCGGGGAGCCGCACCGCGACGGAGACCTGGTGTCCGGCCCTGGCCCGGTCGACGGCCTGCTCGATGGCCTCTTCGAGGAGCCAGCGGCCGAGTTCGGCGGTGCGGTCACCGTCCTCGGACACGCGGAGGAATTCCGCGGGGGTGAACAGGATGCCCTGGGCGGACCGCCAGCGCGCCTGGGCGGCCACGGCCGCGACCGTGCCGCTGGCGAGGTGCACCACCGGCTGGTGGAGCAGGGCGAACTCGCCGTCGCGCAGGGCGTTGCGGAGCCGGGCGGCCAGCTCGGAGCGGCGGACGACCTCGGCCTGCATCTGCGGGGCGTACAGCTCGACGCGGTTCTTGCCGCCCGCCTTGGCCCGGTACATGGCGAGGTCGGCGTTGCGCATGAGGTCGCTGGGCGTGATGCCGGGCTCCGCGAACGCGACCCCGATGGACGCGGCGACCCTGACCTCGCCGGGGCCGACGCCGACGCGGTAGGGCCGGGAGAGGGTGAGGCGGAGCCGGTCGGCGATCTCGTGGACCTGGCACTCCCGGGCGGACTGGTCGCCGGTGCCGTCGCCGAGGATGATGGCCGCGAACTCGTCGCCGCCGAGGCGGGCCGCGGTGTCGCCGGCCCGGACGGACTCCTGCAGGCGGCGGGCGGCCTGGACGAGGAGTTCGTCGCCCGCCTGGTGGCCCAGGCGGTCGTTGACCGCCTTGAAGCCGTCGAGGTCGATGAAGAGCACGGCGGTGCCCGCATCGCCGGTGCGGCGGCCGCCGAGGGCCTGCCGGACCCGCTCGGTGAACAGGGCGCGGTTGGGCAGGCCGGTGAGCGGGTCGTGCTCGGCGTTGTGCTGCAACTGGGCCTGGAGCCGCACCCGCTCGGTCACGTCGCGGCTGTTGAGGATCAGCCCGCCCTGGTGGCGGTTGACCGTGGACTCGACGTTGAGCCAGTCGCCCGTACCCGATCTGAAGCGGCACTCGATCCGGGTGTTCGGTTCCTCGCTCTGCTGGGCTGCGAGGAACCGGCGCAGTTCGTGGACGACGCCGCCCAGATCGTCGGGGTGGATGATCGAGGCGAGCTGGGTGCCGACCAGGTCCTCGGCGTCGCGCCCGTACACCCCCGCGGCGGCGGGGCTGACATAGCGCAGGACGCCGGTGGGGGCGGCGATCATGATGACGTCGCTGGAGCCCTGCACCAGCGAGCGGAAGTGGTTCTCCTTCTGTGCCAGCTCCTGGGTGAGGGCGATGTTGTCGACGAGCATGATGGCCTGCCGGACGACGAGGGCGAGCGCCACCGTGCAGCCGGTGAAGACCACGACGCGGTCGACCGTACGGTCCTCGACGACGTTGTAGAGGATGCCCAGCGTGCAGACGGCGGCGGCGAGGTACGGCGTGAGCGCGGCGAGCGACCCGGCGATGGGACGGCTGGCCTGGCGTGGCGCCTCCCGCGGCGGGAGGGCCTCACCCGCGGCGCGCGCCCCCCAGGGGGCGTAGGCGAGGAGCAGCGAACCGGCGAACCACCCTGCGTCCAGCAACTGACCGGAGTGGTACGCCTGCCGCAGCAGGGGCGAGGTGAACAGGGCGTCGGACAGGACCGTCACCGCGAGTGCCGCGATGGCGGTGTTCACCGCGGAGCGGTTGACGTTGGCGCGGCGGAAGTGCAGGGCCAGCACCATGGAGACGAGCACGATGTCGAGCAGCGGGTAGGCCAGCGAGAGCGCCGCGCGGGCCACGCTCGTCCCCTCGGCGTCCGCGACGTGTGCGGTGTGGGCGAGGGCGAGGCTCCAGGAGATGGTGAGGAGCGAGCCGCCGATCAGCCAGGAGTCGAGCACGAGGCAGAGCCATCCGGCCCGGGTGACGGGGCGTTTGGCGAGGACGAGCAGCCCGATGACGGCGGGCGGCGCGAAGCAAAGGAAGAAGACGTCGGCGAGGGAGGGGCTGGGCACCCGTACCCCGCGCACGACCTCGTACCAGCCCCAGACGGCGTTGCCCCCGGCGGCCATGAGCGAGGAGAACGAGAACAGCAGCCAGGCCGGCCGGCATCGGTCGCCGTCGGCGCGCGCATAGAGGAAGCAGGAGACGGCGGCGATCAGCGCGGCGGCGCTGAGGCCGAAATCTCCCATGAAGAGCGCCAGTTCCGGCGAACCCCAGCCGAGGGCCGCCCCGACCGCGTAACCGCCGCAGACAAGGCCGAGGACGATCTGCGAAACCACCGCACCGGTGCCGCCGACGGCCGACCGCCGGGCCAGGAACGCCCCGAGGGCATCGGTCGGCGCGCTCACCGGCGCACACCCGGCACCGGCAGGTGCGCGCGCACCCGGCACGCCGCTGGGACCCGGCACCGGCCGGCCGGGCACTGTGCGACGCCGCGGGGGGCGGCTCGCCGCCCGGCCGGACCCGCCGGCGCGCGGCCTGCCGAAGGACGGCCCGCCGCCTCGCGGTCACTCGCGCGAAACGCCCCGGGACCGCCCGCGGGGGCCGCCCCGCGGGCGGGTGCCCGCCATCCGCCGACACGGCAGGGCAGCCGTCGGCCGCCCTGCCGTGTCGGATCGTTCGCCCCTCGGCCGTACATCACCCATCGCCCCCTCGTGTGTCGCGTCCTCCCCGGCACCGTCCCTCCTCGGCGCAGCGCCCCTTTCGGGACGATACACCAGACTGGTCACTCAGGGACATAGTCCATCTACTCTGCGTGACGATCAAGGGCTCGGTCGAGACGGAGCGCAGTCATACGGGCCCGTAGCGTGTTCGGCTCATGAGTGTCTGGTGATCACCCCGTGGTGCGCGCCGTGGGCGGCACCGTGGTCGTCGTTACGCGACGCGATCATCCGGTGGTGCGCACGACGTTCCGCAACGGCTCCCCCGCGGCGAAGCGACCCAGTTGCGCGGTCAACAGGCGCTTGGCGCGGGGCAGGAACGCGGAGCTGGTCCCGCCCACGTGCGGGGAGACGAGGACGTGGGGAGCGTGCCAGAGGGGATGTCCGGTCGGCAGGGGCTCGGGGTCGGTGACGTCGAGGGCCGCGTGCAGTCGGCCCGACTCCAGTTCGGCCAGCAGCGCTCCGGTGTCGACGACGCCGCCCCGCGCCACGTTCACGAGCAGCGCGCCGTCCGGCATCGCGGCGAGGAACTCCGCGTCCACCAGCCCTTGTGTGGACGGGGTCAGTGGGGTGGACAGCACGACGACGTCCGACCCGGGCAGGAGCGCGGGCAGGTCGTCGAGCGTGTGCACGGGGCCGCGCGCCGTCGTCCGCGCGGAGCGTGCGACGCGTACGACACGTGCGCACTCGAAGGGCGCCAGCCGGTCCTCGATGGCGGCGCCGATCGCCCCGTACCCCACGATCAGCACGGATTTGTCGGCGAGCGCGGGATAGAAGCCGGAGCGCCACTCCTCCTTGTCCTGACCGCGGACGAATCCGGGCACACCGCGCAGGGAGGCGAGGATCAGGGTGAGGGCGAGCTCCGCGGTCGACGTCTCGTGGACCCCCTTAGCGTTGCACAGCAGCACTCCCGAGGGCAGCGCTCCGAGGCCCGGTTCCACGTGGTCGGTGCCCGCGGTGAGCGTCTGCACGGCCCGGACCCGTGTCATGGCCGCGAACGGACGGGTCGCCGTCTCGGCGTCCGACATGTACGGCACGACGTAGAAGGCGCAGTCGGCCGGGTCCGCCGGGAAGTCCCCCGTGCCGTCCCAGAAGCGGTAGGCGAGGCCGCTCGGAAGCCCCTCGATCTCGTCGGCGGGATACGGCAGCCATACGTCGAAGGCCCGCGTCGAAGCGGCCCCGGTCGTCGTAGTGGCCTGAGCGGTCGTGGTCGTCGTGGTCGTCGAATTCGCCGGAGTCATGGCCAGAAGGCTATTGCCGGTCCCGGCACCGGGCCGTGCCCGGGGAGCCGTGCGGGCGGGCCCGGGTCGCCAAGAGCCGCGCAGGGAACGGCGGTCGCCGGGAGGCTGCGCGAGGCACGGCGCTCGGCAGAGGTTACTTTGGGTGCGTTGTGGTCCCGTGACGACGGGGCCGAGGGAGGGTTCGGGGAGTTGGAGCGCAGGAGTCTCGGTGCGGCGGCGCTCGCCGTGGGTGCGGTCGGACTTGGCTGTATGCCGATGAGCTGGGCGTACAGCGCGTCGCAGCGGCGCGGTGACCGAGCGTTGCGCGCGGTGCACGCCGCGCTCGACGCTGGGGTCCAATTGCTCGACACCGCCGACATGTACGGCCCCTTCACCAACGAGCTGCTGGTCGGCCGGGCGCTGAAGGGCCGCAGATCGGATGCCTTCGTCTCCACCAAGTGCGGTCTGCTGGTGGGTGATCAGCACATCGTCGCCAATGGCCGCCCCGGTTACGTGCGGCGGGCCTGCGACGCCTCGTTGCGGCGGCTGCAGACCGATGTGATCGACCTGTACCAGCTGCACCGGGCCGACCCGGAGGTGCCGGTCGAGGAGACCTGGGGCGCGATGGCGGAGCTGGTGACGGCCGGGAAGGTGCGGGCGCTCGGGCTGTGCGCGGTCGGGGCGCGGGCTTCCCGACGGCGCGGGGCCCGCATGTACGACGAAACGATCCGTCAGCTGGACCGGGTGCAGCAGGTCTTCCCCGTGAGCGCGGTCCAGGCCGAGCTCTCGGTCTGGTCGCGGGAGGCGTTGCAGTCGCTGCTTCCGTGGTGTTCGGCGCGGGGCGTGGGGCTGCTGGCGGCGATGCCGCTGGGGAACGGGTTCCTGACGGGCACGCTGACTCCGGGGCAGGGTTTCGAGCCGGACGACCTGCGGGCGCGGCACGCCCGGTTCACGGCCGAGATGATGGCCGCGAACCAGCCGATAGTGGCCGGGTTGCGCCGGGTCGCCCAGCGGCACGGGGCGACCGTGGCACAGGTGGCACTGGCCTGGGTGCTGAGGCAGGGACCGCACGTGGTGCCGATTCCCGGGACCAAGCGCGAGCACTGGGCGGTGGAGAACGCGCGGGCGGCCGGGCTGCGGCTGACCGAACGGGACCTGGTGGAGATCGCCCGGCTGCCCCCGGCCCGAGGGTCCTGGGACTGAGCCCGCGGTCCGGGGACCGGGCGCGAGCGCGCGGGCCCGGGGCCGACCGCAGGGGCCGGGTCGGCCCGGGTGGGCCATCGGGGCCAGGACCGGCCATGGGCCCGAGGCCGAACGCCTGGGGTCCTGTCGGGCCGGCCGTCAGAGCCGGTCCGCGTTCCGGCGTCGTGACCGGCGCGGCCGATCGGCCGAGGGAATCGGCCGGGCCGGGCAGCCCCGGTGCCGCGGCAGGCGTCGTTCGCCCGTCAAGGAGCGCGTCCGGTGCGTGCTCTCGGTGTGCCGGCCGCAAGCCCTCGCATGGACGTACTCGGGTTTTCGGCCGGTGCGGCGCGAGGACGGGCCGGGAGCCGCGACGGGGCGAACGTTGTCTGATGCGGCACCAGGCGGGGCTTCGGTGTAAGAACGGTGTCCGGGTCGTCGAAGACGTTGAAGGGACCGGTGCTGTGCGCGGTGTTCTGTTCGGAACGGTACGAGGCCGAGGCCCCGCGGGCCGTCGGGGGCGGCCCCGAGGGGCGGCCGGCACCGCGCTGGCTGCGGGGGCTCTCCTGCTGGCCGCGGGTTGTTCCTCGGACGTCGGTGCCCTCGGCGGGCAGGTCGGCGGCGTGCCCCCGTCCCGGAACGCCTCCCCCTCCGCCACCGGTCCGTCGGCCACCCCCTCCCCGTCGGTCGCCCCGCCGCCCGCGAAGGGCTCGGTGCGGGTCGTCTCCACGCTCACCGAGGGCCTCGACTCACCGTGGGGGCTGGCGAAGCTGCCCGACGGCGATCTGCTGGTGTCCTCGCGCGACAAGGGCACGATCACCCGGATCGACGGGGAGAGCGGGAAGAAGACCCTGCTCGGTGCCGTGCCCGGGGTGGCGCCCGGCGGGGAGGGCGGGCTGCTGGGCATCGCCGTGTCCCCCTCCTACGGTGCGGACCGTCTGGTGTACGCGTACTTCACGACCGCGTCCGACAACCGCATCGCGCGCATGCAGTACGACGAGGACGGCACGACACCGGGCCGCCTGCTGGGCGCGCCGGACACGATTGCGCGGGGCATCCCGAAGGGCACGATCCACAACGGCGGGCGGATCGCCTTCGGCCCGGACCACATGCTCTACGCGGGCACCGGGGACACGGGCGAGGACCGGCTCGCGCAGGACAAGAAGTCGTTGGGCGGGAAGATCCTGCGGATGACTCCGGACGGTCGGCCGTTGCACGGCAACCCTGCAGCCGACTCCGTGGTGTATTCGTACGGACACCGCAACGTGCAGGGGCTGGCCTGGGACGAGCACAAGCAGCTGTGGGCGTCCGAGTTCGGACGGGACGCCTGGGACGAGCTGAACCGGATCGTACCGGGCGGCAATTACGGCTGGCCGGAGGCCGAGGGGAAGGCGGGGAAGAAGGGATTGGTCGATCCGGTGGCGCAGTGGAAGACGTCCGAGGCGTCTCCGAGCGGGATCGCCTTCGCCAAAGGCTCGATCTGGATGGCCGGTCTGCGCGGTGAGCGGCTCTGGCGGATTCCGCTGTCCGGCAAGGGGGACGGGGAACTCCTGGCGCCGCCGCAGTCGTTCCTGCGAGGTGAGTACGGCCGTCTGCGCACCGTGCTCGCCGCGGGCGGCGACAAGCTCTGGCTGGTCACGAGCAATACGGACACGCGCGGCACCCCGAAGCCGGGAGACGACAGGATCCTGGTGCTGGAGGTGCGGTAGCGACGACAGCGGTGAAAGGGCGTGCGACCGGTGTTCAACTTCTTCGAGGAACTCTTCGCACCGGGTCGCAGGCACGTCGCCGAGGAACGGAAGCGGCTGGAGCTGGCCCGCGTCGATCTCGGCGTCGGCGACCCGGGGCGCGGGCCGATAGATCTGGCCTCCGGGAAGGTGGTCGTCCGGGCGTCCGGGAACGGCGGAGCGTCCGGTGACGGCCGGATACGGGGCGGCGGCAGCGGTCCGTCGGCGGACCGGGCCCCTGTGCCGGAAGCCGACCGGGGCCCGGCACCGCAGGCCGCGCCTCGCCGCACACCGGACAAGGGCCCGGACGCGGAGCCCCGCGACGGTGACGCGTCGGAGAGCGGGTCCGAGGCGCGTCCGTAGCACCGGACCACCGTGTGCGTCCGGCGGGCAATGGCCGGCGGAGCCGCGGACCGGGCCGGCGTCGGCCGATCGGCCTCCCCTCCGTACGGCCCCATGGTGGTGCGGCGGGCGACGCCCCCCGTCCGCCGCCCGCCGCGCCACCTCCCGCCGTACCGCCGTCGAGGGATCAGCTCGCGGCGGCGAACGAGGTCCGGAGCCGGCCCATGTAGTCGGCGAGCGCGGGGGCCCAGCACCCGTAGTTGTGCCCGCCGTCGCAGGTGGGTGCCAGTGACGACCCGTCGCGGTAGTTGACGAGTCGGGTGCGGAGCCCGAGCTGGTCCGAGCGGGCCTTCACCCGCTCGGCGGCGATCGCGGTGAAGTGGTCGATGAGCCCCCGGTCACCGGTGTAGAGCGTGACCTCGGTTCCGGTGAGCCTCGCCAGGTTGGCCGGGGAGGCCGGGTTGACCGCCTTCCAGACGCGGTCCGCGCCGAACACCGGGTAGGGGGAGCCGTAGATCGCGTCGCTGTCCACCATGGGCCCGTACCCGGTGCACTTGCCGGTGCCGGCGGGCGTGGAAGTGCTCACGGCGCACCACGCGCCCGTCAGGTTGAGTTCCGTGGCCAGGACCGCTCCGCGGATCTCCGCCATGTCGAAGTCGATGCCCCCGGACAGGGAGGCGGCATGGCCGAAGAGATCGGGACGCGCCTCGGCGTAGTGCAGTGCGCCGGAACCGCCCATCGACAGACCGACGACGGCCCGGTGGGACCGGTCGGCGACGGTCCGCAGGTTCGCGTCGATGAAGGGGACGACCTGGTCGAGGTGGAACGTCTTCCAGTTCGCCGCTCCCACGACGGTGTTCTGCATGACCCAGTCGGTGTACCAGCCCTTGAGGCCGCCGTCCGGGACCACGGTGATCATCGAGTCCGAGCGCAGTGCCGGCGCGGCCGCCGCGTCGTTCACGCTCCCGCCCCCGCCGTGCAGGAAGTACGCCACCGGCCACCGCCTGTCGGGGTCGGAACGATAGCCGCTGGGCAGGAAGACGCGGATCTTGTGCGGCCCCGACACCTGTGGTGTGGTCACGGTGATGGTGAAGTCGTTCGCGGAGTGCACCTCGGTGCCGCCGGGGACCTGGGTCAGGCCGAAGCCGTCGGAGAGCACGGGCGGAGCGGAGCCCTCGGCGTGCGCGGCCGGTGACGCGAGCGTGGCGGTCACGGCCATCGCCGCGGCGACGACCGCCGTCCTCACGTTCAGTCTCCAGGCGTTCAGTGGTGATCTCATCGGTGGTCCTTTCCGAGAGCGGGTGGCTCTCGCGGTGTTCCGGAAGGAGCGGGCAGCCCTCAGAGGGCGCAGAAGGCGTCCACCGCGGCCTTGTTGGTGTCGCGCTGTCCCTTGGTGCCGCCGAGCAGGTGGAACTCGTTGTTCGCGTGCAGCACCTGCTCGTCGCCGTCCTCGCTGCTCAACCATTCGCTGAAGTAACCGAGGACCGCCCCATTGTGTCCCCAACTCCACTTACCGCAGGGCAACTTGATGCGTTGGACGCCCAGCCCGTAGCCGACGGTCCCGTCGGCGTTCGCGGGCACGGTCGTCTTGAGTTCGGCCATCTGCGCGGGTGGCAGGAGCTTTCCGGTCATCAGCGCCCGGAAGAACGTGGCCAGGTCCTCCATGGTCGATACCATGGCACCGGCGCTTCCGAAGATCTGCACCTCGGAGACCGTGACGTCACGCGTGAGGAAGGTCACCGGGCGTACGTAGCCGTGGAGATGGTTGCCGTGCAGGGCGGGGTCGGTGGTCGGGAAGGTGGTGTCGCGCAGCCCGAGCGGTTCGATGAAGCGGCGTCGGATCTCCGTGGCCGCGTCGTCGCCGGTGACCGCCTTGATCACCATGCCGGCCAGCACGTAGTTGGTGTTGGAGTAGCCGAACTTCTCGCCCGGCGCGCTATTCGGTGCGCGCTGGGCGAGGGCGATGTCCACCAGGGTCTGCGGCGCCCAGGCCCGCTTCGGGTCGGTGTTGAGGAGGTAGGGACCCGCGACCTGCGCGGCGCCGGCGTACTCCGGCAGCCCCGAGGTGTGGTTGAGCAGCTGACGGATCGTGATCGTCCCGCCGTCGTACCCGTTGGCGCCGACCGCCCCGGGCAGCCACCGGGCCACGGTGTCGTCCAGCGAGAGCCGGCCCTCACCCTCCAACTGGAGCAGTACGGCGGAGGTGAAGACCTTGGTGTTGCTGCCGATCCGGAACTGCGCCTTCGGGTCTGCGGGCACGTTGGTGGCGACGTCGCCGACCCCCGCCTGCACGTACTGGGCGCCGTCGCCCTTGCGCACCATGCCGATCACGCCCGGGTATCCGTCGGCGACTCCCTGCTGGGCGCCGGACCGGAGGAGCTCCGCCGGGGTCGGTTCGGCCGCGTTCGCCTGGGCGGCGCCGCCCATCAGAAGACAGACGGCGACGGCGGCCGTCAGCAGCCGGCCCCGGCGCCGCGGGGGGGGGGGGGGGGGGGGGGGGGGGGGGGGGGGGGCGGCGGGCCCCCCCCCCCCCCCCCCCCCCCCCCCCCCCCCCGCGGCCCGCGGGGGGGGGGGTGCCGGCGCGCGCCCCCCGGCCGCCCGCCCCCCCCGCCCGCGCGCGGCGCGGGCCCCCCCCCCCGCCGGGGCGGCCGGGCCCCGCCCGCCCCCCCCCCCCCCCCCCCCCACGACCGGTGTCCGTCGCCGTAAGGGCCGCGGGACCGGCGAACAGGTTCGCGCTCATGGGTGTTGCTCTCCTTTTCGACTGGACTGCGAAATCGTGGTGGTGCGGTGGGGGTGTGGTGGTACGGGAGGGCGGGACGAGGCAGTGGCGGAGCGACGACGCCCATGGACGTCGCGCCCGAACGACCACGCACGGGTTTCGCACGCATCGGCCGCGCACGGGCCCGCACGCCTCGACCGCACGGGGGCGCGCTCTCACGTGCCTATCGACCGCACGCGACCGCGATCAACACCAACAGGAGGATGACTCCCACCAGTTGAAGACACCCGTTGCCGCTTTCCGGGTTCTTCCGGTTGGCCTCCACATGACCACCGGGAGGAATGCCGGGATGCTGCTTGGTGTAGTGGTCCATCTGACGCCGCGCGCCCTCGGATTCACTGAGCCACGACGTCTTGAAACCGCATTCACCGCACCAGAAGCGATATGCCATGCCGACTCCTCCTATGTGGTGGCGGGAGGCATTTCCATGGGTGCCGACCGGTTCGGTCCGGACGGCTCCGCTCGCCGCGGATCCGCCCGCCGCACCGGCCGGACACCCATGAGCCTGGCGTTCGCGCTGCTCGGACGACAGGTCATGGCACCGGTCATATATGACCGGCCGTCACGGTAGGCTCATCGCCGAACCCGCTCGGTGGTGGAGAGGTGTCGAAGTGACCGATCAGCTCGGCACGCTGTTACGTCGACTGCGGAACCGATCGGGGCTGACCCAGGAGCAGTTGGGGGAACGGTCCGGGGTGAGCGTCAGCACCATCCGCCGGCTGGAGACGGGGCGGTCGGGAGATCATCGGCTGGGGACGCTGAACCTGTTGGCGGACGCCCTTGAGGTCGGGCCCGAGGACCGTCGGCAGATCGCGGCCATGCTCGCGAAGCTCCGGTCGGCCGTGCCAGGTCCCGCGTCGGCCGAACTCCCCTCTTCCGCAACCGGATCAGCAGGAAGCCGTCCCGAAACCACCTCCCCCGCATGCGAATCGGCTGTCGATCCGGCCGAACCAGCCCGGTCGGCAAGGCAATCATCCGGTGTCGTGCCGGAATCGACGGCCGGTGGGCATCGTCCGGTTTCCGCTGCGTTCGACACGCCGGGCGCACCGCCCGTACCGCATTCCGTTCCGGCGGCCCGCGCCACGTCTCCGGCGCACGCCCGTGGTTCGCTCGCCGAGGCCGCCGCCGAATTGGCGAGGGAAATCAGGCGTCGCTGGCGGCGCGAGGAGGAACAGCGCCGGGTTCATGACCCGTTTCCGTTACCGGTGCGCTGGCGGGACGCGCCGGAATTCCTGACGGACTATCCGGAGAACATTCAGCGCCTTCCGTCGGGGGCGACGCCGCTCCGCATGGACCTGGCCGGTGATGTGCGGAGCGTGGCCGAGGTCTACCGGAGAATCCGGTCCGGGCGGCTGGTGATTCTGGGCCGGGCAGGATCGGGCAAGTCGATTCTGACGATCAGGTTCGTCCTGGACTATCTGGAGGACGCGGACCTCGCCGACAAGGTGCCGGTGATCTTCAGTCTCGGCTCCTGGGACCCTACGGCGATCGCCTTGCGGGACTGGTTGGTCGACCGGCTGGTGCGCGATCACCCGCATCTGGCCCGCCGGGCCCCCGACGGGGGGTCGCTGGCCGCCGCCCTGGTCGACGCCGGTCTCGTGCTACCGGTTCTGGACGGCTTCGACGAGGTCGCGGAGGGCCTGCGGCAGGCGTCGCTGGAAGCGCTCAACGCCACCTCCCTCCCGCTCGTCCTGACCAGTCGGCGTGCCGAGTTCGCCGAGGCGGTCCGGGCGGCAGGGACGCCTCTGGTCTGGGCGGCCGGGATCGAACTCACCGACCTCGCCCTCGACGACCTCGTGGCCTATCTGCCCAGGACGGCCCGGCCGATCGTCCGCGGCGAGGGCGTCGGCGGCGACGAAGGCGTCCGGGGCGGGGCGGTGTGGGAGCCGGTCCTGGACGGGCTGCGGGACCGGGAGGGCCGGGCGGCGGACGTGCCGCTCGCCAGGGTCCTGAACACCCCGCTCATGATCGTCCTGGCGCGGACGCTGTACAGCGAGGGGGCCGACCGCGATCCGGTGGAACTGCTGGACACGGAACGGTTCCCCGACGAGAAGTCCCTTGAGGAACACCTGCTGGCGGGCTTCGTACCGACGGTCTACCGGGGCCACGCCGCCGAACTGACCGCCGCGGACCAGCGGCGCGGCGAGCGGAACCGGGACCGGCCCCGGCCCCGGGACGGGAACCGGGACCCGGAACGCGCCGAGCGCTGGCTCGGCTACCTCGCCCACCACCTGGCCCGGCTCGACCGCGACCAGCAGGACCTCGCGTGGTGGCGGATCGGCGGCTCCGTGCGGCTGTCCACGCGCGTCGCGGCCGTCGGGCTGGCATCCGCGCTGAGCGTCGCCGTGTCCGAGTGGTTGATCGCCCTGCTCGTCATTCCCGTGGCGTTCGGTGAGACCCTCCTGCTGGGTTCCCTGATGGGGGTGTGCGCCGGTCTCTCCTTCGGGTGCGTGTACGGAATCATGGCCGCGGTCGGCGCCGGGGCCTTCGAGCCTTCCTACGTACGGCTGAGACTGCACCGCAGGGGGCAGGGCGTCGGCCGCCGTCCGGTCCGCGTGTTCACCACCCGGTTCGGGACCGTCCTGCTGGGCGGGTTCGTCATGGGCGTCGGATGCGCGAGCTCCCTCGCCCTCCAGCGCCGGCTGTCGTACGGCATCCCGCTCAACGAGCGGGTCATCGAGGGCACGCTCATCAACATGCTGGCCTTCGGCCTGATCTTCGGGGCGGGCGCCGGGCTGGTGTTCGGCCTGCTGGCCGTGCTCGAAGCGCCCCTGGATGTCGCCTCGGCGGCCACCCCCGCCGGTCTGCTGGCCTGGAACCGCACGACGGTGGGCCGGCAAGTCCTCGTCCTCGTCCCGGCGCTCACCCTCGCGATCGCCCTCGACGGCTATCTGGTCACCGGCCTGCTGCAGGAGTTCCTCGGACCGATGAACTGGGAGCTGGCGGACGGGCTCCTCATCGGGGCGGTCGGTGGCGTCGGCGGCGCGCTCTCGTACGCGTTCTCGTTCACCGCCTGGGGTCAGTGGGTGATCCTGTCCCGCGTCTGGCTGCCCCTGACCGGCAAGCTGCCCTGGGACACGGTCGCCTTCCTGGACGACGCGTACCACCGGGGCGTACTGCGTCAGACCGGGGCGGTCTACCAGTTCCGCCACATCCGGCTCCAGCACCACCTCGGCCGCTCGTACCGGGAGCGGCAGGCCCGCTACGCTCCGGCCGGATTCACCGGCCGGAATTAGCCGACGGGGCACCGGTCCACGATCCGGCGTACGCACCCGGGGCGCAGACCTGGCCCACGGCACCGGCCTGCGGGCGTACCCGGGGGCGCACGCCCGGTGTACGAACGACGGTCCCGCGGTCCGCGGACGTGCACGACGCATGCACCGGCCTTGCAGGCGTGCACGAGCCGCGGTCCGCGCCGTCCGCGTCGGCTTCGGCGTTGCCGAGGGACCTCGCGAGCATCATGCTGCGTCCCGAGCCGTCTCCGTGGCCCGCGCGGCCCCGACCGGTTCCGCCGGTGGCACCGCGCGCGCCTCTCGCGCGGTCCCCGCAGGCACCGCACCGGGCTCCGGGGCCTCGATGCTGATCCGCGGCAGCCACCGGTCCAGCCGGCGCGGCAGCCACCAGTTCGCACCGCCCAGCAGATGCATCAGGGCGGGAACGAGCAGCGTACGGAGGACGAATGCGTCGAGGGCCACGGCCGCGGCCAGCGCGATCCCGAACATGGCGATGACCCGGTCGCCGCTGAGGACGAACGCGAGAAAGACCGAAATCATGATCACGGCAGCGGAGTTGATCACCCGGCCGGTCTCGGCGAGGCCGACCCGGACCGCCCTCCGGTTGTCACCGGTCCTCAGCCACTCCTCGTACATGCGCCCCACCAGGAAGACCTGGTAGTCCATGGAGAGCCCGAAGAGTACCGACACCATGATCACCGGCAGGAACGGCTCGATGGGACCGGAAGCGCCCAGGCCCAGCAGTTCGCTCCCCCACCCCCACTGGAAGATCGCCACGACGACCCCGAACGAGGAGGCGACGGCGGCGATGTTCATCACGGCGGCCTTCAGGGGGATGGCGATCGACCGGAAGGCCAGCAGCAGGAGCAGGCAGCCGAGCCCGATGACCACGCCGACGAAGAGCGGCAGCTTGTCCATGATGGTCCGGGCGAAGTCGTCGTACCCGGCCGTCACCCCGCCGACATGGGCCTGGAGCGAGGTGTTCGCCTCGGCCTTCGGGAGGACGTCCGAGCGCAGCCGGTCGACGAGGTCGCTGGTGTCCCGCGACTGCGGTGACGAGGTCGGTACGACGGTCACGAAGGCGGTGTCGCCGCCGCTGTTGTACGTGACCGGGCCGACCGAGGCCACTCCCTCGGTGGAGCGCAGCGCGGCGGGCAGGCCGTCCATCGCGAGCCGGTCCCCTGCGCCGTCGAGCTGCGCCACGATCGTCAGTGGGCCGTTGACGCCGGGCCCGAATCCGTCGGACAGCAGGTCGTACGCCTGCCGGGTGGTCGACGAGGCCGGATTGTTGCCCTGGTCGGAGGTGCCCGGGTGGAGGGAGAGCGTGGGCAGCGCCAGCACCAGCATCACCGCGGCGGCGAGCGAGCCGAGCAGTTTGGGGTGGCGTTCGACGAACGCGGACCAGCGGGCGGCGAACCCGGTGGGCACGTCGGGCCTCGGCCCGTCCTCGGCGAGCCGGACCCGTTCGCGGCGGCTCAGCGCCCGCATCCCGATGAAGGACAACAGGGCGGGCAGCAGCGTCACGGACGCGGCCACGGTCAAAACGACGGTGAGCGAGGCCGCGATCGCCACGCCGTTGAGGAATTCGAGTCGCAGAACGAGCATGCCGAGCAGCGCGACGCAGACGGTGGCCCCGGCGAAGACGACGGCCCGGCCGGTCGTGGCGACGGCGTTGCGCACGGCCTCGGCGACCGGCATGCCCTGGCGCAGACCGGCGCGGTGCCGGGTGACGATGAACAGCGCGTAGTCGATGCCGACGCCGAGCCCGATCAGCGTGCCCAGCATCGGGGCGAAGTCGGCGACCGTCATCAGATGGCCCAGCAGCGTGATGCCCGCGTACGCCGTGCCGACGGAGACGAGGGCGGTGGCGATGGGCAGCATGCTGGCGGCGAGGGAGCCGAAGGCGAGGAACAGGACGCCGGCCGCGACGACCACCCCGATGGCCTCGCTGAAGTGGACGGTGGGCGCTTCGGTGAGGGCGACGGCCGGTCCGCCCAGTTCCACCTGGAGGTGGTCGCCCTCGGCCGCCTTCGCGGTGTCCACGAGGGCCTGCGCCTGGGGCACGGGGATCTCGTCGGACGGCCGGTCGAAGGTGACCGTGGCGTAGGCGGTGTGTCCGTCGCCGCTGATCTGTCCGGCGCCGGACGCCCCGTAGGGCCCGGTGACGGAGCCGATGCCGGGCAGCTCCTCGACCGCGTGCAGGGTACGGGTCATGGTCTGCCGGACGTCGGTGGCCCGCACGGTGGAGTCGGTGGTGTGCCAGACGATGGTGTCCGTGTCCCCGCCGAGGTCCGTGAAGCCGTTCTCCAGGAGCTCGGCGGCCCGGCCGGCCTCCGTGCCGGGCACGTCGTACTGGTTGGAGTACGCGGAACCGGCGAGGCCCGCCGCGGTGGCGGCGCCGCCGAGGGCGAGGAGCCAGAGAAGGACGGTGACGAGGCGGTGCCTTATGCACCAACGGGCGATGGCGGCCACCTGACGGGCTCCCTGACGGTTCGCGGACGGTTCAGGTTCTCCCCGGGTTCATGGCTTGTCGGGCCGCGTCGCCACGGACGGGTGACGGACAGCGGAACGAGACATGGCGCGGGCGCGAAGAACGCGAGACCTGGATATCGCCACTCTCGCAGCCGATAGTGATCCTTTGTCCCATTCGTGGCATTACTCACTATGCCCTGCGTCACGGCGCCGGGGCAGCGCGGTCGTCGCCCCCGGACGATCGCGGCAGGTGTGCGCCCTTCCGCCGCGGTGTGCCGGTAACGGTGTGCCGGCAGTGGTGTGCCAGCGACGGTGGCCCGGAACACGACGGCTCCCGGGCCGCTCGCCCTCGCCCGGCGCGTCCCCCGCCGGGTGGCTCCGGATCTTCGCCTGCCCGGCCGGTCTCGCCCGCCCGGCCGTCAGCCGGAGACGCTCGCCCGGCCGTTCTCGATGTGCCCCATGAGCCGACGCCGGAAGCCGCCCTCTCCGTCGACCGTGACCTCCAGGTCGTACCAGCCGTGCGCGTCCGCCGCCGAGTGCACCACCGTACGGCTGCGCCCCGGCTTCACCTTGACCGTCCTGGTCCAGCCGCGCAGGTCCGCCTCGTCGACGTACCCCAGAGGCCGCACGGTGAAGGTGAGCGTCGTCCGCCCGTTGTTGCGCAGGACGAGATGCAGGTCCCGCTCGTGCGCGTCGATCCGCGAGGCGACCTCGGCACCGGCCGAGACGCCCTCCGCGGGGCCGGCGAACTCGCGCCGGAAGCCATTCGGGCCCGTCACGGTGAACCGGTACGCCGCGCCCTTGACGGGCACCGCCCACTGGGCCGTTCCCTTCACGTCGCGGTGCTGCGGCACGGTGAACTCGCCCGCGTACGGGTACAGCGTGAAGTGCGCGCAGGAGCGGCCGGTGTTGCCGAGAGCCACCCGCACCTCACCGCCCACCAGCCTGGCCTGCGCGTCCGGCTGGTACGGCAGCGGGCGGGCCGGGCGCACCCCCGGCTCCTGCACGGGCATGTGCTGAACGGACGGCGGCTTCGGCGCCCAGCGGCCGGTGAACGGCGGGATGGCGCCCGGCTGCTCCACATCGGGCCGCCGCCGTGCGCGCTTGAAGTCGAAGGCCGAGGTCAGGTCGCCGGTGACGGTGCGCCGCCAGGCGCCGATGTTCGGCTCCTGCACCCCGGTCCAGCGCTCCAGGAAGCGGATGACGGAGGTGTGGTCGAAGACCTCGGAGCAGACGTATCCGCCCACGGTCCACGGCGACACGACGAGCAGCGGCACCCGCATCCCGAGGCCGGTGGGCTTGCCCTCCCACCGCTCCTCGGCCACCTCCGGCGGCGCGACGGGCGGCGGCACGTGGTCGAAGAAGCCGTCGTTCTCGTCGTAGTTGATGATGACGGCGGTGTGCCGCCAGACGTCGGGGTGCCTGCCCAGCGCGTCCAGGATCTTGTAGACGATGGTCGCGCTGTGGACCGGCGAGGAGACGCTCGGGTGCTCGGAATCGAGGGCCGACGGCACCAGGTAGGAGACCTCGGGCAGGGTGCCCGCCGCCACGTCCTTGGCGAACTCGTCGGCCAGCGTGCCGGTCTCCACCCGGCGCAGCCCGCGCTCGAAAAGGCTGCGCTCGGCCTTGTCCAGGGTGGCGACGCCCTCTTCGAGCTGCTCGAACAGCCGCTCGCGCTCGGCGGCGTCCGCGTCCCGGACGGCCGCGTAGAACGACTCCATGTACGTGTGGCCGCCGGTCCGCGCCAGCGCCTTGCGGGCGATCGCCTTGAAGGTGGCGAAGAACTCGATCTGGTTGTCGGTGAAGTTCTCCCACTCGGTGTACGTGCGCCAACTGCGGCCCGCCTTCTCCAGCCGCTCCGCGTATGTGCCCCAGTCGTATCCGGGGTGCGTACCCTCGTCGTACGCGTCGTTGTCGACGGCCCGCTTCCCGTTCGGCTCGTCGCCCGTCTTCCCGCTCCACAGGTGGTTGCGGTTGGGGCTGGTCGAGGAGTGGATCGAGGAGTGGTAGGCGTCGCAGACCGTGAAGGTGTCGGCCAGTTCGTAGTGCAGCGGGATGTCACGGCGGTCGTAGTACGCCATGGTGGCGGCCGTCTTCGCGCTCACCCAGCCGTTCATCCACCCGTCGGCCCACGCCGTGGCGCCACCGTTCCAGGAGTGGTCGAGCGCGCCGATGTACTGGAGGTCCTTCTTCTGTGTCTCGGCGGCGCCCCGCACCGGGAACGGCAGCACGGAGGCACCGAGCGGGGCGGGCTGCTCGAAGACCGGCCTGCCGGAGGGCAGCTCGATCGCGTTGCGGTCGCCGAAGCCGCGTACGCCCCGGAGCGTGCCGAAGTAATGGTCGAAGGAACGATTCTCCTGCATCAGGATCACCACGTGCCTGATGTCCCGGAGCCCGCCGCCGCCGGACCCGGCCGGGTGCGTCGGCTGCGCGGCCATCGCGGCCTGCAGCGACGGCGGCAGCAGCGACCCCGCCGCTGCGGCGCCCAGCGCGCCGCCACCGAGCGCGAAGAGCCGTCGCCGTGAGATGTCCGTGGTCAAGTGAGCCTCCCGAGTCCTGGCGTACGCCGGGAACGTAATCACGCCGGGTGGCCTCGGGAAGGACTCCGTACGGCTCGGTGGTGAACGTCGCAACACGTCGGCCGGAAAGTAACCGTCGGGTGGCCGCTACGGCCCGGCCCGGGGCGCCCCCGGTCGTACGGGCCGGGCCGGCACCCGCACCCCGAAGGCGTACGACGGCGAGGCCGAGCACACCGAGCGGCAGAACGGCGAGGAGCCCCGACGGTGACGTCGTTCAGACGGTGACGTCGCTCAACGGACTACCGACTCCCCGGGCGGGTGACGTGAGCGGGTGGCACGACTGGACGCGTGGGTGACACGGCCGAAGGGGCGGTGCGCCCGGCTCGCGGGTGCACCGCCCCTTCGGGACGTACGCGTAAACCGCCCGTGCGGCGGCGGGATCAGCCCTCGACGCCGAGCTTCTCCAGGATCAGCTCGCGCACGCGGGCCGCGTCCGCCTGACCGCGGGTGGCCTTCATGACCGCGCCGACGAGCGCGCCCGCCGCCGCGATCTTGCCGCCGCGGATCTTGTCCGCGATGGCCGCGTTGGCGGCGATGGCCTCGTCCACGGCCGCGCCCAGCGCGCCCTCGTCGGAGACGACCTTCAGGCCGCGCTTCTCGACGACGGTGTCCGGGTCGCCCTCGCCCGCGAGGACGCCCTCGATGACCTGGCGGGCCAGCTTGTCGTTGAGGTCGCCCGAGGCGACGAGCTCGGCCACCCGGGCGACCTGCGCCGGGGTGATCGGCAGCTCGTCGAGGCCGCGGCCGGTCTCATTGGCGTTACGGGCCAGCTCGCCCATCCACCACTTGCGGGCCTGGTCCGAGGGGGCGCCCGCCTCCGTCGTGGCGACGATCAGGTCGACCGCGCCCGCGTTGAGGATCGACTGCATGTCGTGCTCGGAGACGCCCCACTCCTGCCTGAGCCGGTTGCGGCGCACCCGCGGCAGCTCGGGGAGGCCGCCCCGGAGCTCCTCGACCCATTCACGGGACGGCGCGATCGGCACCAGGTCGGGCTCGGGGAAGTAGCGGTAGTCCTCGGCGTTGTCCTTGATGCGGCCGGACGTGGTCGAACCGTCCTCCTCGTGGAAGTGCCGGGTCTCCTGCACGACCGTGCCGCCGGAGCCCAGCACCGCCGCGTGGCGCTGGATCTCGAAGCGGACGGCGCGCTCGACGGAACGCAGCGAGTTCACGTTCTTCGTCTCGGAGCGCGTACCGAACGTCTCGGTGCCCAGCGGGCGCAGCGACAGGTTGACGTCGCAGCGCATCTGGCCCATCTCCATCCGGGCCTCGGAGACGCCGAGCGCCTTGATGAGCTCGCGGAGCTCGGCGACGTACGCCTTGGCGACCTCGGGGGCGCGTGCGCCCGCGCCCTCGATCGGCTTGGTGACGATCTCGATGAGCGGGATACCGGCGCGGTTGTAGTCCAGCAGGGAGTGGGACGCGCCGTGGATACGGCCGGTGGCGCCGCCCACGTGGGTCGACTTGCCGGTGTCCTCCTCCATGTGGGCGCGCTCGATGTACACCCGGAAGACCTCGCCGTCCTCCAGCTGGACGTCCAGATAGCCGTTGAAGGCGATCGGCTCGTCGTACTGGGAGGTCTGGAAGTTCTTCGGCATGTCCGGATAGAAGTAGTTCTTCCGGGCGAAGCGGCACCACTCGGCGATCTCGCAGTTCAGCGCGAGGCCGATCTTGATGGCGGACTCGACGCCGATCTCGTTGACGACCGGCAGCGCGCCGGGCAGTCCGAGGCAGACCGGGCAGGTCTGGGAGTTGGCGTGCTGCTTGAGCTCGGTCGAGCAGCCGCAGAACATCTTGGTCTTGGTGCCGAGCTCGACATGGACCTCCAGGCCCATGACGGGGTCGTAGGACGCGAGGGCGTCCTCGTACGACACCAGGTCGGTGACAGTCACGGTGAAACTTTCCCTCTCAGCCCAGCAGTACGTCGTCGTCGCCGATGCGCTTGAGCTCGCGCAGCAGCAGGGCGATACCGGTGGCGATGGCGGCGGCGGAGACGACGGCGTCGACCAGCTGGAGCGTGTCGTGCTCGGAGCGGGCCTGCTTGGCCTGCCTCATGACGCCGAGCGCCCCGAAGGCGGTGGTGCCGATGGACAGGTATGTACCGATCTTGGACTTCTTGAAGCCTTTGGCCTTGCTCAGTGCGCTCACAGTGACGGAGCCTCCTCCAGCAGCGGGTGCCCCCACTTTTCCACGAAGGCGGCTTCGACGGCGGCTCCGACCTTGTACAGCCGGTCGTCCTTCATGGCGGGGGCGATGATCTGCAGACCGACCGGCAGGCCGTCCTCCGGGGCCAGGCCGCAGGGCAGCGACATGGCGGCGTTGCCGGCGAGGTTGGCCGGGATGGTGCAGAGGTCCGCGAGGTACATCGCCATCGGGTCGTCGGCGCGCTCGCCGATCGGGAAGGCGGTGGTGGGCGTCGTCGGCGAGACGATCACATCGACACCGCTGCCCTGTTCGAAGGCGCGCTCGAAGTCCCGGGTGATGAGGGTGCGGACCTTCTGCGCGGAGCCGTAGTACGCGTCGTAGTAGCCGGAGCTGAGCGCGTACGTGCCGAGGATGACGCGGCGCTTGACCTCGTCGCCGAAGCCGGCCTCACGGGTGAGCGCGGTGACCTCCTCGGCGGACTTCGTGCCGTCGTCGCCGACCCGCAGGCCGTAGCGCATGGCATCGAAGCGGGCCAGGTTCGAGGAGCACTCGGACGGCGCGATCAGGTAGTACGCCGACAGGGCGAGGTCGAAGGACGGGCAGTCCAGCTCGACGATCGTGGCGCCGAGCGACTTCAGCAGCTCGACCGACTCGTTGAAGCGCTGGACGACACCGGCCTGGTAGCCCTCACCGGCGAACTGCTTGACGACGCCGATGCGCATGCCCTCGACGCTGCCGCTCCGCGCCGCCTCGACGACCGGCGGGACCGGGGCGTCGATGGACGTGGAGTCCATCGGGTCGTGGCCGCCGATCACCTCGTGCAGCAGCGCCGCGTCCAGGACCGTACGGGCACAGGGCCCGCCCTGGTCGAGGGAGCTGGAGAACGCCACCATGCCGTAGCGGGAGACGCCGCCGTAGGTGGGCTTCACGCCGACGGTGCCGGTGACGGCGGCGGGCTGGCGGATGGAGCCGCCGGTGTCCGTGCCGATGGCGAGCGGAGCTTCGTAGGCGGCGAGCGCGGCCGAGGAGCCGCCGCCGGATCCGCCCGGGATGCGGGTGAGGTCCCAGGGGTTGCCGGTCGGGCCGTAGGCGCTGTTCTCGGTGGAGGACCCCATGGCGAACTCGTCCATGTTGGTCTTGCCGAGGATGACGACGTCGGCGGCCTTCAGCTTCCTGGTGAGGGTCGCGTCGTACGGCGGGATCCAGCCTTCGAGGATCTTGGAGCCGACGGTGGTCGGGATGCCCTCGGTGGTGAAGATGTCCTTGAGCGCGAGGGGGACACCGGCCAGCGGGCCCAGCTTCTCGCCCGCCGCCCGCTTCGCGTCGACGGCACGGGCCTGCGCGAGCGCGCCCTCGCGGTCGACGTGCAGGAAGGCGTGGACCTTCTCGTCGACCGCGTCGATCCGGGCCAGGTGCGCCTCGGTGACCTCGACGGCGGTCAGCTCGCCGGAGGCGATCTTCTCGGCGATCGCGGCGGCGGTGAGCTTGATGATGGTGCTGTTGTCCGTCATGGCTTCAGTCCTCCCCCAGGATCTGCGGCACCTTGAAACGCTGCTGCTCCTGGGCCGGGGCGCCGGAGAGCACCTGCTCGGGGGTGAGCGACGGACGGACCTCGTCCGAGCGCATGACGTTGGTCAGCGGCAGCGGGTGGGAGGTCGGCGGTACGTCTTGGTCGGCGACCTCGGAGACGCGGGCGACCGCGCCGATGATGTCGTCGAGCTGACCGGCGAAGTGATCGAGCTCTTCGCCCTTCAGCTCCAGACGCGCCAGCCGGGCGAGGTGGGCGACCTCCTCGCGCGTGATGCCAGGCATGCAGCGATCCTCAGGGGTTGGTGTGTGGTTTTGGCCAGGGGCCGGCGGCATGTTTCCACCGTCCGTCCGGAGGACGGGCCGCGCGGCGAGCGTGCGTGCCAGGCGTCGCGCGGCAGGTGGAAATCTGCCACCGACCCCCAATCCTATGGTGTCGGCCGCCACCGCTCCCGCCACCCGGCTCAACCCCCTGGTCGGGCGGCCGATCGGGGCCGGCCGCCCTCGCCGTCGCGGAGGCGGGCCGGACCCTCGCGCCGTCGCGCACCCGTGTCAGGCAGTGGCGACGCACGTCGGCGATCAGGTCGTCGCGGGCCGCGATTCGACCGTGCGCCCCGCAGGACGCTGCTCCGGCTCCGGCGTCGCCGCAGCGGCGGCGGCAGCCGCTGCGGCCGCCGCTGCCGCCAGCTCGGCCGGCCGACGCCATCCGTGCTCCCCCCGTGCCCGCAGCCAGGCCGTCGTCTCCTGCGGCGGCATCGCCGCGGCGACCAGCCATCCCTGCACGGCGTCGCAGCGCAGGTCCCTCAACCGCTCCCAGGTCTCGTCGTCCTCGACACCCTCCGCGACCACCAGCAGGCCCAGCGAATGCGCCAGGTCGATCGTGCAGCGGACGATCTCCGCGTCCTCGTTGTCGACGGCCAGCCGGGCCACGAACGACCGGTCGATCTTCAGCTCGCTGACCGGCAGCCGCCGCAGATGGACCAGCGAGGAGTACCCCGTCCCGAAGTCGTCGAGGGACATCTTCACGCCGTGCCCGGTGAGCCCGGCCAGGGTGTCGGCGGCGCGCTGCGGGTCCTCCAGCAGCACGTGCTCCGTGATCTCCAGCTGGAGCGCCCCGGCCGGGACGCCGTGCCGGGCGAGCCGGGCCGCGACGCTGCCCGCGAATCCGGGGGTGTGGATGTCGCGCGGCGAGACGTTGACCGCGACCGGGACGAACAGCCCCTGCGCCCGCCAGCGGGCGACCTGGGCCAGCGCCGTCTCCAGGACGTACTCCGTGAGGTGCGGCATGAGCCCGGACGACTCGGCGATGGCGATGAACTCGTCCGGAGGGACCCGCCCGCGCTCCGGATGCACCCAGCGCACCAGCGCTTCGAGGCCGGCCACCTGGCCGTCGAAGCGGACCTTCGGCTGGTAGTGGAGTTCCACCTCACCGGCGTCCAGCGCCCGCCGCAGGTCGCCGAGGAGGCCGAGCCGGTCCGGGGTGTTGCTGTCCCGCTTCGACTCGTACACCTCGACGCCCGTGCGGTCGCGCTTGGCCTGGTACATCGCCACGTCCGCCCGTCTGAGCAGACCTTCGGCGTCCGGCGCGTGGTCCGGGTGGACGGCGACCCCGGCGCTGGCCTCCAGCACCAGGGTCAGGCCGTCCAGGTCCAGCGGGGAGGAGAGCGCCGCGACCAGATGACGGGCGACCCGCTGGGCGCTCGTCGCGGAGTCGGTGGTCGGCAGGAGCACGGCGAACTCGTCGCCGCCGAGCCGCGCGGCCTCCGCGCCGCGCGGAAGCGCGAGCCGGAGCCGCTCCGCTATCTGCAGCAGCAGCCGGTCGCCCGCCGGATGACCGAGGGTGTCGTTGACCGCGCGGAAGCGGTCGAGATCGATCAGGACGAGAGCGGACCGGGCCCCGACGGCCTCGGCGTCCTCCAGGGCCGTCCAGATGCGCTCCAGCAGCCACTGCCGGTTGGGCAGCCCGGTCAGCGGGTCGCGCAACTGTTCCTCCGCCCGGGCGCGCGCGATCCAGAGAGTGGAGTCCAGGGCGATGAGCGGGACCGCGAACAGGGGCAGCAGCACCGGCATCGTCATCGCGACGACGCAGATCAGCGGTGCGATGCCGATCAGCGCCACCATGAGGAGACCCTGCCGGAGCACGGCGGTGCGGGCGACGGTCGGCAGCCCGCCGCTCTGGGAGGCTCCCGCGTACCACAGCAGCAGGCGGGTGACGAGCAGATAGGTGGAGGCGGCCAGCAGGATCTCGGGGAGGGCGACGATGCCCCAGTCGAGTGGCTGCCAGGGAGATTCGACCGTCTGGGCCTCACCGAACGCGGCGAGGACCAGGGCCGCCGCTCCTATCCCCAGAATGTCCACGGCTCCGTGCAGCAGCCCCTGCCACCAGCGTTGCCGGCGGGCGACACCGACGAGCACGACGACGACCAGGCTCACCAGCCCGGCGGACACCCAGCCGTAGAGCAGCAGCACGGCGAGGGTGAGGGCGGCCCCGGAGCCGGCGCCGCCCGACCACCGGTCGCGTCCGAGCGCCACCAGATGGCCGACGACGACAC
The DNA here is from genome assembly GCF_043204165.1 of Streptomyces sp. NPDC047982. Lineage (NCBI taxonomy): Bacteria > Bacillati > Actinomycetota > Actinomycetes > Kitasatosporales > Streptomycetaceae > Streptomyces > Streptomyces sp. NPDC047982. The sequence continues at coordinate 238,975 of NZ_JBIDBS010000009.1, read as the reverse complement.
CGGTGAGGACGGCCAGGGACCAGCCGACCTCACCATCGGGAAAAAGTGCGCGCCCCTCGCTCAGAGCCCGGTAGAAACCGGTCGTGATCAAAAGGAAGGCGAACGCAATGGCAACGGCACCCACCTTGGGCGTGAGGCCGACGAAACCTTGCAGCCGCGACACCGGTGCGGCGCTCTCGGTCGGTTTCATTCCGTCCCTCTCACAGCCGGCGGTGCCCATGTCACCCGATGGTTCAGCTCCATGCCACCACGACCCGGATTCCCATCCGTGGCCGGGCACGGCAGACGCACATCTCAACAGTAGGCCGCGACAGGCCGATAAGGGCAGCGCTCTACCGCTCTTGCCCGAATGCGAACCGCCCGTTCACCGGCATCCGACATGCACCGTTCGGGTGAAACCGTCCAACTGGAGGCAACCATCACCCCCTTCCACCCGCATATGACACCTCTGTTCCTTTTTGTTCGTCATGTGCCCATGGATGTACCGATTCGACCGGCCAGTCGCCGACCACGTGCCCCGCTCCACCACCCTCGCACCGGACTTCCCCGTCCCCGCACCCCGCTCTTTCCATCCCCGCTTCTCGCTCGTTTCCCCGCAGCCCGCTCCGCCGGTTGTCACTCCGCCGGTCCCTCGACGGGCGCGGCCGCCTCGCGCGCGGCGTCCGGCCCCTGTTCGAGCAGCACGGTGAAGCCGTCCTCGTCCAGCACGGGCACCTTCAACTGCACCGCCTTGTCGTACTTCGAACCGGGGTTGTCACCGACGACCACGAAGGAGGTCTTCTTCGACACCGAGCCCGTCACCTTCGCCCCACGGCTCTGCAGCGCCGCTTTCGCGCCATCTCTGGTGTGGCCGGACAGCGTGCCGGTGACGACGACGGTGAGCCCTTCGAGCGGGCGCGGCCCCGCCTCCTCCCCCGCTCCCTCGTCCTCCAGCCGGACCCCGGCCTCCCGCCACTTGCGCAGGATCTCGCGGTGCCAGTCCTCGGCGAACCACTGCTTCACCGAGGCTGCGATGATGGCGCCGACGCCGTCGGCCTTGGCCAGTTCCTGCTCGGTCGCAGCGTCGATCCGGTCGATGGAGCGGAACTGGCGGGCCAGCTCCGCCGCCGCGACCGGGCCCACATGACGGATGGAGAGCCCGGTGAGGATCCGGGCGAGCGGGGCGTTCTTGGCCGCGGCGATGGCGTCGAGCATGGCGAGCGCGTTCTTCTTCGGCTCGCCCTGCTGGTTGGCGAAGACCCAGGCGGTCTTCTCCTCGCCGGTCTTCGGGTCGCACTTGGGCAGCCCGCTGTCCGGGTCGCGGACGTAGGCGCGGATCGGCAGGAGCTGTTCGACCGTCAGCCCGAAGAGGTCGCCCTCGTCGCGCAGCGGCGGCTCGGCGGGTGCCAGAGGCTGCGTCAGGGCCGCCGCCGCGACATAGCCGAAGTGGTCGATGTCGAGGCTCTTGCGACCCGCGAGATAGTAGATCCGTTCCCGCAACTGCGCAGGACAGGAACGCGCGTTGGGGCAGCGGAGGTCGACGTCCGCCTCCTTCATGGGCTTCAGCTCCGTACCGCACTCAGGGCAGTGCGTCGGCATCACGAACTCCCGCTCGCTGCCGTCACGCAGATCGACCACCGGGCCGAGGATCTCCGGAATCACGTCGCCCGCCTTGCGGAGCACGACCGTGTCCCCGATGAGGACGCCCTTCGCCTTCACCACGTTCTGGTTGTGCAGAGTCGCGAACTCGACCTCGGAGCCCGCCACCTCGACCGGCTCGACCTGCGCGTACGGTGTGACGCGGCCGGTGCGGCCGACCCCGACCCGGATGTTCACCAGTTTGGTGTCGACCTCCTGCGGCGGGTACTTCCAGGCGATCGCCCAGCGCGGGGCGCGCGAGGTGGACCCCAGCCGGCCCTGGAGCGGGATCTCGTCGAGCTTGACGACGACACCGTCGATCTCGTGCTCCACGGAATGCCGGTTCTCGCCGTAGTACGCGATGAACTCCCGCGCGCCGTCGAGCGAATCCACCACCTTGTAGTGCCGGGCGGTGGGCAGGCCCCATTCGTGCAGCAGCTCGTAGGCGTGCGAGAGGCGGTCGATGTCGAAGCCCTCGCGGGCGCCGATCCCGTGCACCACCATGTGCAGCGGGCGGGTGGCGGTGACCTTCGGGTCCTTCTGGCGTACCGAACCGGCCGCCGCGTTGCGCGGGTTGGCGAACGGCTTGTCCTCCGCCGCGACCAGCCGGGCGTTCAGCTCCTCGAAGGCGTGCATCGGGAAGAAGACCTCGCCGCGGATCTCGAGCAGTTCCGGGATCCGGTCGCCCTTCAGCCGGTTCGGGATCTCGGCGATCGTCCGGATGTTGGGCGTGATGTCCTCGCCGGTGCGGCCGTCGCCCCGGGTCGCGGCGCGGGTCAGCCGCCCGCGCTCGTACGTGAGGTTGACCGCGAGGCCGTCGACCTTCAGCTCGCACAGGAAGTGGTAGCCGGTGGTGCCGACGTCCTTGGCGATCCGCTGGCCCCAGGCCGTCAGCTCCTCCTCGGCGAAGGCGTTGTCCAGCGACAGCATCGGCTCACGGTGCTCGACCGAGGTGAACTCCGTCCGGTACGGACCCGCCACCTTCTGCGTCGGCGAATCCGGCGTGCGCAGCTGCGGGTACTCCCTCTCCAGACCCTCCAGTTCGCGCATCAGGCGGTCGAACTCGGCATCGCTCACGACCGGCTGATCGTTCACGTAGTACCGGAAGCGGTGCTCCTCGATCTGTTCGGCGAGGAGCGCGTGCCGCTCCCGGGCCTGTGCGGGCACCGCCGTCTGCTGTTCGCCGGCCATCGTTCCATCCTCCCGTTACGCGTAACCCCGTCACTCAGGGTTGTCTGCGAGCGATCTCGCGGCCCGGGCGCAATGGGCGAGCGCGGCGCGCGCGTACGCGGGCGAGGCACCCGCCAGTCCGCACGCCGGGGTGATCACCACGGACCGCGTCAGCGTCCCCGGATTCAGCCCCAGCCTGCGCCACAGCGTCCTGACACCCATGACGCTACCGCCAGGGTCGGGCAATCCGCCCGAGGCCGGGTCGGTGCCGGGCACCACTCCGAGGAAGAGCTGGGTGCCGCCCTCGACCGCTTCCCCGATCGCATCCTCCTCACGCTCCGTGAGCAACCCGAAGTCGAACGAGATGCCGTCGGCCCCGGCCCTGCGCAGCAGCGCGAACGGTACGTCGGGGGCACAGCTGTGCACGACCGTCGCCCCGTCCCCGGCCGCCGCCAGGACGTCGCGCAGGGCGCCCTCCACGATCTGCCGGTCCACGGCCCGGTAGGTGCGATAGCCGCTCGCCGTCCTGATCCCCCCACTCAGTACGCCGGTCAGCGACGGTTCGTCGAGCTGGAGCACCACATCGGCGGCGGGCACCCGGCGCCGCACCTCCGCGAGATGGGCGCGAAGCCCCTCCGCGAGTGAGGCCGTCAGGTCGCGGCAGGCCCCCGGGTCGCCGAGCGCGGCCTCGCCGCCCCGCCGTTCCAGTGCGGCGGCCAGCGTCCACGGGCCGACGGCCTGGACCTTGAGGGGCCCCTCGTACCCCTGCGTGAACTCCTCCAGGGCGTCGAGGTCCTCGCCCAGCCAGGACCTGGCCCGCCGGGTGTCCCGGCCGGGCCGGTCGCTGACCCGCCAGCCGCTGGGCTCGACGTGCGCGTACAGGTCCACGAGCAGTCCGACGGTCCGCCCGATCATGTCCGCGCCGGGCCCGCGGGCCGGGAGTTCCGCCAGATACGGCAGCCCCTCGCCGTCCCCGAAGGACCCGGTGACGGTCTTCGCCGCCTCCCGTGCGTCTCCCCCGGGCATGGAACCGATTCCGCTGGCCGGGCAACCCTCGAACTTGTTCTTCTCGCTCACGTGGGAAGCCTAACGACCTGGGGGCAATGGGGAGTGGCTCACGGAGCGTCGTCGTGCGGCTTCGGTGGCGAGGCGCAGGAGGGAGTCGATGCGGCGCGGATGGGGTCTCCCAGGTCGAGGAAAGCCGAGACCCTGGGGAAGACCGACGACGCGGCAGGCGGAGTCGCAGGGCGGCGCGAGCCTGCTCCCCCTGGGCCCCAGGCCGTAAGGGCCGCCCGGCGCACGCGGAGCGGCAGCCGGCCCCGGGGGCCGGACCGTCGCCGGGCACGGGCGGGCGACCCGGGCGGGTGGCCCGGGAGGGTCAGCGGCCGGGGCGCACCCTGAGATCGGTGACCTCGGCGTCGCGCGGCAGGTCGAGGGCCGTCACGATCGTGGTGGCCACCGACTCCGGGTCGATCCAGCGGGAGGGGTCGTACTCCTTGCCCTCCTGCTGGTGGACCTTGGCCTGCATGGGGCTGGCGGTGCGTCCCGGGTAGACGGAGGTGACCCGGACGCCGTTCGCGTGCTCCTCCTGGCGCAGCGAGTCGGCGAGCGCCTTCAGACCGTGCTTGCTGGCGGCGTACGCGCTCCACTCCGCGGACGCCGCAAGTCCGGCACCGGAGTTCACGAAGAGCACATGCCCTTGGGCGACCCGCAGTTGCGGCAGCAGGAGCCGGGTCAACTCGGCGGGTGCGACCAGGTTGGCGTTGAGCTGAAAGTGCCATGCCTTGGGCGTGAGGTCACCGACCGCGCCGAGTTCCACGACGCCCGCGACGTGCAGCAGCGAGTCGACCCGCTCCGGCATCGTCTGGTGGGCGAACGCCCAGGACAGCCGGTCCGGGTTGGCGAGGTCGCCGACGAGCGTACGGGCGCCGGGGTACAGCTCGGCGAGCTCCTTGGCGCGGGCCGCGTCGCGGGCCACCAGCACGGCCTCGTCACCGCGCTCCAGAAGACGACGGGCGACGGCTGCGCCGATGCCGGACCCGGCGCCGGTGATGACATGAGTGGGCATGGCACCCATGATCTCATCACGCCGCCGGGTCACCTGGTCGCGTAGCGCGCTCCCGCTCGGCTACGTCACCGCGTGATCACCGCAAGGTCACAGCGTGCCCGCGTCACCGCTGCTTGGCCGCCTCCTCCAGGTGGGCCAGGGCGCTCGCGCCGTCCTTGGCGAAGAACACCAGGTCGGTGAGCGGGATGGGCAGGAAGCCCTCGTCCTCCATCCGCTGGAACTGCTGGCGCAGCCCGTCGTAGAAGCCCGCCGTGTTCAGCAGGACGATCGGCTTGTCGTGCTTGCCGTGCTTCTTCAGCTCAAGGATCTCGGTTGCCTCGTCGAGCGTCCCGGTGCCGCCCACCATGATCACGATCGCGTCGGCCTTCTCCAGGAGCAGCGCCTTGCGCTCGGCGAGGTCGCGGGCGATCACCATCTCGTCGGCGTCGGTACGCGCCTTGTCGGCGAGGAAGTCGACCGACACGCCGACCAGCCGCCCGCCCGATTCCTGCACCCCGTCGGCGACGACCTTCATCAGCCCGGTCTCCGACCCTCCCCAGACGAGGGTGTGCCCGCCCTTGCCGATCAGCTCGGCGAATTCACGGGCGGGGCGGGTGTAGCGGTCGGCGAGGTCGGCGGCGGAGAGGAAGACGCAGATGTTCATGGCGGACACCGTAGAGGTCGCCACCGACAGGCCACGCCACCGGGCCCCCTTCCGGCCACCCCCAGAGAACCGAGAAAGCTGGGAGGGCCGAGAGCGAGGGCAGGAAGGCCGGGGAAGAAACCGGCCCCCGACCCGGCTGAACAAGACATGACCCCCACACAGGCACACCTGGGACACCGCATCACCGTCGAGCCCGGCACCGAGCACGTACGGGTGGTCCACGACGGGCAACTGCTCGCCGAGAGCCGCCGCCCGATCGTCCTGAGCGAGACGGGCTGCCCGGTCCGCTACTACCTGCCGCCCGAGGACGTCCGTACGGATCTCCTGAGGGCTTCGGAGACACGGACGCACTGCCCGTTCAAGGGCGATGCCTCCTACTGGTCGCTTCCGGACGCGGCCGATCTCGTCTGGGCCTATCCGGATCCGAAACCCGAAGTCGCCCCGATCAAGGACCACTTCTGCTTCTACGAAACCGAGACCGTCACCGGCTGAAGGTCCGCGACCGGCCGCCGCACGCCTGCGGCTGCGGCTGCCGCCTCCGTCAACCACCGCCCCGACCTGCGGACTTGAGGAATCCCAAAGAATCTTGTGCCGGAGCGATGAGTTTTCGGGAGGGCGGTGGTCTGCACTTGCATGGACAAGACTCTCTCCTGCGACGGCACTGTGATCGCCTATCGGCGCCGGGGTGAAGGACCGCCGGTGGTCCTGGTCGGCGGGGCACTGGGCACGGCGGCGACCGAGGCGCCCCTGGCACGCCTCCTCGCCCCGCGCTTCGGCGTGGTCACGTACGACAGACGCGGACGCGGCTCCAGTGGCGACAACGGCCCGTACGCGGTGGAGCGCGAGATCGAGGACCTGGCCGCGCTCATCACGGCGCTGGGCGGCCGGGCCTCGGTGTTCGGAGTGGGCGCGGGCGGGGCGCTGGCCCTGGAGGCCGCCGCGGCGGGGGTGCCCGTCGACCTGCTGGCGGTGTACGAGCCCACGTACACGCCCGGCGCCGCCGGGGCGCAGTTCAAGGCGTCCTGCACGGCCCGCCTGCACCGTCTGCTGTCCGCCGAGGACCGCGCCGGGGCCGTGGAACTGTTCCTGTCCGTGACAGGCGTCCCGGCCGACACCGTCGCCCGGATGCGGCGTGCACCGCTGTGGCACGACCTGGTGGCGCTGGCCCACACCCTGGCGTACGACGACGCGCTGCTGGGCGACGGCTCGATCCCGGCCGAGCGCTTCGCCTCCGTGGCGGCCCGGACCCTGGTGGTGTGCGGCGGTTCCAGCACCGCCCGGGCCCACCGGTCGACCCGCGCCCTCGCGGACGCCGTTCCACGTGCCCGCCACCGCACCCTGACGGGCCAGACCCGCGACCTGGCGCCCCAGGCGGTGGCCCCGGTGCTGGCGGAATTCTTCGCCGAGGACACGTACCCCCTGCTCCGGGCCTCCTGACCCCGCCTCCGACACGGCCGCACCCGCACGGGGGTCGGGCGAGGCCGTGTCGGGGCGCGGGAACGCCGGTACGGGGGCCGGCCGCGGCCGGGAGAGCCGCACGGGGCTTCGCCCGTTCCGCGCAGGGGCCTTCCACGGTGCCGGTCAGTCGATCCTGTATACCGAAGGCCCGGTCGGACAGCTCGACACGGTCCAGCTGGACACATCGTTCGGCGGTCACTTCATTGACGCGCCGACGCCCCTGGGGAACTACCGTTCCCTTCTCGACCTGATGGAGGGATCAGCCCTCCCACCCGATGAATCGCGCGATCTCATCCGGTCAATCGCCCGCGAACTGTGAGAGGTTCCACCGTGTCCGAACATGACTGGCAGCGCTCGTCTTTCTGCTCAGGCGGCGGCAACAACTGTGTCGAGGTTGCATCGTTGGCCGACGAAGGTGGTGTTGCGCTACGCGAGAGCGAGAGCCCGGACATCGTTCTGGCTGCCAGCCGAGACGCCATGAGGGCGCTTCTACTCAGCGTCAAAGCTAGCGATGCCGGACAGGGCCGCCCGTGAGGGTCACGGCCTCGGTGTAGTCGCCCTACCGGTGAGCAGATCCTCACAGGCTCCTCGCTGAGCCGTACGCAATTTCGCGACTGACGGCCGCAGCCTCATCCTCCTCAGCCCGCCGCTGCCGCGGCCTTCCGCCGCACCGTCGTCGCGATCGTCGCCGAGCCGACGACGCGGGTGCCGTCGTAGAGGACGACCGCCTGGCCCGGGGCCACGCCGCGGACCGGCTCGGTGAAGGTGACGTGCAGGGTGTCGTCGACGAACTCCGCCGTCACCTCGGTCTCGCCGCCGTGGGCGCGGAGCTGGGCGGTGTAGGTGCCGGGACCGGTCGGGGCGGTGCCGCACCAGCGGGGCTTGATGGCGGTGAGGGCCGTGACGTCGAGGGCCTCGACCGGGCCGACCGTCACCGTGTTGTTCACCGGGGAGATGTCCAGGACGTAGCGCGGCTTGCCGTCGGGGGCGGGGTGGCCGATGCGCAGGCCCTTGCGCTGGCCGATGGTGAAGCCGTACGCGCCCTCGTGGGTGCCGACCTTCGTGCCCGACTCGTCGACGATGTCGCCCTCGGCGGTGCCGAGCCGGCTCGCCAGGAAGCCCTGGGTGTCGCCGTCGGCGATGAAGCAGATGTCGTGGCTGTCGGGCTTCTTCGCGACGGCCAGGCCCCGGCGCTCGGCCTCGGCGCGGATCTCGTCCTTGGTGGTGAGGGTGTCGCCGAGCGGGAACATCGCGTGAGCGAGCTGCTTCTCGTCGAGGACGCCGAGGACGTACGACTGATCCTTGGCCATGTCGGAGGCGCGGTGCAGTTCGCGGCTGCCGTCCTCGCGGACGACGACGGTGGCGTAGTGGCCCGTGCACACGGCGTCGAAGCCGAGCGCGAGGGCCTTGTCGAGCAGCGCGGCGAACTTGATCTTCTCGTTGCAGCGCAGGCAGGGGTTCGGCGTGCGCCCGGCCTCGTACTCGGCGACGAAGTCGTCCACGACGTCCTCGCGGAAGCGTTCCGCCAGGTCCCAGACGTAGAACGGGATGCCGATGACGTCCGCGGCGCGGCGGGCGTCCCGGGAGTCCTCGATCGTGCAGCAGCCGCGCGCCCCGGTACGGAAGGACTGCGGGTTCGCGGAGAGCGCGAGGTGCACACCGGTCACGTCGTGGCCCGCCTCGGCGGCGCGGGCGGCGGCGACGGCCGAGTCGACGCCGCCCGACATGGCGGCGAGCACGCGGAGGGGGCGCTGGGAAGTCTGAGTCATAGCCCCACCAGGGTACGGGGCTCCGGGAACGGAACGCTCACGGATATGCGTTGGGGATCACATGGGTACGAAGAGGGACGCGGGCCCCGAACGGTCCGCGGCGGGGTCGGGGCGCGGCGTCAGCCGGCGCGGGCTGCTGATCGGCGCCGCCGCCACGGCCGCGGCGGCGGGCACGGCCGTGCTGGCGCGCGACGAGTTGGAACGCGCCTGGTGGCGGCTGCCCGGGGTGGACAAGCCCCGCAGGCCGGGCGAGGTCGACTACGCGCACGCCCAGTGGATATCGGCGTCCGAGGCGAACTGGCGCCGGGCCGACCGCCCCGCGGAATACGCGGTCGACCGGATCGTCGTCCACGTGACCCAGGGCAGCTACCTGAGCGCGGTGAAGGTCTTCCAGGACCCGGGCCACGGTGCGGCGGCCCACTACGTGGTGCGCCGGGACGGTCATGTGACGCAGATGATCCGTGAGCTGGACGTGGCGTTCCACGCGGGGAACCGGTCGTACAACGAGCGCAGCGTCGGCATCGAGCACGAGGGGTTCGTCGACCGGCCGCAGGACTTCACGGCCGAGATGTACGGGGCGTCCGCCCGGCTGGCGGCGGTGATCTGCGAGCGGTACGGCATACCCGTCGACCGCGAGCACATCGTCGGGCATGTGGAGGTGCCGGGCGCGGACCACACCGATCCCGGGCCGCACTGGGACTGGGACCGGTATCTGAAACTCGTCCGGGCGGCCCGGACCGCGGGCACGACGGGGACCACGGGGACTGCGGGGACGGAAACGGGCGCCCCACGCGCTTGAGCGCCCACACACCTCATGCCTGGGCGGCCCGTGCACGCCGGCGCGTCCGAGCGCCGTTGCACCTCGGTACGTCCGTGCACCCCGGCGCATCCGTGGGCCGGTGCGCCTCACGGGCCCGTGTGCGCCCGCGCGCGTGACCGCTCAGACGAGTCCCGCCGTGCGGGCCCGCTCGACCGCCGGGCCGATGGCGCGGGCCACCTCGTCGACGTCCTGCTTGGTGGACGTGTGGCCGAGCGAGAAGCGCAGGGTGCCCCGGGCCAGGTCCGGATCGGTGCCGGTGGCCAGCAGGACATGGCTGGGCTGGGCGATGCCGGCGGTGCACGCGGAACCGGTGGAGCACTCGATGCCCTGGGCGTCCAGCAGCAGGAGCAGGGAGTCGCCCTCGCAGCCGGGGAAGGTGAAGTGGGCGTTGGCCGGGAGCCGACCGCCCGGCGCCGGGTCGCCGCCGAGCACGGCGTCGGGCACGGCCGCGCGCACCGCCGCGACGAGATCGTCACGGAGTCCGCCGATCTCGCGGGCGAACTCCTCGCGGCCGTCGGCGGCCAGGTGTCCGGCGAGGGCGAAGGCGGCGATGGCGGGGGTGTCCAGGGTGCCCGAGCGGACATGCCGTTCCTGGCCGCCGCCGTGCAGCACGGGCACGGGGGTGTACTCGCGGCCGAGCAGCAGCGCGCCGATGCCGAACGGGCCGCCGATTTTGTGCGCGCTGACCGTCATCGCGGCCAGCCCGGAACGGGCGAAGTCGACGTCCAGCTGCCCGAACGCCTGCACCGCGTCGGCGTGCATGGGTACGTCGAACTCGCGGGCCACGTCCGTCAGTTCGCGTATCGGCATGATCGTGCCGATCTCGTTGTTGGCCCACATGACGGTGATCAGGGCGACGTCGTCGGGGTCGCGGAGGACCGCCTCGCGCAGCGCGTCGGCGTGGACGCGGCCGTACCGGTCGACGGGGAGGTACTCGACGTTCGCGCCCTCGTGCTCGGCGAGCCAGTGGACGGCGTCCAGCACCGCATGATGCTCGACCGGGCTGGCCAGCACCCGGGTGCGGCGGGGGTCGGCGTCGCGGCGGGCCCAGTACAGGCCCTTCACCGCGAGGTTGTCGGCCTCGGTGCCACCGGAGGTGAAGACCACTTCGCTGGGGCGTGCGCCGAGGGCGTCGGCGAGGGTCTCTCTCGACTCCTCGACGGTACGGCGGGCCCGGCGCCCCGCGGCGTGCAGCGAGGACGCGTTACCGGTGGCGGCGAGCTGGGCGGTCATCGCGGCGATCACTTCGGGAAGCATCGGCGTGGTCGCGGCGTGGTCGAGGTAAACCATGGTGGGCCCGATTCTACGAGCCCGCCCGCCCGTGCGCGGCGGGGCGTACGCACGGCGCATCGCTGCCCGGCACCCGCGCACCGGTCGGATCGTCCGGTCGCCCGGCCGGGCCCGGGATCGCCTCGGCAAGGCCGCCCTGTCGGGCTCCGGTGTCCGGCGCCGCTCCCCGAGTCCGTTCGGGTCGCACCCACCTGGGCCCACCGCGCAGCCCCGCCGGCGCGCACCGCGAGCTCGCGGCCTTTGCCGCGCCGCCCGCGGCCGGCCGATCCGGCCGGGCGGCGCCGTCCGGCACGGCGGACCCGGCCCGGACACGGAGGTCCGGGCGGGTCCGTCCTTCCGAACCGACGTGGGTCAGCCGAACTGGCCCGGCTGGTAGTCGCCGGCGGGCTGCCGGGTCATGACGTTCACGCGGTTGAAGGCGTTGATGACGGCGATCAGCGACACCAGAGCGCCGAGCTGCTCCTCGTCGTAGTACTTGGCGGCGTTGGCCCAGACCTCGTCGCTGACACCACCGGCCGCATCGGCGATACGGGTTCCCTCCTCCGCCAGCTCCAGCGCGGCACGCTCGGCGTCGGTGAACACCGTCGCCTCGCGCCAGGCCGCGACCAGGTTGAGACGCCCCGCGGTCTCCCCCGCGTGCACGGCGTCCTTGGTGTGCATGTCGACGCAGAAGCCGCACCCGTTGATCTGGCTGGCGCGGAGCAGCACCAGTTCGCGCGTCGCGGCCGGCAGCGACGAGTCCGCGACCGGCTTGCCCGCCGAGACGAGGTGCTTCAGGGCCTTGGCCATGACCGGGTTGGTGAACAGGTTCAAGCGGGCTTCCATGGTGCACTCCTTGCCGTTGTGGGCGGATACACCCCTACGACGGAGACGGTCCGCGCGATGTGACACGTACCGGTGTGACCCGCGTCTCCCCGCACACCTCCCTCGCGGGCCCGCTACCCCCGCGACGCCCGGGCCAGCTGGCGGGACTGGGCGACCAGGCGGTCCGCGCTGTCCCAGACGTCCGCGTCCTCCTCCAGGAAGCCGCCGGCGAGGTTGCGGGTGGTGATGGAGACCCGGAGCGGGCCGGGGGCGGGGCGGCAGCGGACGTGGGTGGTGAGTTCGACGGTCGGCGTCCAGCCCTTCAGGCCCAGCTCGAACGCGGTGGGCGGCAGCGCGTCGACGGTGAGCAGGAGGGAGAGCGGATCGGGGTCGCGACCGTCCGCGAGACCGAACCAGCCGCGCATCTCGCCCTTGCCGGAAGGGGCGCCGATCGCCCAGCCGACCGTCGCCGGGTCGAGCTTGATGTCGATCCGGTCGGCGATGGCGGAGCTGCCGGGAATCGGAGCCGGGCCGTCGCCGGGGCCGAGGCAGTGCTCCACGGGCGGGATGGCCGGCGGCTTCGCGGAGGTGCGCACCTCTTCGCTCAGCGCGTCCAGATCGCCGTAGGTGGCGAGGACACGAATGCGCTCGACCTCGGTGCCGTCCTGCGCGTACTGGAAGAGGGACGCCTGCCCGGTCGAGAGGGTGCGGCCGGTACGGGCCATCTGCGTCCGGATCACCGCGGGGCCGGGGACGGACGGGGTGAGGTAGTGGGCGGAGATCGAGAAGGGGTCCGGGTGGGGCAGTGCGTCGCCGAGCGCGCGGCCGAGCATGGCCAGCAGATAGCCGCCGTTGACCGCGTGGATGATCGTCCATCCCGCGGAGAGTTCGGCGTCGTAGACGCCTTCCTCGCGAAGGGTGACGGCGGTGTCGCGGTCGAACTCACTGTCCCCGATGGTTGCGGTCGCCTGGGCGGTGCGCACCGCGTGCTCTGTTGCCTGTGCCATGCGACGCACCGTACATCGACAGCGTTACTAAGCGGTAGCTTTTTATGATGAGATGATGCGCACAACCGTTGCCGGAGGCCCCGGAGTCCGTGTCACATGGCCGCGGAACCCTCCTCGGCCGTCGACGACTTCCGGTTGTACGCACGCGGCGCGCGCCAGTGGTAGCGCATCGCGAACAGTCGCAGCACGAAGGCCGTGACGACCGCGGCGCCGCTGGTGAGCGCATTGAGCACGTCGAAGCGGATGCACAGCGCGATCATCGTGGCGCCGACCATCGCGGGCACCGCGTACAGGTCGCGGTCCCAGCGCAGCAGCGACGGCACTTCGTTGGCCAGGACGTCGCGCAGTACGCCGCCGCCCACCGCGGTGGCCAGTCCCAGCGCCGCCGACGCGGTCAGGCCGAGGCCGTACCCGTACGCCTTGACCGTGCCGGTGACGCAGAACAGCCCGAGGCCCGCCGCGTCGAAGACGTTGACCGCCACCTGGATCCGCTCGACGTGCGGATGCAGGAAGAACACCAGCGCGGCGGCGAGGAGCGGGGTGGTGAAGTAGCCGAGGTCCGTGAACGCCGCCGGAGGGATCGCGCCGATGACGATGTCACGGAACAGCCCTCCGCCCAGCGCGGTCACCTCGGCGAGCACCGCGATGCCGAAGACATCGAAGTTCTTGCGTACGGCGAGCAGTGCGCCGGAGATCGCGAAGACGAAGATCCCCGCGATGTCGAGCGCGTGCTGGACGGAGGGCGTGAACAGTTCGTTGAGCACCGGGCAATTGTGCCGGTATCCCTCGGTACTACTCCTTCGGGCCGGCTTCCGGCGTACCGGACGACGATCCCTCGGCCGAATCCCCCGCCGTGGACTTCTCCGCCGCGCCGCCGTCGGCCTCCGTCTTCTGGATCGAGACGATCTCGATCGCCTCGCGCGCCTCCTGTGTCACGGTCTCCCCCGGCACCTGGTCCGGCGCGTTCTCCGGGTGGTGGCAGGCGACCTGGTGACCGGTCTTCAGCGCGACCAGCGGCGGTTCCTGCGTCCGGCAGGTCTCCGTCGCCTTCCAGCAGCGGGTGTGGAAGCGGCAGCCGCTGGGCGGCGAGATCGGCGACGGCACGTCGCCCTTCAGCAGGATGCGTTCGCTCTTGGCCGCCCGGCGCCTCGGGTCCGGGATCGGGACCGCCGACAGCAATGCCTTGGTGTACGGGTGCATCGGCGCCGTGTAGAGCGAGTCGCGATCGGCCAGCTCCACGACCTTGCCCAGGTACATCACCGCGATCCGGTCCGAGACGTGCCGGACGACCGAGAGGTCGTGAGCGATGATCACGTACGTCAGGCCCAGCTCGGCCTGGAGGTCGTCGAGCAGGTTCACGACCTGTGCCTGGATGGAGACGTCCAGCGCCGACACCGGCTCGTCCGCCACGACGAGCTTGGGCTTGAGCGCGAGCGCGCGGGCGATCCCGATGCGCTGGCGCTGACCGCCGGAGAACTCGTGCGGGTAGCGGTTGTAGTGCTCGGGGTTGAGGCCCACGACCTCCAGCAGCCGCTGCACCTCCTTCTTCACGCCGCCCTCGGGCGTCACGCCCTGCAGCTTGAAGGGGGCGCCCACGATCGTGCCGATCGTGTGCCGGGGGTTCAGCGACGAGTACGGGTCCTGGAAGATCATCTGCATGTCGCGGCGCATCGGGCGCATGGCGCCGACGCCGAGGTGCGTGATGTCCTGACCCTCGAACTCGATCTTCCCCGCGGTGGGTTCGAGCAGCCGGGTGATCAGCCGGCCCATCGTCGACTTGCCGCAGCCGGACTCCCCGACGACCCCCAGGGTCTCCCCCGCGCGCACCTCGAAGTCGATCCCGTCGACCGCCTTCACGGCACCGACGGTGCGCTGCAGCATCCCCTTCCTGATGGGGAAGTGCTTCTGCAGACCGGTCGCCCTCAGCAGCACCTCGCGGGAGGCCGGGTCCTTCCCGGCCGGTGCCCCGTTCCCGGCGGCCCGCTGCCCGGGCACCTCCGCGTCCCTGCCCGCGTTCGCCATGCCCTCGCCCCCGCTCGCCCTGCCCTTGTCCTCGCTCGTCACGGCCTTGTCCTCGCTCACAGCTTGGGCGCAATCTCTTCGGTCCAGATCCGCTCCCGCTGCTCCTGCGACATGTGGCAGGCCGCCCAGTGCCGGCTGCCGACCTCCCGCAGCTCGGGCCGTACGGTGCGGGTCACGTCGCCCTCGGGCACGTCCGCGTACGGGCAGCGCGGGTTGAAGGCGCAGCCCGAGGGGATGTTGATGAGCGACGGCGGGGAGCCCTTGACCGGGATGAGCCGGTCGGTCTGGTCGCGGTCGAGGCGCGGCATCGAGCCCAGCAGACCCCAGGTGTAGGGGTGCCGGGGTTCGTAGAACACCTTCTCGGCCGGTCCGCGCTCGACGCAGCGCCCGCCGTACATCACGAGGATGTCGTCGGCGAGCTCGGCCACGACGCCCAGGTCGTGGGTGATGACGATGACCGCGGAGCCGAACTCCTTCTGCAGATCGCGAATCAGGTCGAGGATCTGCGCCTGGACGGTCACGTCCAGTGCGGTCGTCGGCTCGTCGGCGATCAGCAGCTCGGGGTTGTTGACCAGCGACATCGCGATCATCGCGCGCTGGCGCATCCCGCCGGAGAACTCGTGCGGGTAGCTGTCGACACGCTTGTCGGGCTGCGGGATGCCGACCCGGTCGAGCATCTCGATCGCACGCCTGCGGGCGGCCTTCTTGTCCACGTCGTGGTGGACCCGGTACGCCTCCACGATCTGCTTGCCGATCGTGTAGTACGGGTGCAGCGCCGACAGCGGGTCCTGGAAGATCATGGCCATGTCGCGGCCGCGCAGCCTGCGGACCTCGTCGGGGTCCGCAGACAGCAGCTCCTTGCCGTCCAGCCAGATCTCGCCCGACAGCCGCGCCTTGCGCTTGCCGTACTGGCCGGCGGTGTGCAGGCCCATGATCCCGAGCGAGGTGACGGACTTGCCGGAGCCGGACTCGCCCACGATGCCGAGGGTCTTGCCCTTCTCCAGCGTGAAGCTGAGCCCGTCGACGGACTTGACGAGACCGTCGTCCGTCGGGAAGTGCACCTTCAGGTCGCGCACGTCCAGGAAGGCGGTGGGGGCGGGCGAGTCCGCGACGGGTTCGCCCAGCGCGGCACCGCTCTTGTGCAGTTCGGTCATCCCAGCCTCACTCGCGGGTCGATGACGGCGTACAGAATGTCGACGACGAGGTTGGCGACGGCGATGGCGAGCGCCGCGAACAGGGTGACGCCGAGGATCACGGGCAGGTCCTTGTCGCTGATGGCCTGGACGGCCGCGAGACCCAGACCGGGCAGGTTGAACGTGGACTCCGTGAGGACCGCGCCACCGAGGAGCACGCCGATGTCGAGGCCGAAGACGGTGAGGATCGGCGTCATCGCGGAACGCAGGGCATGCCGGGTGATGACGGTGCCCTCGCCCAGCCCCTTGGCACGGGCGGTGCGGATGTAGTCCTCGCCCAGCACGTCGAGCATGGTGGCCCGGGTGAGCCGGGCGTACATCGCGGCGTTCAGGAAGGCGAGCACGATCCACGGCAGGATCAGGGTCTGGAACCAGACGCCGATGCTGTCGTCGGTGGAGAGGTTGTCGGCGATGTCGACCCACCCGAGGGTGTGCACGAACAGGCCCATCGCGACCATGCCGGTGAAGAAGATCGGCAGGGAGACGCCACCGAGGGCGGTGGTCATCGCGGCCCGGTCCCAGATGGTGCCGCGCTTGAGCGCGGACACGACGCCGGTGGCCACACCGCCGAGGAGCCACAGCACGCAGGCGCCCGCGGCGAGCGCGGCGGTGACCGGCAGGGCGTCCTTGAGGGTGGTCCAGACCGGCACCTCGGTGCGGAAGGAGTACCCGAAGCAGGGGGCGGCACAGTGGGTGACGTCGTCACCGTTCGTGTAGTCGCGCCCCATCGGGATGCCCTTGACGAAGTCCCAGAACTGGACGAGGAGGGGCTCGTCGAGCCCCAGTTTGATCCGGATGCCCGCGAGCTGCTCGGCACCGGTGGCCTTGCCGGCGAAGAGGACTGCGACGTCCTGACCCGCCCACTTGGGCAGCATGAAGAAGATGGTGAAGGTCGCGAGCAGTACGACGAGCACCATGATGACTACGGCGAACAGGCGCCGGATGAGATAAGCAAGCACTGTGCGCGGCCCGGGGGGGGGGGGGGGGGGGGGGGGGGGGGGGGGGGGGGGCGCGGCCCCCCCCCGCCCCCGCCCCCCCCCCGCCGGTGGGG